>JAFMNE010000004.1:77576-93905 GCA_017859395.1 Ilumatobacteraceae bacterium | reverse complement strand
TCGTGTGCGGTTTGCTCGGCCAAGAATTCTGGGTGCAGACCGCGCGCACCATCGGGTTCATCGTTGTGGCGGTGATCGTCTGCGTGGTCATTGGCATACCGCTCGGGATCCTGTCGGGGCGTTTCGATGGTGTGTGGAAGGTGATGCGCCCCACTCTTGACGCCATGCAGGTCATTCACGCCTTTGTGTACCTGCTCCCCTTCGTGTATTTCTGGGGCGTTGGTCGGGTGTCGGCGACCATGGCCACGATGGTGTTCGCCTTACCGCCGCTGATTCGACTCACGAACCTCGGCATTCGAGGTGTTCCCGAGGACGTGGTGGAGGCAAGCCGGGCTTATGGCGCCACCGAACTGCGGGTGCTGCGCGATGTGCAGTTGCCGCTTGCGCGCCCAGCGATCATGACTGGCATCAACCAGACATTGCTGCTGGCGTTCTCCATGTTGGGTATCGCGGCCATTTTGGGTGCCGGCGGATTGGGTGCACTGTTGTTCCGAGCGCTCGGTCAGCAGGATGTGAACCTTGCCGCGGCCGCCGGCCTTGGCTTTTTCTTGTTGGCGGTGATCCTCGACCGGATCTCCCAGACCGAAGCGGGCTCGAAGAACCTGTTCAGCCGTATGAGCACAGCATGGAAGGCACGTTCACGGCCGGAGGAACTGTTGAGCGACCCGGACTTCAATCCGGCGGCCGCACCCGCGCCGGATGCGTCGACCACCGATGGGGCGATCGCGCCGATGAGTTCGCGTGAGCGATCCTTGATCATGGCCAGCGCCACCGGCGCGGTGATCGTATTGGTGTCGCTGTTGCTCACGTGGGCCTCTGGAGGGGCGCCGTTCAGTTCGTATGCCCGTCGTGATGACGCCGAGTTGGTCGGTGATTACGGGGCGCTTGCAGCAGAGGGCGGATCGTGGTTCAGCATCATTGCCGCGCTGTTTGCTGGCGTCGTCATACTTGCCGCGCTCGTGACCCTTGCTGGTCGAACTGGACATCGGTGGCTGTCAGCCGATGGTGCGGCACTCGCAGCCACCGCGATGCTGATCACCGTTGGGTCGTACCTGGTCGGTCGCCCGAGCGACCTCGCGACGGGGTATAGCCCGGGTGTTGGCGCATGGCTGGCGCTCTTCGGTGCGTTAGTCGCCGCGGTGGCGGGCCTCGGTTGGGTCGCAACTGGGCCGTATGGGCCGCGACGGCCGCTACGTCAACGAGTGATGGTTGGGCCGGTCCTCTTGGGGGTTACTGCCGTTCTGGTGGCGTTTGTCTCGATGCTGTCGATGTGGCATCTCGATGAGCGTGGTGGCGTGGTGATGACGCCCGAGATCGAAGCTGAAATTGATGACATTAAGGCTCTCGCTGCCTCGGGTGAGATGGACCCTGGTGTTGCCGCGACGGAGATTCAAGTAGTCCGGGCGAAGGCTCAGCAGGATGAGCGGATCGTTCTCGACGGAATGTCACGGGATGGGACTGGTTTTGGCGTATGGGCGGTCGTTCTCAGCATCGGTGCGGCATTAGGTGCCGCTGTCGCCGCCGGGGTCTCCGGCATGGGAGACCGTCGTCGTTGGATTGGTGGAGTTGTGGCAATGGGGCTCGGCCTCGGTGTAACGGCGATGTCCGTGGCATACGTGGCAACCCTCGTCCGCGTTGCGGATCGCAACTACTTCAGCGGTGTGGGTGCGATGTTCGCAATGTTCGCTGGTCTTTTCTTGGTGTCGGCGGGCGGTTCGGTCGTTCGCGGATTCGAGCGAGTGAAGGTGTATGGCGAGGTCACCGCAGAGTTGACCCCGCCGGAGTCTGTGTCAGGAGGGGCTTCTGCACTCCCTGATACGGAAACAGCAGGAGTCGCTTCGTGAGCAGCGTGAACTGTCACGGCGTGACCAACACAGAAACCCGAAGGAGGGGTTCAATATGACCAAGAGAAGCAGAACGCTTGTCGCATCATTCGCGGCGTTCAGCCTCGTGCTCGCAGCCTGTGGGGGTGACGACGACGCCGCTGAAGAGCCGGCGGCGGAGGCTCCTGCAGAGGCTCCGGCCGAGGAACCCGCTGAAGAGCCTGCTGAGGCTCCGGCCGAAGAGCCGGCAGAGGAGCCCGCTGAGGCTCCGGCCGAAGAGCCGGCAGAGGAGCCCGCTGAAGAGCCGGCCGCCATGCCGGGCGAGGGCGTGTCGATCACCATGGCCAAGGCCGACTGGTCTACCGAGGACCCGAACGCCTACGTCATCCGCGCCGTGCTGCAAGAGCTGGGTTACGACGTGTCCGATCCCAAAGATATTGAGCTCGGCCCAGCCAACGCGTACATCGCGATGGCTCAGGGCGACGCCGATTTCTGGATCAACAGCTGGTACCCCGGTCACAACTCGTGGCTCGCGAATGACCTGCCAGACGGCTCCCTGGTGGGAGATCACGTCAGCGCAATCGGTGAGATGATGATGGCTGGTGGTCTGCAGGGCTACCTCATCACGAAGACGTTCGCCGAGGAATACGGCATTACGTCGTTGGATGATTTCAACACCAACGCCGATGCCATCGCGGCCTATGACGCCCAAGACCCTGTTCCGGGTAACGGCATCGCTGATATCTACGGGTGTCAGGAGAGCTGGACCTGCGACGACATCATCCAGAGTCAGGTTGCATTCTCGGGCTGGGAGAACATTCAGCAGACGATTGCTGGGTACGACGCTCAGTTCGCCGAGGCAGCAACCAAGGCTGATGCTGGCGAGCCAGCCATCATCTACACATGGACTCCGAGCGCGTACATCACCCAGATGCGCCCCGGTGACAACGTTCTGTGGTTGAGCGTGGAGGACGTCATCGACGATTCGAACCCAACCGGGGCCGAGGGTGGCGAAGCACACGACCAGCGTCCCGGAACCGCCTCCATTGGAGCCGATAAGTGCCCAGGCTCGGTAGATGGCGTCTGCACCCTCGGGTGGGTGGCTGCCGACATTCAGGCGACCGCGAACAACGACTTCCTTGCTGCCAACCCGGCAGTTGCTGCGGTGCTCGAGGCCTTCCAGATGGACGTCATCGATGTGTCGTTGATGAACGTCGACATGGGTGACGGTGCCGATGTCGAGGAACTCGCCGCTCAGTGGATTGAGGACAACCGGGCACTGGTGGACGAGTGGATCGCCGCCGGTTTGGCTGCTGCCTGATTCACAACTGAATTGGGGCGATGCCCCACATCACACGGTTCGATGGCCGGCCCTGCGGGGCCGGCCATCTCCGTGTGGCGGCTAATGGGTGTACGCCCGCATGGCAGTTGTGTGGATGTGCGCGCCTGTCAGCCGGCGGCATGACGACCGACATTGTTCGATATCCCGGCATCATCGGGGCTAGCTGGCCACAGATCTGACCTACCCGGGCGTGCGGCTGCGGCCGCTTCAGCCGCTGCCAGCCGCGCTTCGAGGTCGATCACTGTGGATTCCAGCACCTCGCTCAGCCGACGCCGACTCCCCGGAACTGCCATTTCGACGACAAGGCCTGTTGCGATCGCGGTCATCCGTGCAAACTCGCTCTCGGCGGTGCGACGATCTAGCCCACGGATGCGCAACCGCTCCCGCATGCCCACCTGCCAGGCGAAACGCACGCCGTCGGGGCGTACCGGAAATTGGCCGGGTGGCAGCGTGGCCACTTCAACCGCGATGCGCACGGTTGCAAGGTGGTCTGGGGATGATGTGGTCCAGCGCCACCATGACCGGATTCGCTCTGCTTCGGAGCGGTGCGGCCGACGTTGTTCTTGGCGGTCTTGCACGGCGAGTTGAATCTGTAGTGCACGGTCGAGGGCGGCGCGCAGCAACTCCACCCGTCCGCCGAAGTGATGAGCGAGGGCATTGGGATTCAGTCCGAGGTCGCGGGCGATGCCGCGAACCGACACACCCGACACGCCCCGTTGGCCGAGGTGATGCACCACGGCGTCGAGTAATTCGAGCCGGCGGTCAAGGTCGCGATGCCGTGCCACGGCTGCATCGTAGGGTGATCAGCGCCGTGAACGGCGCAGACGAATCCGCCGACCGAGGCTCGCGGCGGTGGCGGGCACGTAGTACAAACGCCCGATGACCGCCACCGCGTTGCGAGGGATGGCGCGCGTCGCCGACGGGTGCTGAATGATGCGCACCAGGAGATACAGCGCGAGAGTTGCGCTGCCAGCCGCGATGGTGGCCGCATAGGCGCCTGATCCGCCGGTCGCCATCGCGATACCGGTGATCAGCGGCCCGCATCCGGCGCCGGCGCCAAGGAGCAACACCAATTGGGCGGCTACAGAATTCATCTGTTCGGTGGGGATCACATCATTGGTGTATGCGCCCGCGATGGTTTGCAAGGTGAAGAGCACCCCGCCGATGAGCCCCATGGCCACGAAGCCGAGCAGGGAGTCTGCGCCAACACTCGCGAGCAGGGCGCCAAGGCCAGTGGCGACAACTGCAGCAGCTACTCCAACCACACGACGGTCGGTGCGATCCGACAGCGCCGCCATTGGAATCTGCAGGAGCAAACTGCCGAGTGCTGGCACCGCTGCGAATGCACCGACGGCGACCAGGCCGAGGCCGGCGCGTTGGGCGTAGACCGGTGCGAACGCGAGTGCGCCACCGGTGATCACACCAATGGCAAATGTCGAGGTCATGCCGGTGGGGGCGATGGACCACATGCGACGAAGCGGCATGCGCTCGGGGACGACGATGGGTGGTGGTGTGGCCTCGACCGACAATGTGACGGGCACCACTGCGGCAGCGAGCAAGATGGCCGCAAATGTGAAGCCGCCGCGCCCACCCACATCCACCGTTCCGACGAGCAATTGGCCCGCGGCATAGGTGACCACGGTGAGCGTTCCGTAGACCGCGAGAAGTCGTCCACGAGTGGTGTTCGTGGCGAGTTGGTGCAGCCAACTCTCGGCGACGATGTATTGCCCAGAGATGCAACTGCCTGCAACCAGACGCATGACTACCCACAACACCGGATGCACCGCCACCCCGGCAAGCAGAATCACTACCGCAAGCACCGAGGCCAGCGCCGCCCACACACGGATGTGGCCGACCTGTCCGAGGAAGCGCAATGTGATGCGACTGCCGACCATGAAGCCGGTGTAGTAGGCGGCGCTCATCGTGCCGATCACGACGGTGCCGAATCCTTCTACTTCGGCACGGACGGCCACGAGGGTGGCGAACAGGCCCATGCCGGCCAGCAGGATTGACATGCCAGTGAACAATGCCCAGGTGCCCCACGCGAGACGTTGAGGCGTGACAGCCACGGCGATGATGACGTCGTCGTCAATGGGCGCATCGGCCGCGGACACGGCGGGGCACGCTAAGGCAGGCCACGCCGGAGCACAACGAGCGCTCGATGAAATCTGCGTGATCCGCGGGTCGATTCTGGCGGTTGGGGAGGTGGCCGGTAGCGTCGTGTCGATGGCTTCTGAACAGGTCCAACGTTTCGAGAGCGTGCAGATGGTGCGTGACGGTCTGCGCGATCTCGATTACCTCGCCGATGACGGCATTGCCGGCGTCGCCTATCTCGCGGATCGGCTCGGCAAGCCGGTGTTGGTGGAGGGCCCGGCCGGCACCGGCAAAACACAGTTGGCGAAGTCAATCGCTGAGTTGACCGGGGCGCGTCTGGTGCGCCTGCAGTGTTACGAGGGCTTGGACGAGTCCAAAGCATTGTTCGAGTGGAACTACAAGAAGCAGTTGCTGCGAATTCAGGCTGATCGCGGCTCGGACTCCTGGACCGAGTTGCACGACGACATCTTCTCTGACGAGTTCTTGTTGACCCGCCCGTTGCTCGAGGCGATCACCGCCGACGACCCGGTGGTGTTGCTGATCGACGAGGTCGACCGCGTCGAGGTCGAAACCGAGGCATTGCTGCTGGAGATCTTGTCCGACTATCAGGTGTCGATCCCCGAGCTGGGCACGATTGAGGCAAAGCAAATTCCGTTGGTGTTCCTCACGTCGAACAACACGCGCGAACTGTCCGAAGCCTTGAAGCGCCGGTGTCTGTATCTGCACGTGGACTATCCGTCGATGGAGCGTGAGCGTGAGATTGTGCTCGCCAAGGTGCCCGACATCACCGAGAACCTGGCCGATCAGATCGCCCGCGTCGTCCGGTCGATTCGTTCGATGGATCTGAAGAAGGCACCGAGCGTGTCGGAAACCCTCGACTGGGCGCGGACTCTGATGTTGTTGAACATCGAGACCATCGACGAAGAGATCGCTAAAGAAACCCTTCACATCTTGTTGAAGTACCAGACCGATATCGCCAAGGCGGCGAAGGAGCTCTCGGTCGACGAGTGAGCGCCACCGAACAGCGCGGCATGCTCGACCTGCTCGGCGGGTTCGTTGGGCAGTTGCGTGAGGCAGGCCTGCCGGTCAGCCTCACGGAGAACCTCGATGCGATGGAGGCCGTGCGGCATATTCCGATCGAAGATCGTGAAGCGTTCAAGTACGCCCTGGCGGCGTCGCTCATCAAGAACCAGGCGCACTGGCGCACGTTCGAGACGATTTTCGAGGTGTATTTCAGCCTGCGCGGACCTGAGTACGCACTCGACCGCGACGGTGAAGCCACCGAGGGCGATCTCGATGAGTTGTGGCGTGAGATGCAAGACGCATCACAGTCCGGTGATGGTCGCGGGGGAGCGGGCAGCCTCGACGCTCTCACCCCCGAAGAGATCGCGCATCTGTTGATGCAGTCGCTGATGCAGGGCGATCAGGCACTGATGCGAGCGCTGGCACGTCAAGCGGTGCAGCGCTTTGCTGGGATGGAGCCGGGACGACCCGTCGGTGGCACCTACTACCTGTATCGCACCCTCAGAAATCTTGATCTCGACGGCATGCTTGACAAGATGATGGAAGCCGCCGCCCAGCAGTCGGTGGCGCCGAGCACCACGTTGGAACAGCGGCTAGAACGCGAAGAGTTCGAACACCGGATCGCCGAGTTCAAAGCCGAGGTCGAGGCCGAGATTCGCCGCCGGCTCGTGGCCGACCGTGGCGCGGAGGCGATGGCGAAGACCCTGCGTAAACCGTTGCCCGAGGATGTGGAGTTCATGCATGCCTCTCGCGACGAGATGCAGTCGTTGCGCAAAGCCCTGCAACCGCTCACTCGGAAACTCGCGGCGCGACTTGCCCGCAAACGTAAACACCAACGACGTGGTCCTCTCGATTTCCGCTCGACGGTGCGGCATTCGCTCAGCTATGGCGGTGTGCCTGCCGAACCCAAGTTCAAGTTCCCACGGCCCGCCAAACCAGAGTTGATGGTGGTGGCCGACATCTCAGGTTCGGTCGCCGCCTTCGCCCGATTCACGCTGATGTTGGTGTACGCCATCTCTGGTCAGTTCTCGAAAGTGCGGTCGTTCGTGTTCATCGACGGCATCGACGAAGTTACTGACTACTTCAAGTCCACCGAAGACATCACCGAGGCGATTCATCGAGTGAACACCGAAGCCGATGTGGTGTGGGTCGATGGACACTCCGACTATGGCCATGCTTTCGAGGTGTTCTGGGAGCGCTACGGCAAAGACGTGGGTCCGAAGACGACGGTGCTGCTCCTTGGCGATGCGCGCAACAACTACCACGCCAGCCAGGCATGGGTGGTGAAGGAAATGGCCGGTGTTGCTCGCCACGTGTACTGGCTGAATCCCGAGCCGCGCTCCTACTGGAATACCGGGGACTCAATCGTTGGCGAGTACGGCCGACACACCGACGGCGTGTACGAGTGCCGCAATCTGCGTCAACTCGAGTCGTTTGTCGAAAAACTCGCCTGAGTCAGCCCGCGGGCCTGATCAGCAGTGTCTGTACCGCCCGGCCCACTGGCCCGGCCGCGTCGAACAGTTCGGCGTCGCTCATGCCGATGCCGTCGGCGTTCCAGTGCGATAGCGCCCTGCTGGCGAACCACGCGCCAACAGGTGCGCGGTGGAGGTGGATACTGAGGTCGGTATTCATGAACGCCACCTCGGTGGGTTCGGCATTGCGGCCGATGGCGTTGCCACAGTCCGCCAGCGGACAGATTGCCTGAAACGGCGATGGTTCCTCGGTGGCGAGGAGTGGCACGGTACGCATCCACATCGTTGCCCGGCCATCAGCATCTCGCCCGTGGCCGGTGTCGACCGGTGTACGGACCGCGGTGGACCCCATGAACGCATCGAGGCCATGGCGACTCGCCGTGAGTGGGAACTGGTCGGCCACGGTGGCGTCGATATCAGGGTGCGGCACATTCGGCGTGGGCAGGTCGAAGGGCCCATCGGCACGGAGATGCGATGAGTTGGCGGTGACGATGACGCGATCATCGGTATCGATGATGCGTGCTGTTGCTGTCGCCACCGAGCGGCCGTGGCGGGTGATCTCTGCAGCAATCGTGAACCCGGCCATCGGGACGGGGCGGGTGAGTTCCACGGTGATACGCGCCAAGCGCATGTCGGGCAGTAGGTGTTCGACAGCGCGAGCGAGCAGACCGGTAGGTGGGCCGGCGTGACACGACTCTGCGTCCCACGGGCCTCGGGCGTGAGCCGTTGGCCGGAAGATGTCGCCGGTGGCAGCACTCTCCATATCGAAGTAATGGCCGTCAGGTGCGGGGTGGTCCACCATGCGACGAGCCTAGGTGAGTGGGTTGGTGCGCTCGTGGCCGGCCGGGTGCGCAGCCGACATGGCAGGATGGCGATATGGCTGCAGCGCGCCGAATAATCGTTGTCGGCGCCGGTGTCGGCGGTGCAGTCGTGGCCCGACGGCTCGTTGCTGCCGGACACCAGGTCACGGTGATCGCTGAGACCCCGGTGACCGCTGCGCCAACGAGCGTGGATCTGCATGAGGCCTCCACCGTTGACAGGGTGGCGTCGACGCCGGTGCAGCGCATCGTAGGAGGGCCGCTGGTGCCGTATCCGCGGGGGCGCGGATGGGCAGGGTCTGCGGCCATTAATGCCATGGTGTGGGATCGGCCGATGGATGATGTGGTGCCCACGCGCATGGTCGACACCGCAGAGATAGGTCCGGTGTCCGCCGCTGTGCTGGCGGCCGACCCTCTGGCGGCACCGGTGCGGCTGTCGGCCATTGACGGGCTCCGCCGCACGCCCGCCGACGATCTTGTCGACACGGTGTCGGTGGTGGCCGGTGAGGTGTCGCGGGTGCTGATCGATGCCGGCAGTGCGGCCGGTGTGGAACTTGCCGATGCCCAGGTGCTCGAGGCTGATCAGGTGGTATTGGCCGCTGGCGCGTTGGCGACGCCGCTCATCTTGTTGCGTTCCGGGGTGCCGGTGTGGGGTCGACATCTCGTTGACCATCCCAGCGTCACGATTCCCCTGGCGTTGCGTGACGGGCGAGGTGGCGACGGCGCGTTCCCGGTCGTCACGGTCGAGTCGCGGCGACGTGACGGACGCATTCTGGTGGTCGAAGACCTCGGCGACCCGCACCATCGCACCGCCGGCCTGGTTGCGGCACTCACCTCGCCAACATCGGCAGGAACGGTGGGTCTGGACCCCGAAACGGATGCGCCAGTGGTGGCATTCGACCTGCTGCGTGGAGATGATCTTCATCGGTTGTGCACACTTGTCGACGCGGCGCGCGCATTGATCGACCTGCCCGACGTGGCCGCGCTGATCGACGACATCGACTCGTCAATGATCGGCGGCGCAGACTGGGTGATGCATCAGGTCGCGACGACCTCGCCGGTGTATTGCCATGCCGCATCAGCGTGTGCAGGCACTGTCGGTCGTCACGGTCGGGTCCGGGGTCTGGCGAATGTTGCTGTGGCCGACGCGTCAGCGCTCCTCGCCACGCCGGCAGGCAATCCAATGGTCGATGTGGCACAACATGCCGCAGGAGTCGCCGCGGCGATCGCCGCGGCGGGGTGACATCGGAGACTGACGTGTGCTCAGCCGGGATCCGCGCTGCTGGTCACTGCTGCGGCATGTCGGCGACGTGCGGTGGTGCGCAGTGCCACCACCCAGCCAACGATGGCGGCCACCGAGAAGATGAACCACTGCACCGCATAACTGAGGTGTGACCCTTCGCTGAGATCGGGTCGAATCACCGGTTCGGGCCACGGGCCGACCTCAGGTGGAGCAGATGCGGTGAGGTCCACCCAGGCGGGCACGAGGTCACCGGGCATCTGTGCAGCGAGTCGTGCAATGTCGATGCGCTGCACCTCGGTGAGTTCCCCGTTGGCAGGGTCACGGGCTGCGAGAGCACCGGCGGCGCGTTCCACACGCAACTGCCCGCTGATCGTCACGTCGCCGTCGGTGGCGGGGGAGGGGTCCTGGCCCAACGGCACGAACCCACGGGTGACGAGCAGGAGTCGGCCGTCGTCGAGGCGCAGTGGCACCACGAGGTTGTCGCCCGCCCGGCCATTCTGCGAGCGGTTCACCACCCGAATCGTCTCGTCGTCGATGTACGTGCCGCGAGCGGTGACGGATTGCCATTCGTGGCGGTCGGCGTCGTCGCTGGTGCTACCCGCAGGGAGCAGGTCGGCAATATCGACCGGGGCTGCGTCCCAGCGTTGTTCCACGGTGGCGTTGAAATCGTGACGTTCGTCAAGGCGACGCAACTGCCACAGGCCGAGGTTCACCATCGCCACAGCGGCGGTGGCAATGACCAGATGGAAAGCGATCCACCGTGGGGTGAGCGCGAATCGGTACATCGCCTCCGACGGTAGCGATGTCGGAGCCGGTGTGCACGACGAGGCGGGCACGGGTGGGCAGCCCAGTCGATCGCTGCGAGGATGACCCCATGGAACCCGTTGATCCTGCCTCGTTCCAATTGCCGCACACCGAGAAAATCGAATGGATGATCGAAACCGACGGATGGGCCTTCGAACCTGTGCTGCCGGATGCCTCGGTGACGCCGCCGATTCCCGCTCACGGCTATACCGTCGGCGTTGGCGATCTCTGTGGCTTTCCCGAGATCTTCGTTGCCGGCCTCACCCCGGTGGCTGCGCGCGGTCTCGTTGGTTTGGTCGTCGATGCGCTTCGCGGCGGCACCCAGATTCCGGTCGATGCGGAACTCGTGGGCTTGCTCGACAACGATCTGCGATGCCGGTTCGTGCCGATGTCGACTGACGCGGTGCAGCAGTGGTGCCCGACCGCGGTCATGTGGGCACATGGCGCCACGCCGACGGTGGTGCAACTGCTGTACCCCGACCGCAATGGTTTCTTGCCCTACGAGGTTGGCTTCGACCAGCGCATGCGGGCGGCGCAGCCGGTGATCGGTGAGGTGGCTGGATGAGTGACCCGGTCGCTCTGCCGGTGCTGGTCTTCGATGGCGATTGCGCGTTTTGCACCTCGACCGCGCAGTGGGTGCGTCGACGGGTGCGACCGGGCCGGGTGGCGGCCTGGCAACATCTGGACCTCGATGCGCTTGGCCTCGATGCCGAGCAGTGCACGACTGCGCTGCAGTGGGTGGATCGTCACGGAGTCGTGCATTCGGCGGAACGGGCTGTGGCACAGATGTTGCGTGACCGTGGCGGGCTGTGGGCCGTTCCGGGCCGCATCCTCGGGGCTCCCGGCGTTGTGCAGGTCGCTGGCGTGGTCTATCGGTGGGTGGCGCGCAATCGGCACCGCTTGCCCGGTGGCACCCCGGCGTGTCGGCTCTGAGCCCACACCCGCGCTAGCATCTCAGCAGCATTACGAGCGGCCCGTCCGACGGGCCCGGCAACCTGGGAACGCCCCCAAGGTGCCTGCACCGATGTGCGATGCGGTCGGAGTTCCGGCAAACCGGCGGTCCGACCCGGCGCGTCGGCGTGCCGCGCGCAGTGCTGAGGGTGCAATAGCGCCCTGGAACAGAGTGGACAGCACGGAAAGGACGATGACATGAGTGAACCGCTGCCGGTCACCGGGGCATGGCAACCCGGCGATCCAGTTGGTCGACGTCGCTTCCACACCTTTGCTGACGACCGTCCGTTCGCTCTTGACTCCGGGGCGACGCTCGGCCCGGTCACGTTGGCCTACGAAACCTGGGGTGAGCTGGACGAGACCGCGTCGAATGCGGTGCTGATCTGTCACGCCTGGACTGGCGATTCCCATGCGGCGGGGCGTGCCGAAGATGGACACCCCACGCCGGGATGGTGGGATGCGATGATCGGGCCGGGACGCGCAATCGACACCAACCGGTTCTTCGTTGTGTGCACCAATGTGTTGGGCGGATGCCAAGGCTCGACCGGGCCAGCGTCGATCGACCCCGCCGACCCGGATGGGCGTCGCTACGGCCCACGATTCCCGGTGGTGACCATTCGCGATATGGTGCGTGCTCAGGCTCGGCTCGGTGAATTCTTGGGTGTTGCCCGCTGGGCCTCGGTGATTGGCGGCTCCATGGGAGGGATGCAGGCGCTTGAGTGGGCAGCCACCTATCGACGCCGTGTCGCGTCGGTCATTCCGATTGCCACGTGTCTGCATTCGACCGCCCAACAGATCGCCTGGGGCATGATCGGCCGCCGCTCGATCGCACTCGATCCACGGTGGCGCGACGGCGACTACTACGACGCAGCGCCAGGTGACGGCCCGGGCGAGGGCCTTGCGGTGGCGCGCCAGGTGGCACAGGTCACGTTCCGTAGCGACAATGTGTTCACCGAGCGTTTCGGACGTGGAATGGTCGAGCGCCCAGGTGGCGACGGATTCGGTCTCTGGCAGGAGTTCCAGGTGGAGAGCTATCTGCAATATCACGGAGAGAAACTGGCCCGTCGTTTCGATGCGAACAGTTATCTGGTGATCTCCAAGGCAATGGATCTGCACGACATTGGGCGTGGGCGTTCATCGGCCACTCGTGCATTACGCGATGTGACGATGCCGTGTCTGTCGATCGGGATTTCGAGCGACATGTTGTACCCGGCGTATCAGCAGCGCCAGATCGCCGACGCCTTCGCAGCCGTCGGTGCTCCGTCGCGATACGTGGAGATCGATTCGCCGCACGGCCATGACGCGTTCTTGATGGAACTCGACCAAGTCGGGACGCCCATCGCGGAGTTCCTCGATGAGGTTCGCAACGACCCGGCAGCGGGTCACCCATCACGGCCCACGTGACGTCGCGCCATGCCTGAAGGGATTGAGGCCGAGATGTATCGCCGTGCAGCGTTGCGGGCGATCGGTCGATCTGTGTCGCAGGTGTGGGTTGATGCGCGATGTGGCGATCCGGCCAGCATGTCGGCGCTGGTCGGAGCGACGGTGATCGATGCTCGTCGCCACGGCAAGGTGGTGGTGCTCGACACCGAGCGAATGTCGGTCGGCATGCACTTCGCGATGACGGGCCGTCTCATCGTCGACGGGGATGCTCCCATTGCCGAGTTGGCCTATGGGGCTCGTCGCGACGACCCCGCGTGGGATCGGTGGGTGATGACGTTTGCCGATGGTGGTGTGTTGCGAGTGAACGACCCGCGTCGATGGAGCCGCTATGTGGCAGATCCGATTGTGGGGGAGGTGGGCGTGGATCTGTATTCACCGGCGGCAGCTATTGCCGATGCCTTGAATGTCGTGGGGCGGCGTCGTGCGCTGAAATCGGTGCTGCTCGACCAGACGGTGGTCGCCGGTATCGGCAACCTCATCGCGGACGAGGTGGCCTCTGCGGCGGAGGTGGCGCCACGCACGCCGATTGGTGAAGTTGATGTCGGTGTTGTGGCGCGAGCGATTGAGGCGACTGTGCACCTTCTCGATCGGCAGGGAGGGTCGCATACCGGCGATCTTGGTCCTGTGCGACGCCACGCGGGCGCGGTGTGCCCCATCGATGGTGCGGAACTTGCCCATGACACGGTGGCGGGTCGTTCCACCTACTGGTGCCCTCAGCATCAAGGCGGCACATGAGGCGATGCCGGGTCGTCGCCGGCGTGGCACACTGGGGCGATGGCACAACCCGCGATGCTGTCCGGTGTGGACGCCGTGATGGCAGCGGGCGACACGTCGGCGTCGGTCACCGTGTGGTTGTTGGTTGTCGGCCTGGTCGCTGTTGGTGTGCTCGCGGTGTTGACCGCGGTGTGGACATGGCGCGGGACGCGGGTTGATTCGCCGGCGCTGGCGGTGCTGGAAGAGATGTCGCGACGTGGTGGGGGCGACGCCGATGAGCACCGCGATGCCACACGTGACGAACGTAACCGCGAGATTCACCGCAACGACGATGTGATGGTCGACACCGATGCTGGCGGAGATGCTGCGGTCAACGTCGATCAGGTTGACGGCGCCCACACAGGCGATCAGCCACCGCTGGCGTGACCGCGATGGCCCGGCCGCGGTAGCGTCAGAGCTATGGCAGAACTCGATGTCGACGCGATGATCACCCGCTTCAAAGAGCGCGCGAAGGCGGTGAAAGAGCGCCCGCTGCCACCGGTCGCCGGTGACGAACGACGCAACTTCATCGAGCAAGCACAACGCGACTTCATGGATTTCGCCATCATCGGCGACGCGTCATGGGATCTCACCGATGGTGTGTTGACCCTGCGTGTTGACCTTTCCGGTGACTGATGCCAGCGCGTGTGCGTTGCGCACGCAGTTGGTATCGTGTTCTTACACGCGGACGTGGCTCAGCTGGTAGAGCATCACCTTGCCAAGGTGAGGGTCGCGGGTTCGAATCCCGTCGTCCGCTCCATAGCGAAGACCCCCTCAATGAGGGGGTCTTCGTCGTTTTTAGAGCGTCACCGCCGGAGTTCGAGGTTGTCCTGTTGCTGTCAGCGGCTGGTGTTCATGGAGAACACTCGACTATCGGTATCTCGTGCGTTGCCGTGAGGGCCATCGCACTCACGGTGCGGTATTTGGTGGGCGGTTGTGGCCAGAACGGCTGCTCGTGTTCGCCAATCAGTTCTTCTGCTTCTGAGAGTTGGAATGTGTTTGCCCGCCACGCGGTACTCCACGCGGCACCCTTCGGCGGCTCGCGCCGGCCACCTGCGATGTGGGGTGTCCCTTGCGCAGGTGGCAACTCCTCAGCGTTGTGGCACGTGACCCGGATCGGCACCGCTCCTGGTATCGGCAATTGGACACGCTCTGGACTCCTCGCCCAGGTGTGCCGTCATCATTGATGATGATTTGTGATAGTGTCATCAATGATGATGAAATTGCTGCAATGCCAAGATTCCCCTGTTAACAAGCACTACAGGTCGCGAACAGCACGAATGCTGATCGTGGTCGCCGCGATGATCGGCGTCTTAGTGTCCGGCCCGATACCGACTTCTGGCAACTCTGCAACCGATCCGAGCAATATCACGGTTCAAGCAGATGGTTACACCATTCTCCTCACGTTTGAGGCGGACGTGTGTAGTACGTGTATTCCATACGGTATGGAACATCTTCTCACTCAAAAATTTGCGGTGGAGGTGGGAGGTATGCCAGAGAACCTCAATAGCAACAGCGCCGCTGTCAACATCAGCGGCCGTACCGTGTCGATCCAAATCCAGTATGCAAGCCAGGACGATAAAATTGCCGATCATGAGGTTGTGAACGTGGCCTACACGGCTCCGAGTGGACTGAATGAAACGGGTTTGGAATTCATCGGCACGCCAAATGTTTTGGTGGATAGTTTTAGTATCACGGCAACCAACAACTCTGAGATTGACCGCACACCACCAAATTTCCTGTCCGCTGTTGTCAGTGAAGACCGCCGGAGCATCGCAGTCACCTTTGATGAATCGGTACAGGCGCAGCCCGGCGGTTCTGTAGGCGTAACCGTGAGCGATGTCGAAGTCTCTTTTGGGACGCCCACTGCAAGTGAATCAACCATCACGGTGCCTCTAACGACGGCGTGGGAATCGGGCGACGTCAAATTGATTTACGCCAAGCCCACCGACGCCCAGCCTGGATGGACGGACACCTCGGGCAATAAGGTTCAAGATTTCACGGCAACGGCGACGTTTGCTCCGCAGAGGGCTCCGGAACTCGATGGGGCTGCCATTGGGTCGGACGGCACCGCATTGACGTTGACGTTCGATGAGGCGTTGGCAGTGACGCAGCTGCCGACCAGTGCATTCACGGTCACGGTCGACGGAGAGTTGAAGGAGGTGACATTTGTGTCGAACTCCGGTGCGTCACGGGTGTTGACGTTGGCATCGACTGTGGTGCAGGGTGCGACGGTGACGGTGTCGTATACGGCTCCGGAGTCGGGCGGTCTTCAGGACGCCGCCGGTATTGAGGTTGCGTCGTTCACGAACCAGGCTGTGACCAACGGCTCTACTGTTGATGGGACAGCCCCGCAACTCGCGGAAGGTACGGCTCCGTCCTTGGCGGCGAACGGCACCGCATTGACGTTGACGTTCGATGAGGCGTTGGCGGCTGACGTGCCGGCGACCAGTGCATTCACGGTGACGGCCGGTGGTTCAGCGGTGGCGGTTTCTGGGGTAGCGAACTCTGGTGCGACCTCGGTGCTGACCTTGGCGTCAGCGGTAGCGCAGGGCGCGACGGT
>JAFMNE010000004.1:75405-77436 GCA_017859395.1 Ilumatobacteraceae bacterium | reverse complement strand
CTGCTGAGTCGGGTGAGTCTGCTGAGTCGGGTGAGTCCGCTGAGTCGGGCGAGCAAGGCGAGACGACGTCGACAGAACCGGCGACGACTGAACCAGAGACGGTGTCCACGACACCGACGCTGGTGACCGAGGAGAATCAGGCAGCTCTCACTGCCACCCCGGGTTCAGGCAAGATGATGGTGAACGGTGAGGAAGTCGAACTCACGCTGACCAGCACCGGTGCTGATGATGCTGCTGGATCTGTGGCGCCCGAAGAGCGCACAGCAGAACAGGTCAGTGAGTTGCAAGAAGCTGCTGATGGGCTGATCGAACGACTCGATACTGCAGCCGGGGGCGACTCGGGCCTCGAGGTCGTCGACACCGATACCGGTGCCGAGATCGATGGCCTCTTCAACGACACCAACGTACCTATTGAAGATGTCATTGTGGCCGAGGCATCCGAGTTCACCGGGGTCTATGCCTCGCGTGATGAAGACGGCAATCCCAACACCATCCGAGCTGAAATTCTTGAGATGGAGCGCGGCGACGAGGTGGTTGTGTACGTCTACGGCCTGCCACCGAACGAGGAGGCCGAATTGGTGCTCATGTCCACGCCGTACCTCCTTGGATCGGTGACGGCGGACGCGAACGGAAACTTCTCGCGGGTGCTGAGTGCGCCTGAGTCAATTCTCGCTGGCGATCACACCTTGGTCACTGCGAGTGAGACCCTTACGGTGTCGCTCGGGATTCGCATTACGGATCCCGCAGCAACTGATGCGGCGGCGGAGGTTGAATTGCCGGCAACTGGCCGTGATTTGCCTTTCACCCTCGGGTTGGTCATCGTCGGTCTGGGTGCACTGCTGCTGGTCGCGAGCCGCCGGCGGGAGTGGGTCGGCAACTAACCATCAACACGTTGTGGGGGTGGTCATCGCCTGACGATGGCCGCCCTCACAACTAGGTTGTGGTCATGGCAACTCCTCGTCCGTCAACGTCGCATGACGTCTTTCTTGAGGCGGCATTGGCTATTGCTGACGAGTTCGGGCCTGATGCTGTGACCACCCGCTCGCTCGGCAAGGCGCTGGATCTCGACGCCACCACGGTGTACCGCTATTTCGGCAGCAAGGACACGTTGCTCGGCAGTTTGTACGACCATGTCGCTGGCAAGGCGTTGTCCCTCATGGATCCGGAGGCGCAGTCGCCGCGGGAGCGGATTCGCGCCATCATCTCCGCCTACCGTTCGGCCTTCTTCGAGCACCCCAATGTCGCGAGGCTGAATGGGCACATGGCGGACATGCTCCGGGCCGGCAACCGTGACGCACCCAACACGATGCAGTTGAGTGGTCTGGTTGTATTGGCTCTTCGTGATCTCGGGCTGTCGGGCGAGCCGCTCGTTCTGGCCTACCAAATGATTGAGTCGTTCACTGTCGGTGCTGTGAATCTTGATAGCGGAGCACAAAGCTCGGACATGGAGTTGAGGCTTTTGCGCTACCGATCATTCGCTGCCGGTACGTCCGAGGTGGAGAAACTCGGCAACGAAGATGTCGCCGAGTTGAGCGATACGGCGTTCTGGCGCGGAATTGACGCCATCCTCGATTCCATTGAGGCCATGCTCGTGGCGGACATGCCATCGGAGTAAACAGCCGTGGTGGCGCGTCGGTGAGAGACTGGCGCGATGCCTGATGTGCCTGACGTTGCGCCCAACGGGAAGATAATCGAGTCCGTGTGGGAGTACCCGCGTCCGCCACGTCTCGAACGGGTCGAGTGGCGGATCCGCGTTGTGCACGCCGACTGCGTGGTCGTTGACGCCCCGTGGGCTGTGCGGATCCTCGAGACCTCTCAGGCCCCGGCCTATTACGTGGCCGAGGAATTTGTGAACGCTCAATATGTCCGCGTCAGCGACCATCGCTCCTTCTGTGAGTGGAAAGGCATTGCTCACTATTGCGATGTGGTCGCCGGCGATGGTGCTGTTGCCCATCGCGCGGGTTGGGCATATCCAGAGCCGACGGGGCGCTTCGCGACGTTGGCTGGCATGTGGGCGTTCTATGCCCAAGC
>JAFMNE010000004.1:0-75054 GCA_017859395.1 Ilumatobacteraceae bacterium | reverse complement strand
GGATCCGAGCCGCTCGTGGCAGCATTCGCTGCCGCCGGCACCACGGTCTTGGCCACCGACCAGAGCCCCGAGACGGCGGCGGCCTGGGCAGATACCGGTCAACACGCAGCCAGCCTTGCTGCGGTGCAACGGCCAGACATCTGCGCCCCGGATGTTCTGTCGGAGCGCGTGCAGTTTCGTGCGGTCGACATGACCGCGCTGCCTGTAGACCTCGGTGTGTTCGACCTGGTGTGGTCGTCATGTTGTTTCGAACACCTCGGCAGTCCTGAGGCGGGCTGTGATTTCGTTCTGGCGGCCATGGAGCACGTGCGACCCGGTGGTGTGGCGGTGCACACCACCGAGTTCGATACCACCCGTTGGCGTCGCTGCCGCGAGACCGGTTCGGTGGCCGCCGGAGACTATGTCGCGTTCTACCGTGCGCGGGACCTACGGCGACTCGTTCGACGACTTCGAGCTGTGGGTCATGACGTCACAGCGAACTGGAGGGTCAGCAACGACCATCCGATGGAACGGCGTATCGGCACATTCCCCTACGACGACGGCCCACAAATGCGTCTCGACATGGCGGGCCGACGTGTGACGTCATTCGGGTTATGCATCACCCGTCGGTGATGCCACCATAGGGCGCGTTCACACCAGTCGGATCTCCACCCCACCAATCGCCATCGTCTCACCGGCTCGGGAACGGTCGCTGGCGACGAGATCGATGCCGTCCACCCCGTCGCCGCGTGACCCGGCAGTGGTGAATCGCACCGACTGGTCGATGCCGAGTTCACGCCACCGTGAGTGCATTGCGGCGGGGTCGACCGCGGCGACGGACACACCGGCGATGGCCGACACCACGGAGGTAGCGACGTGTGCTCTCCAGTCGGGGCCGCCCCATGTCCACGAGCCAGCCGGGGATGGTTCATCCAACGACACGATCGCGCCGCCGACATCGCGCGGGTGGAGGTGGCGGCCACGGATTGTGGGCAGATCGGCCGACCACACCGTGCGCACACCAGCAGCGCTCACCGCTGCCATGCGTTCATCGAGGTCATCCACTTCGAACAGCACCATGTAGCCGCCATCGCCACCACGGCGTTCCAACAGGCGCCCCGCAGTAGTGCCCTCGGTTGCGGGTGCAACAACTTCCAAAAACTGATCGCCGATCACCATGAGGGCATTCACAAGGCCGAATTCACCCACGCCGGGGTCGCGAAAGCAGACGCGAAGACCGAGTTCGTTACAGAGCGCCTCGACGACCGAGTCGAGTTCCGATGCCACAAGTGCGACCTGGCGCAGGCGAATCATTCGTCGAGTGTCGCAGCCCTCGCTCCGGGTCTCGGTGTTGGAGCGCGGTTTGACCTGTTCAGCGCCGATCCATCATCAGCGCGCCGATGCCGCCAAGGGCGGCCACAACGGCTCCGACCACGAAGGTGCGGGCGAAGTCGCCGGCCGCGCGACCGTCACCGAGGATCACGAAGCTGGTCTGGATGCCGCTCAAGATCCCGATGTTGACCATGGTGGTGCCCATACCGCTGGCAATACCGAGATCACGCGCATCCACCGCTCCGGTGATGGCGGTCTGGAACGACGGCGACGACACCCCCATGCCAAGACCAGACAACGTCAAGCCAATGATGACCAGCGTGAGCGACACCTGCAGCGCGGCGATGATCCACGTCACCATCGACGCAGCCATGAGCGCTGTGCCGGCGGCCAACATGGTGCGTTCACCAACCCGAGCCGACCAGCGTCCGCCAAGCGGTGACGACAGCGAAAACGCGGCGGGCCGGAACAGCAACACCAACGCAATAACGCCGACCGAGTAACCGAACAACTCGTCGAGCATCAGTGGCGCCATCAAAAAGCCACCCATGTAGGCGAACTGTCCGAGGGGATGATTGATCAATGGGCCAACGAAGTTGCGTCGGCCGAAGTAATCGAGTCGTAGCAGGGGAGTGTCGGCGCGGCGTTCCACCATTACAAATACCCGCAGGCCACCCACGCACAATGCTGCCATCGCAATTGGCAACGGCCGGCCAAAGCCGCCGGAACCTCCAAATTGCAGGCACAGCAAGAAACCAAGGGTGGCCGCACCGAGTGCGAGAGCACCGGGAACGTCGATGGCCACCGGTGTCTGGTCCGGCGGGTCGCGGGGAATGGTGCGTATGGCTAGCGAAAAGCCGATGATTGACAGCGGGAAGAGAACCGCGAAGACCGACCGCCACCCGAAGGCTTCAATCAGGGGCCCGCCGATGACCAGTGCCACAACGGGTGCGCCGGTCATCACCATCTGGAACCAGCCGAGCGCTTCGGCGCGGCGGTGATCTGAATGCGCGGCGATGATGATTGCCAACCCGTTTGGCATCGCTGCAGAAATGCCGAGACCAACCACCATGCGCGCGGCTACAAATAGATGTGCGGTAGGTGCAAGGGCACAGGCGAGCGTGCCGACACCCAAAATCACCGTGCCCATTAAGAAGATGCGTCGGTGTCCACGGCCATCGCCGAGGCGACCCATCACCGGTGTGGTCACGCTCATTACTAGGAACAGTCCGGTCACCGCCCACGACAGCACCGCCTCGGTGGAGTTCAGGTCGTCGGCAATTGTTGGCAGAGATGCCGACACGATGGTCATCGACGAGGAGAACACGAGCACGCACGACAACACCGTGCCAAGTACGCGGCGGTCCAGTCGATCATCGATCGACGAACCGACGGCGGGGGACCCGTCGATTCCGGTCACATGACGACCCTACGGCCTGTTCTCAACAGAACCCGTGTTCACGCGCGCAGCACCTGGCGCTCGCGTTCAACCACGGTGCCGGTTACGGTGGAATGATGGTGATGAATACAACCCGGTCCGACGAGCGCATCTGCGTGATGCATGCAGAGAGGGCCGACGTAGCAGCGGTACGCGCTGCACTCGACGATGCGCGCCCGGTGCTAATTCTTGGCGGTCCCACCGGGGAACTCGCCGAATTCTGCGGTGTAGGTCGCGAAGCAGCACTGCCCGATACCGAATGGTTTGTCACCCTCGCCGACCGTGACGAGGCGGCGCGCCTCGATACCGAGGTTCCCGTACGTGGCGCGCTCGACCTGCTGCGAGTCGGTGATGCGGCAACTGTTGCCGCCACAACATCGGTGCGCTTTTCTCACACGCCCACGATTGCGGTCCGCGAAATGGATGGGGTCCGCCTGGTCGTGGTTGGCCTTCACGATGCAGATGTGCTGTGGTCGCACCCCACGCTCGGCCGGTATGTCGACCGCTTACTCCTCGCGCGTCACGACATGCGCGCGACGCCCTATGGCGTGGCCGTGGTGGGATATGGGCCCTTCGGTGGAATGGGATACCTCCACGGTCTCGCATGCACCGAGACCGATGGGTTGCGCCTCGCCGCAGCCGTTGACACCTCACCAGATCGTCTCGCGGCTGCTCAGGGTGACTTTGACGACCTCACCGTGTACCGCGATGTCGATTATGTGCTCGCCGACGACGACGTCGAGGTGGTCATCATCGCCACCCCGCCCGTGTTGCACGCCGATCTGGCGCGTAAGTGTCTTGACGCGGGTCGCCACGTCATCGTGGAGAAGCCGATGTGTCTGCATGTCGCAGACGCCGATGATCTGATCGCTCGCGCGGCGGCCGCCGACCGCGTGCTCAGCGTGCACCAGAGCCGACGCTGGGACACCGATTACCTGGCGCTGCAACGCCTCGTCGCCGGCGGGCACCTGGGCGAGGTGTTCAACATCGAAACGTTCGTTGGTGGTTTCGATCATCCGTGCCGCGCATGGCACTCCGAAGAAAGTGTGTCGGGTGGAGCGGTGTACGACTGGGGCTCCCATCACATCGACTGGATCTGCCAGCTCTACGGTGCCGCACCGGCGCGGGTGTCGTGTGTGACCCATACCCGGGTGTGGCACGACACGACCAACGTCGATCAACTCAGCGTCCATATGGTGTGGGCTGATGGTCGTGAGGCCACGTTCCGGCAAAGCGATCTCGCAGGAATCCGTCGCCCGAAGTTTCACGTGCAGGGCACCGAGGCCACCGTCGAAGGTCACTACCGGCCGCTGTCGGCCGACCGCATGGAACCCGGCCGCGGGTACCTGCGTGGTGAACACCATCATGCGGAAGCACCGGTGGAGTTGGAGATGGCGCGGTACGAAAGCGGATACGGGCTCGTGCGATCCACATTGCCGCCCGCGCCGCACCCGGGCTGGGGATTCCACCGCAATCTCGCTGACCACTTGCTGATGGGCGAAGAACTGGCGGTGCGGCCCGAACAGAGCCGTGATGTGGTGGCGGTCCTTGAAGCTGCGCACATGTCCGGTGCCGACGGTGGCCGCACCGTCGAGTTGTGACCGATCAGGTCGGTATCGCAGGGCCAGGTGAGCCCCGCAGTATCGACATTGGCGACGGCCTCGTGCTGAATGCCCGCGACCACATGCCCGACAGCGTCACCGAGCCGCCGGTGTTGGCCGTGCATGGACTGGCATCGAATGCGCGGATGTGGGACGGCGTCGGTCGTCGGCTAGCGGCCGCTGGTCACCATGTGGTGGCGATCGACCAGCGGGGTCACGGACGCTCAGCACGGCCCGATACCGGCTACGAGATGGCAACGGTCGCTGACGATGTCGCACGTGTACTCGATGCACTCGGGTGGTCACAGGCCGTACTCGTTGGGCAGTCCTGGGGTGGGAACGTGGTTGTTGAAGCCGCGGCTCGCCATCCCGGTCGGGTCAGCGCTGTTGTCGCCGTCGACGGAGGGTTCATCAACCTCCGGCGCCAATTCGCATCGTGGGACGACTGCGCGGCTGCTCTTGCACCACCCCATCTCGTGGGAATCCCTGCCCACGAGATGCAGGCTCGGCTCGAACAGTTCGCATCGGACTGGCCTGATGAAGGCCGAGCCGGCACCATGGCCAACTTTGAGGTACGTGACGACGGCACGATCGCGCCGTGGTTGACGTTTGACCGTCACATGACGGTGCTGCGTGGGCTGTATGACCATGACCCGGTCGATGCCGCATCCCGAGTGCACGCGCCGATGCTGATGATTCTCGCGGGTGACGACGATGAGCGCATGGGCGACAAACGGGGTGCGGTGGCCGACATGGCCGATGTGGCCGCGGCTCCGGTGCACACGGTGGTGTGCGATGGCGCCCACCACGACGTGCATGCCCAGCGACCCGATGACGTTGTAGTGGCGCTTCGGGCCTTTCTGGCCGCTGTGACGTGAGCGACGCCACCCGTTGGGGGGGCTGCTCTCCTAACCTTGTCCTATGACGACCCGTGCCGCCGCCGACGGACGCAATGTCGTGCTCACCGGGTTCATGGCAACCGGCAAGTCGACTGTCGGGCGCTTGGTCGCAGCCCGACTGCGCTACGCCTTCGTCGACACCGACCGGGTGGTCGAGGAACGGCACGGACCGATCCGCGACATCTTTGCCAATGGCGGCGAAGCACGTTTCCGGGCGATCGAACGCGAGATCGCGGTCGAACTCGGTGCGCTACAAGCTCTGGTGATTTCAACCGGTGGTGGATTGATGACCGACCCGGTGGCGGCCGACGCGTTGTCGAGCACCGGTCACGTTGTTGCGCTGCGCGCATCCGCCGAGGTGATCTATCGCCGGGTGGGTGGCCCGCGCGCTGGTGAGCGGCGACCGCTCCTCGCTGGTGGCGACCCACTGGCCATCATCACCGCACTCCTCGATGAACGAGCCCCGGTGTATGCGGCCTACCCCCAAGTGGATACTGATGATCGCCACCCAGCGATGATCGCCGACGAGGTCGTGGCGATCGTCATCGGTGACGCTCACCCGCAACCGAGGTAGGTGGCCAGGTCGTTCGCGTGACGTGCATACACCGATGCCTCTTGCCCGACGTCGTCGTCGCCGACACGGGCACTCCACCGGTCGCGTTCGGTCAGTAGCGCCGCACATCCCTCGATGACAGCGAGATCCACAATCGCGGAAATCGCCTGTGGGCGCCCGTCGATGAACGGGGTGTCCGCATCGGGCACGATCAGCACTTCGGTGTCATCGAGGGCAAGTCCGAGATAGCCAACGGGGCCCTCACCGTCATCGGCTGGTCCGGTGGTGGCCGCTCGCACAAGCGGGTCGGTGCACACCGGTGATGTCGCCACGGCGGCCTGCTCTGTGCGGGCGCATCGACGACCGAGGAACGTCACCGTGTCCACCCCGAGCAATCCGGGATGTTCGGCGACCGCGGTCACAATGCCGGTGAGGTCGTCGCACAAGAAGATCGCTTCGTCCATGAGAGCCACCTGATCATCTGGCTCGATGGCATCGGCAGCATCGGCAACCCGGCGCTCGCACGGATCGAGGGGCACGAACGTGGCGTCGTCGGCCGCGCACGACACAACCCAGGGGAGCGCGGCACTGATCACCGCGGCAACGACAAAAGGACGCACCGATCCATCATCGCCGCCAAGGGGCCACCGGGCAAGGCACCCGATAGAGTCCGGTACCTGGCGACGTGGCCGAGTGGCTGAGGCACCGGACTGCAAATCCGTTTACCCGGGTTCGATTCCCGGCGTCGCCTCTCATGCCAATGGGCATGGTGAGCGGGTGGCGTGGTGGCCGACAGCGGCCACCGCCCCGCCGCTCGGTACTGTCGGGAGGACACCGACTCATCACATCTGTGACGGCGTGTGACGACCCGAGGAGGACCGAATGGAATTCGCCCGACCCGAGTACTTGGTTGACCCGGCGTGGCTGGTTGAACACCTTGATGACCCGAACGTGCGGATTCTCGACGTCACCACCCGACTCACCGCCGATCTGCACAACACGGCTCTGGAGCGGTGCGTTGAGGTTGAACGGGTGCCGAACTCGGTGTTCTTCGATGTCGGATCCGGTCACGGTGTGTTGTCGGCACCCGACGCCGCGCTGCCGTGGATGTGGCCCGGTGTCGATCAGGTGCGTGATGCCATGCACGCCGCAGGGGTGTGCGCTGGTGACCGTGTGGTACTCGTCGGACGCACACCACGACCCGGTATCGACGAGGGCACAATGTGGTGCACGCGGGCATGGTGGACGCTGCACCACATGGGTGTGAACGTCGCGATTCTGCACGGTGGCATGGAGCGCTGGCTGGCCGAGGGGCACCCGGTGGCGTCTGGTCCGCTGCCGGCCACACCCATGGGGGATATCGAGATCACCGCCGACGGACTGACAGCACGAGCTGACGCAGCCGATGTGACCCACGCACTCACCGCGCAGACGTCCTGTGTCATCGACGCGTTGAGCGCCGACAACTTTGCCGGCATCGACCCCGGATACGGTCCACGACGTGGCCACATCACCGGCGCGGTGAATCTTCCGTCCACACAACTGTTCGCCGGCCCAACCGCCGCGTTCCGTGACGCAGCAACCATCCATCGACACCTCACCGATGCCGGCCTATTCGAACGCGAGCAGGTGATCACCTACTGCGGTGGCGCCATCGCCGCCACCGTGGTGGCGTTCGCGCTTGCATTGTTTGATCATCCGTCGGTGCAGGTCTACGACGGCAGTCTCATGGAATGGAGCCGCGACCCGTCATTGCCGATGACCGATCCCTCGGCCAGCTGATCAGCAGGTGCCGACGGATGTGGCCGCCGCAGCGGTGCCGTCAGCGTGACACAACCTGCAAAATGGCCGCCGCAACCTCGACAGGGCGGTCCTCCTGCAAGAAATGCCCACCACCGGCGATGGTGATGTGTGGCGCCTCCGCAGCCCCGGGAATGCGGGAGCGAAAGGGTGCGTCACCACCGGCAGTGATTGGATCAGCGTCGCTGAATGCGGTGGCAACAGGACGCTCGAAGCGCTCGAGCACCTCCCAGGCCGCGATGTTGTCTGCACTGGCGGGGTCGTCTGGGCTGGAGGGCACGAGAGAGGGCAGCACCCGTGCCCCGGCGGTGTAGACATCGTCAGGAAAGGGTGCGTCATAGGCCGCAATGACCTCGGTGGGCAGGTCGCTCGTACACCCACCATTGATGATGGCTCCCACCGGGAATGAGGCTGTCTCGCGCGCAAAGGTCTGCCACTGCAGGAACGCGTCGCTCAATCGACCATGACCCGTCGGTAGGCCCGTGTTGGCCATGACGAGTGCGGCGAAGCGTTCAGGAGCGGCGGCAACGACCCGTAGCCCAATGAGTCCACCCCAGTCCTGCCCGAACATCACGGCATCGTTGATGGTGAGATGGTCGATCAGTACCTGCGTCATCCAGTTCACATGACGGGCGTAGGTATGGTCACCCTGTTGAGTGGGCTTGTCGCTACGACCGAAACCCACCAGGTCGGGAGCGATGACGCGGCAACCGGCGTCGACGAGGGGACCCACCACATTGCGGTAGAGATAACACCACGATGGTTCGCCGTGCATCAGCACCACGATCGGGTCGGCGGGGTCGCCCTCGTCGATGTAGTGGGCGCGAAGGCTTCCACCCTCGGTGTCGTCGATCTCGACATAGTGCGGTTCGAAGTCGTAGTCGGGTAGCCCGACGAAACGGTCGTCGGGTGTGCGTACGGTGTCCATGAGGCCTCCTCAGTAGCGGGTGTCAGATGTCGATTCGGTCAAGGTCGTTGGCCACCACCACCGCGCCGCCGAAGTGGTCAGCGATACGGTCGGTGATCACGTCGGCATCACCTGGGCCGGGTGCGGGGACATGATGGGTGATGACCAAGGTGGCCACCCCTGCGGCGGCGGCGGTGTGCGCGGCGGCATCGAGAGATGAGTGATAGCCGCAGATGTCATCAAGGCGGGGCAACCCAATCGAGCGGACCACGTCATCACGAATTGCAGTGATCACCATCGCGTCGGACGCGGCACATATCTCGTCGAGACCGTCGCATGGCACCGTGTCACCACAGATGGCCACCGTGGCGGTGCCGGTTGCCACGCGGTAGCCGAGGGTCGGTGTCACCGGGCGGTGATCGGTCGCAGCGGCTTGCACCGACCAGCCATCGGGCACACCTGCGAGTACCTCACCGGGGCCGATCTCGTGCACGCGAACCATGGGTGGATCATCAAGATCATCGTGGTGAGCGATGCGGTACCCGATGTCGGCGGCAAGCGATGCCAGCACGGCATCCACATGGGCTGCTGTTCCAGGTGGCCCCACAACGTCGAGCGGGGTCGGTGTGAACGTCGTGATCCATCGCGTGGTGATCACATCACTGAGGTCGCAGATGTGGTCCGAATGCAGATGCGTCAGCCACACCGCATGCAGTTGTGCCGGGCCAACCCCGGCCGCAGCGAGTCGCATCACCACACCCCGTCCGCAGTCGAACAACAGATGCTGCCCGTCGCGTGACACCAAAGTGGCCGGGCCTGCGCGATCGGGATGCGGGATCGGCGAGCCGGTACCGAGGGTGATGATCGAGGTGCTCACTGGCGGCTCATTTCGGCGCGTGCTGCTGCTGCATCGGCATCAGCCGAGCGGCGGGCCGCCAATTGAATGACCAGCGAGTGCAGGTTGCCGGTGAACGTAAACGGTGCTGTGTAGAGGTTGGAGACGGCGCTGCCGACGTCGCATCCGGTGCTCGACCCCACGGATGAGATGGTGCTCATATAGAACGGAATATGGGTTGACCCAGCGGGTTCGCCGTCGATCAGGACCTCCATATCGGCGCTGCGTTCGGCGCTGCGTCGGAACCGCACAGTCACCTCGTGGCGCCCCGGTGACAACTCAACGGTGGAGGTGAGCACCGTGTGATCAAAGAACGCGTTGTAGTCGACCACGACCCGGTGCTCCTGGACGAAGATCGAGATTCCGGCATTGGCAGTGCCGGTGGCATAGAGCACCCCGTCGGTGTCCGGGTCGGTGGTGATGTCGGCAATGAGGTCGAAATTGCGTCCCCCGATGGGAGCTGTCGCCTGAGCCGGAATCGGTGACATCGGCACGTGATACACGTAGCGGCGGTTCTCCGGGTGGGGTGACCCATCTCGGAAACGCGCACCGAACAGACGCAGTGGATGCCGGTCGTCGAGTGGGAGCACCCCGTGGCGCTCGGCTTCTTCCCACCACTGCACGATCAACGCCGAGAGCCGGTCGGGCTGCTCGAGGGCGAGATCGTTGCACTCGGACGGGTCGGCGCCCAGGTCGTAGAGCTCCCACGCTTCAGTGTCGAAGTCGTCGCCCTCGGTGTGGCGGCACACCGCCTTCCATCCGTCGGCGATCAGCGCCCGTGAGCCGGCATTTTCGAAATACTGCACGCGGTTCTCGCTCGGGGCATCGGCATCGTTCAGCATGTGTGTGAAGCGATGCCCGGTCACGGGGAGTTGCGCGATGCCGTGATAGGTATCGGGGCTCGCCACACCCACGATGTCGTAAATCGTGGGTGCGATGTCGCTGGCGTGCACGAAACCGTGGCGCAGTGCGCCCTGGTGTTCAGCGGCGATTCCTGCTGGCCAGTGCACCACCAGGGGAACATGCACCCCACCTTCGTGGGTGTTCTGCTTGTACCAGCGGAACGGAGTGTTCCCGCACTGTGCCCACCCCCACGGGTAGTTGGTGTGACTGAGTGGGCCGCCGATGTCGTCGATGCGCTCAATCGCTTGCTCGGGGGTTTCAAGAATTCCGTTGAAGAACTTCATCTCGTGCATCACGCCGTATGGTCCGCCCTCTTGGGAGGCGCCGTTATCGGCCAGCAAGATGATCACGGTGTTGTCGAGACGACCGAGTCGTTGCAGACCAGCAACGAGGCGTCCGATCTGGGTGTCGGTGTGATCCAAGAAGCCGGCGAACGCCTCTTGCAGACGCGCGGCAAGGCGTTGTTCCACATCATCGAGTTCATCCCAGGGACGCACCCCGGGGTTACGTGGGGCGAGTTGTGTGTGCTCTGGCACGACGCCCATCGACACCTGCCGCTCGAACCAACGCTGGCGGGTGATATCCCAGCCGTCATCGAAGCGGCCGCGGTATTTCTCCACATACTCTGCGGGGGCTTGATGCGGCGCATGGGTTGCGCCAAAGGGCAGGTACAAAAAGAATGGTCGGTCCGGCCGGATCGATACCGAATCGGTGATCATGCCGAGTGCCCGGTCGACGAGATCGGCCGAGAGGTGGTAGCCGTCGTCGGGCCCACCAGGTGGAGCCACCATGTGGTTGTCGGCCACGAGATCGGGGTGGAACTGGTCTGTCTCTCCGTCGAGGAATCCGTAGAAGCGGTCGAAACCGCGTGCGAGCGGCCACTGGTCGAATGGACCTGCGGCGGAGCACTGTTCCATCGGTGCGAGGTGCCACTTTCCGGTGCAGAAGGTGGCGTAGCCGGCCGCACCCAATACTTCGGCCATCGTCGTTGCATGGTTCGAGATATGGCCGAGTTGGTTGGGGAAGCCCGTACGAATGTTGGAGACGAAGCGCATCCCGACCGCGTGATTGGCGCGCCCTGTGAGCAGCGCAGCACGGGTGGGGGAGCACAGCGGCGTGACGTGAAAGTCGGTGAATCGCAGTCCGGTGGCGGCGAGCGCGTCGATGTTGGGAGTGTCGATATCGGATCCGAAACATCCCAACTGGGCGAAGCCGGTGTCGTCGAGGAGGATCACCACGACGTTAGGCGACCCCGCCGGTGGTGTGGGCGGGTCATCCCAGTGGGGAGTTGCATCAGCGACGGTGCGCGCGCGGTCGCCCTCAAAGTGCTCAGGTCGGCGCATTGGTGCCCCTCACCATTGAGTCGTCAGCATGGTTGTCAACGTCGAGAAGGCGACACAGAGTCAGGGTCCACACGGCCCGTACTGTGCCGACATCGCGATCGTGCACTGTGCGCAAGGTGGTCCAACTCTCGAGCGATGTGGTCGACTCGATGGCATCGATCACGACATCGGGGTCGTCGGCCTCGATCAGATCGGCGGCGAAATGGGCAACCGTATGGTCGCGGAGTCGGCGCCGGAGGTCGCGTATGCCAGCTGCGATTCGTGGTTGCTCGAATGCGCGCACTCGGCCAAGCCACATCACTGCGCCCACCATCGACAACAGGTGCAGGCGATGCGTGATGTGCGCGGTGATCCGGCCGGCGGTGGACTCAGCCGCCGGTGGTGGACTCAGCAGATCTGCGTACCGCTCCGCGAAATGCTCCAGGGTGTGGCGTTGAAGTTCGTCGAGGCTGCCGAAGTAGCGATAAATCGAGGCCTGTGACAGGCCCGAGCGCGCAGCGACCTCTTCGATTCGTGGAGGTGAGTGGCCCTCGATGATGAGGTCGAACATGGCATCGATGACCGCGGCTTGGCCTCTGGCGCGCCGCGCACGTCGACCATCGGTGTTTGACGGGTGGTCGTGAGCGGGCGTCGTCATGGCAGGACATGCTCCTCTGGCGATCGCACATCAAGGGTGGCGCGAGTCATGAGGGTGTAGGTGTCGGCAATGGCCGCCTCGCGGTGAACGGACTGGGCCTCACGTCGGCGCGGGTCATTGACCACCGCAAGAAAGGCGCGTCGTGACGGAAACTCGTTGAAGCGCACCTGGTGCCACATGCGCCCATCGCCAACGATGGTGCCCTCGACCGCGTACCAGCCAGCGATGCGGATGCCGTGAGCGGCTGCAGACTCTGCTGCGACCTGCTGGTAGGCCGACATATGGTCTGGTGTGGAGTGGGCTCCGTCGGGGTCGTGGAACGACAGCACATGGACGACCATCATCGGGCCATCGTCGTGTGATGGTGGATGCGGTACCGATTCCCAGTCGGTGGCCGCGATGCCGTCGGGCATGTCAGGCACGCTGAACGGTGTGCACCCCATCACGATTGTGGACGCCATGCCGGCCTCTTTATGGGTATGACGCTGCGTGAAATCTGGACGCGACTGCATCTCGATGAATGAGCGCCGCGTGGGGTAGCGGACAACGGCGATGCGGTCCCATGCGGGACCGGCACCGAGGGCCTGCACCTCGACGTCGGCGACGAAAGTGATCTCGGCACCGATGTCGGAAAGAATCTCGAACGGGGCGTACGCATCGTCGGCCTCACGGCCGCTGCGTCCGGCATCGCTTCCGTCGTCGTAGCGCGCGCGTTCTCGATATCGCATCAAGTTGACCATCCAAATCGGTCCGTCATCTTGAGCATGAGTGGTTGCGAGCTGACGCGCATAGTCACGATCGATCGCGCCGTATCCAGGTGTCATGCCGGTGCAGTCCTCTCTGGCTGCGCGGCAAGGGTCATCAACTCCCGTGCCACCATTGGCCCTGCGTTCTGGTTCTGGCCCGTGACGAAGCGTCCGTCCACCACCCAATGGTTGGCGAGCACATCGCGACGTGCGGTGGCCGATTCGAACACGGCGCCAGCCGCGCGAAGATCACGCTCGGGGTGTTGTGGCGTCGACCCAATGCCCAGCTCGCGGATCTGCTTGTCGGTGACTGCAGTGATATGACGGCCGCGAACAGCGGGGGAGCCATCGGGGGTGCGTGCCCGCAGCAGACCGAGCGGGCCGTGGCAGATGCCGCCAATAGCCGCGCCGTTAGCGATCGCCACGCTCATCTGGTCGCCAAGGGCCTCCGAGACACCGAGATCGAACGCCGCTCCCCATCCGCCGGCGAGGTACACGATGTCGTAGCACGTCATATCGACGGCTGTGATGGGCTGCGACGACCGCAGTTGTTCACGAAGGTGTGCATCGGCGATGAAGCGATCATCGGCCGCGGTGCGCACCGCCGGCTTCAGCGACAAAGGATCAACCGGAATCTCTCCGCCGAGGGGGCTCGCGACGTCAACATCCATCCCGGCATCAGCGAACGCGTAGTACGGCACCGTCAACTCGCTGGCGAACACCCCGGTCGGGCGGCCGATGTCGAGATGTGCATGGTTTGTCGCGATCACGAGCGCGCGACGACCAGACAGACCCTCAGGAGTTGTGAGGTCGTGCTCGGGGTGCAGTCCCAGTCGTTGCAAGATCCGTCGAGCCAGACGCGCCGGTGGCGGGACCGAGGCCCGCACAGGGTTGCGCCGTTCCGCCACGCGTTGGGTGATGCGGCTGCGAACTCGTCGTGCTACCTGGGTGCGAATGAGTTCGAATGGCGGCAGCAACCGAACCGATGTGACCGTGGTGAGTTGGCTTGTTGCGTACGGCCACGGTGTGTGCCGGCTGGGAACGCAGCGTTGGCGTTCGGTGTCGAGAATCGCCTGCATCGCGGCGAGCACATCTGCCACGCGGGAGTCGCTGGCACGGTTCTGCATCTCAACGGGATCGGCGTCGAGGTCATAAAGCTCCCACTGGTCGTCGAGAACGTCGGTGCGCCACACCGGGCCGCCGATGCCATCACTGGCGAGCTGGCGGACGCCCGGCTCGGTCCATGTGGTGGGGTCATCAAAGGTGCGCACGAGTTTCCAGAGATGTTCGCTGGCATCACCGTCGCCACCGGGCCGCGCCACTACCCCTTCGACGTTTGTGGCTACATGAGCGGGCACGTTGATGCGTAGCGGGCCAGGCGCGTCGGTGATACGACCCTGGGCACGTGACACACCACTGGCACCGGTGTCGCCCTCGGGCATGTTGTCGCGGGTCATGAGGTACACGGGGCGTGACGCCGACGCCGTCGCGCCGTCGACGATGGGCATGAGGTCGGTACCAACGAGGTCGTGTACCTCGCTGAAGTCCTCGCGTAGTTGCTGCGAGATCGTCGTCTCGTCGATGCCGGCAGCGCCCAACAGGGTGGGGACGAGGTCCACGTGCGAGGTGGGTTCGCTGACACGGCGCGCCGCGGTGGGCTGTTGACCGACACGAGCGATGGAGAACGGCACGCGCGTCGACTCGTCGTACAACTGGAACCATTTCTGATGCAGGCCCCCGTGAGCGCCGAGGAGTTCACCGTGGTCGGCGGTGCGCACGAGCACCGCGTCGGATCCAGCGGCCATGGCACCGTCGCACACCGCGCGGCGCACACGGTCGATCGGTCCGTCGACGGCGGCATGGAGCCGGTAGTAGAGGTTTCGATACATCTGATGGTTGTCGCGATACACCGGAGCCACCGCCGCTGCTGGGCCGTAGCAGGTGGGATATGCCGCGCGATAGGCCACCTGCAGCGCCGGCTTGGAGCGGAGATCTTCAAAATCCGACGGTGACATCGGCACATCGGGCACCGACAGCGTCGCGATCGCTTCGGGCATTCCCCGGTTGAGCCACAACGGGAACAACACAATGTCGTGAGGGTTGACGAAGCTGGCCACCAACAAGAACGGCCGCTGCGCCCCAGCATCGCCGGCGCGGCGGCGCGCGTAACGATCCTCCAGCCAGGTCACCACACGATCAGCGATGAGGGGGTCGCGGACCAGACCTGAGTTCTCGAATCGTCCGCCATGGGGTTCGGGACCGACCCAACCCGAGAATCCGAAGTCGGCGAGCGGGTCGGCCTCGAGGTAGCGGGCCACGTTGCCGGTGAGTACTTCGCCGTCGGCGGTGTTGGTGGGCACCGGTTCGCCATCCTCGAGCAGATCGGCGTGCGAGATGTGCCACTTGCCGTCGTAGTGGGTGTCGTAACCAGCGGCGCGGAACCAGTTGCCGAGCGTTGGCACTTCATGTGGCCGCATCCACCGCATCCGCGAGTCGTCCGCCATCTTTCCGAGCCCGTCGGTCTGGGTGACGCCATGCACATCGGGGTAGTGGCCGGTGAACAACGTGGGGCGACTCGGCACACAGGCAAGTGACCCCGTGTAGTGACGATCAAATGTCACGGCATGGCTGTCGAACCATGCGCGCCCATCGAGGGTGGCGCGCCATTGGCGCAGTTCATCGCTTTCGTATGGAGGTGCGGCGCGCTCCTCGTCGGTCATGATGATCACGACATCGGGGCGGGGGACGCCAGGCGCGGTCATGGCGTATCCGATCCGGTCGCGGTGCCCAACCCGACCAGCATCATGTCGGCGGCAAGGCCGAGGCGCTTGAGAACTTGTTTTGCAACGAGGGAACGCGCCGGATTCCGCCCGTTTGCCACCTCGGTGACGATCTCGACATTCGTGGCATCACCCATGGGAGTGAGGCGCCACGTGGTGACGGGAACACCGGCGATCGGGGGCAGCCCTTCGATCGTGTAGGAGAGACGCTGAGGTGGCTCCCAGTCGATCACGCGCTCAACGAGGGTCTGCTGGGCGACCTGGACACGGCGCGCGGCACCTGTGCCGGTGCGCGCTGGTGGCAGCGCGCAGGAGTGCTGGATGAGGGGCACCCATGTGGCAATTCGGTCAAACTCGCCGAGAACGGCCCATACCTCGTCGCGTGGTGCATGAATGGTTGCGGTACGCCGAATGCTGGTCATGGGCGTCCCTGTCGGAGGTGCGTCGACATAGATGCACCGTATGACGTGCCATGAGATAGTGCAAGACAAATTCTCACAATATGGTGGGCACCGCGTGGGTGTCGTCCAACGGCCGCTGTCGGCACCGCGACACCTACGGTGGTCCCATGAATAGCCCGCGTATCTCGCCCGTGACCGATCCCGACGATGACCTCGCTGCGTACATCGAACGGGTGGGCCTGCGTGGCCCCGATGGCACCCCGCTGAACATTTTCGGCACACTCGCCCAGCATCCCGACCTGCTGCGCCGGTGGATGCCCTTGGCGGGCCATGTCATGTCGAAGAACAGTCTCAGCCCCCGACACCGCGAACTGCTGATTTTGCGCACCGGTCATCGATGTGCGTCGCTGTACGAGTTCAGCCAGCACGCCCAGATCGCGCTCGACTGCGACATGAGTGCCGACGAAGTCATGGCCGTGCGCGGACCCGTGGACGATTCCCGTTGGAATCCGATTGAGCGGTCGCTCCTGCGCGCCGCTGATGAATTGCATGACGACCAGCGCATCAGCGATGCAACCTGGGCCGAACTCGCTGCTGCGTTCGATGATCGCGGCCTGATCGACATCGTGTTCACCGTGGGGCAATACACGATGGTGGCGATGTTTCTGAACACCTCGGGGGTGCACCTCGATCCCGGTGTGGATGCGGCATGGTGACAGGCATCGACATGAGATGCCACAGCACGTGATGTGCCCATGGTGGCGTTGACGGGTTGCTAGTCGGTGAACCAGCCGGCGAGGTCGATGATCACATCGGTCGTGCCGTAGGAATACACGCACATGCGGCCGCTATCGAGGCGGACAAGTGCACTGTTGGCAACGATGTCTCCCGAGGAGAAGTTCAGCGTCGACACGTTCGGCGGTGTGGCCGCGGCGGTTGCGCAGGGGTACAGCGACACGTAGCCGCCAACAGCAGATGTCGTGGTGTTCGCTGCGGTCACATTCACAACCGCCACCGCAGCACCGTCAGGAAGTCCCGCCGCTGTGACCATGTCGATTATGAGCGCCGGCGCCGTGCCATCGGTGGCGCCCACGGGAGCAGGCGGCGCGCCGACACCCCCACGGGTGTCGACCACCCGGCGTGGAGCGGTTGTCACCAGATCACCCTCGGTGGAGAACCACCCCACCACGTCGATCAGCACGTCCGCCTGCCCGTAGACGAAGACACAGATGTTGTCATCGCTAGTGGGCACAAGGGCCGAGTTGGGAACGGTCATCGTCGACGTGAAGTTCAGCGTCGACACATTGGGCGGGGCCGCGTCGGGGGTGGTGCACGGATAGGCCGACATGTAACCACCCTCGGGTGGGGGAACGGCATCGACCGCGGTCACATTGATGGCCACGGTGCCCACACCGGTGGTCGGCAGCCCGGCCACGACTGGATCGATCATCACGGTGGTGCCAATGGATGTGGTGGTGCCAATCGCACCGATGGACCCGCGGGTATCCACGATGCGGAGCGGTGTGACTGGCCGATAGCCACCGCCATCTGGCATCCACCCGCTCACATCCACGATCAGATGGGCCGAACCGAACACGTACAGGCAGATCCGTCCGTTGTCGTCGACTTTCAGGATCGCGGAGTTCGCCACGGTGCGCCCGGTGGTGAAATTCAGCTGCGATACGTTCGGCACGGTCACGGCGTCGCACGGATATGCGGTCACGAACCCGGTGCCGATGGTGCCGGTGGCGGTGATGTTCACCGCCACGGCTGCCACCGCGGACGACGGGACTCCGCCGCGGCCAGCCACCGTGACCCGCAATGCCTCACCTGTGCCGTCAGCTCGCCCCACTGGGACGGCGGGCACCCCACCAAGGCCTGAACGGGTATCGGCAATACGGGTCGGCATGACCGGCACCAGATCGTCGGCGGTGAAGATCGCACCCACATCGAGGGCCGCGTCGACCACGAAGGTGCACGATGCAGAAGTCGAGTCGGCACACGCTCCCGTCCAACCAGCAAAGGTTGCCCATTCGCTGGTGCTCGCCGTCACGGTGACCTCGGTGCCGATGGCGACAAGAGACGTGCACATGGTGGTGCACGGAGCAGTGCCGAGGCCGTCGACTGTGCCGTAACCATCGATGGTCATCATGACCGCCACCGCATCGGCACCGATGTGGGCCAACAGGTCGGGTTGATCGGCGTCACGGTCCAGCACACCGGTCAGGCCGGCCGCCGTGATGGTGTCGGTCACCTGCTGCGGGGTGAGCTGGGGCGTGTCGCTGAGAATTCGCGCAGCAACGCCCGCAACATGAGGGGCGGCCATTGACGTGCCGGTACGAACCGCGGTGCGGTCGGTTCGCCCGCCGATGCCCGCAGCACGAATTGAGACCCCGGGCGCGATGATGTCGACACAGTCGCCTCCAGCGGAGAATTCAGGCACGCGGTCATTGGCATCGGACGCACCGACCGTGATCACCGAGGCAACGCGCGCGGGGCTCAACAGGCATGCGTCGGTCACCGGTGACGTGGCATTGATATTGCCGGCGGCGACGGCGGTGGTGATACCACCCTCGACCAGCGCGGCGACCGCGGCGTCCAGAATCGGGTCGATGCCCTCGGTGTCGCCAGGTAGAGGAACCACACCGAAACTCATGATGGCCACGCCCGGTGTTTTGGCGGGATGGGAGTCGAGAATCCAGTCGATAGCGGCCACGACGGCATCGGACTCGCCGCCAGCATCACACGGGTTAGTGGCGGATCCGAGGACTTTGATGGGCACGATGGTGGCGCCTTTGGCGACGCCCGATGTGATCCCTGCGGCGATGGATGCCACATGGGTGCCGTGGCCCGTGCAGTCGGCCCACCCGCTATCGGTCGGGCCCACGAGGCGGCCGGCGGCGTAGTCGTAATAAGCGCCGTAGGGCACCTTGCCGGTGACATCATCGTGGTCGGCGCGCAGTCCGGAATCGATCACATAGACGATGACGCCGGTGCCATCGCTGTCGTAGGTGTAACGGGCATCGAGCGGCAGCTCGGCCTGATCAAGACGGTCGAGACCCCACGGCGGGTCTTCTTGCGATGCCGCGGGAGCGATGGGTTGTGGAGCTCCAACCATCTGCACGCCGTCGATGGCGGCAACAGTGGCCGCGGTCGACTCCGAGATGTCCACACTGACGCCCAGCAGGCCGTTGTCCCACACCTGTTGTGGTGTTCGGCCAGCCAAATCAAGCACGGCGCGAACCTGTGCGAGGGCCGCCGCGTCATCGGCGAGAATCATGTGGCGGGTGATGCCACCGGGCGCGACGCTCACCCGTGGGCCGCCGGCCAGCACCTGCGCACCCTCGGACGCGGTTGCGGCCTTAGTGGATGTGGGTAGCACGGTGAGTGCAGCACACCCGGTGATGAAAAGGGTTGCGGCTGCCGTGATGGCGCCACCTCGGCGTCTGCACCACCACATCATGAGGCGTACGAGACGGGGTCCGCGGGGCTGGGCGGGCGTGGGTTCTCGTCGCGATGCCGCTCTGGCAGGCATCGGCGAAGGCGGGGCACGTCGGCGATCATCTCACAACCATGATGGTGCCGCCCCATGATTCCGCACATCGCAACGGGTGTTGTGGTCGCATCGTGACGCGCACGGCCGAATGCGCAACCGGCCCGATTCAGCGGCTACGGTATGGGCGCCGGTCAGCACGAATCGTGTGCCCGGCAGCAGAGCCCCGATGAACTGGTCCGAATGTCACCCACCGATTCCCTGATCAGGGTGGTCGTGCCGGGCCAAGACCTGCTGGCAGCGCTCGTGGGGCCGCGGGATCGGAACCTCCGCCAGATCGAGGCCGCCTTCCCCGACACCGAGATCACCGTGCGTGGGAACGAGGTCGTGGCTCGTGGCAGTCGCGCCGAGGTAGTCGGCCGGCTGTTTGGAGAACTCGTGCGCCTCGTCGAACGAGGCCAGACACTCGACGACACCGTGCTCACGCGGGTGATCGGCATGGTGGACGCCGACGAGCGTCCCAGCGAGGTGCTGACCCATGAAGTTCTGCGGGGCACCCGTGGGCGCACCGTGCATCCCAAGACCGCCGGCCAGAAGCGGTATGTGGATGCGATCGCTCGGAATGTGGTGACTTTCGGCATCGGTCCTGCGGGCACCGGCAAGAGCTGGCTGGCGGTGGCGATGGCGGTGCGGGCGCTGCAGGCCAAGCAGGTACAACGCATCATCCTCACCCGGCCAGCTGTTGAAGCGGGAGAGCGGCTCGGTTTCCTGCCGGGCGATCTCATGGCCAAGATCGACCCCTACCTGCGCCCCCTCTACGACGCGTTCTACGACATGGTCGATTCCGATGGAGCTCAGAAACTGCTTGACCGTGGCACCGTTGAAGTGGCGCCGCTCGCGTTCATGCGCGGCCGCACGTTGAACAACTCGTTCATCATTCTCGACGAGGCGCAGAACACCACTCCTGAGCAGATGAAGATGTTCCTGACCCGCATTGGCTTTGGGTCCAAAGTGGTGGTCACCGGTGACACCACACAGATCGATGTTCCGAACGGACGCAGCGGCCTCCATCGCTTGGCCGACACGCTCGACGGCATCGACGGCCTCGAGTTTGTCCATCTCGGAGCGGCCGATGTTGTTCGCCACCGCATCGTGGCCGACATCGTGGCCGCATACGAACGTAACGCCACGCAGCGAGGCGGACGTGGCTGACCCGTCGAGTCCCGCCGACGTCGCGTCGCCGGTCGTTGTCCACGACGACCAGAGCGCCGTCGACGTCGATGTCGATAGATGGGCGCGGCTCGCTGCGGCCGTCATCGACGATCTTGGTGTCACGGGAGAGATGTCGCTGACCTTCGTTGATGCCGACACCATCGCTCGTCTGAAAGGCGAATTCCTCGGCGTGCGTGCGGCCACCGATGTGTTGGCCTTCCCAATCGATGGAGATGCAGACCCCACCGGTGATGTGCCGTCGATGATGGGTGATGTCGTCGTGTGCCCGGAAGTGGCACGCGATCAGGCTCCCGAACATGCGGGAACCCTCGACGATGAGATCGCGCTCCTCGTCGTCCACGGCATATTGCATCTCATCGGGTATGACCATGCCGACGATGACGACACCGAACGGATGCGGGCGCTAGAGCGTCGCCTGCTGGAAACCCACCACTGGAACGGGCCGGTACCGGCCTCGTTCCGACAGGAGCACACATGACCGGCGCTGATACCGCGATGATCATCACGATCGTGGTGATTCTCGGCATCTTGATCTTTTTGGCTGTGGCCGAGATGGGCTTGTCGAAGATGACCAAGCCGCGTGCTGCCGCCATCGCTGAGGAAAACCCACGAGCCGGGGCCAGCCTGCAGATGCTCGTCGAGCAGCCCGAACGCTGGATCAATCCGTTGCTGCTCAGCGTGAACATCTGCCAGACCGTGCAAGCCACCCTCACCGGCATTGTCGCCGGGCGTCTCTTCGGTGGTGTCGGTGTGGTGATCGGTGTCACCTTGAACGTGGTGGTGTTCTTCGTGTTGGCCGAGGCAGTACCCAAGACCTATGCCGTGCTGCATCCCGACCGCGCAGCGTTGGTGTCGGCTCGCCCGATTCGTGCGCTTGTTGCGTTCGGCCCATTGCGACTCGTGTCGCGTGCGCTCATTGGTCTCACGAACGTGATTGTGCGAGGTCGCGGACTCGAACAGGGACCATTCGTCAGCGAGCAGGAATTCCTCGGCATTGTCGAAGCCGCCGCCGAAGGTGACGTGATCGAACATGAAGAACGAGAGTTGATTGAATCGATCATCGAGTTCGGCGACACCGTCGTGCGCGAGATCATGGTGCCGCGCCCCGACATGGTCGTGGTGCCCAATGATGCGACCGTTGCCGCGGCGCTCGACCTCGCCATTGAGCATGGCTTCTCGCGGCTTCCCGTCCTCGGCGCCGACGAGAGCGACATCATGGGTCTCGCGTATGCCAAGGACCTGATGGGTGCAGAGCGCGGCGGGCGCGGTGATGCCGCCGCCAGCGACCTGGCACGACAGGTGGCGTTCGTCCCAGAGAACAAGCCGGTGGCCCGCCTGATGCGCGATATGCAGGCCGGCAAATTCCATCTCGCTGTCGTGGCCGATGAATACGGCGAGGTGGCTGGCCTGGTCACGCTGGAGGACTGTCTGGAAGAGCTCGTTGGCGAGATTGTCGATGAGTATGACGACGATCTCGTAGAAATCGAACGACTCGCCGATGGCGACCTGCTCGTGGCCGGTGGTGTGAACATTGATGATCTCGCGGATGCCCTGGGCGTAGCGATCACAGCCGAAGATGTCGACTCGGTGGGTGGTCTGATCTTTTCGACCCTTGGCCGCGTGCCCGTCGTCGGAGACGAAGTCGAGGTTGGCCCGTGTCGGCTGACCGCCGTCGAGGTGGAAGGCCGCCGTGTGCGGTCGGTGCGGGTCTCGTGCGAGGTCGAGCCCGGTGCCGACCGGCAGCACGAATCCATCGCCGACTAGGTTCACCGAGATGCAGATTGACCTCAGCGGCAAAGTGGCACTGGTGACCGGAGCCTCGCGAGGCATCGGGGCTGCAATCGCATCCACTATGGCGTCGTCGGGTGCCAAGGTGATGCTCACGTCACGTAAACAGGTCGACCTCGAAGCGACCGCAGCAGAGATTGACGGCGAGGTGGATGTCATTGCGGCCCACGTCGGTGATGCCGACAGTGGCGACGCCACTATCGCTGCAACCCTTGAACGTTTCGGCCGGCTCGACATCCTGGTGAATAATGCGGCGACCAACCCGTACTACGGGCCAACCCTCGGGGTGGATGTGCCCCGATGGGACAAGACCTTCGAAGTGAATCTGCGGGGCCCATTGCTGTGGTCCGCGGCCGCGCATCGTTTCGCCTTCGCCGAGCAACCCGGTGTCATCATCAACGTCGCCTCGGTCGGTGGTCTGCGCACCGAGAGCGCGCTCGGTGTGTACAACCTGACCAAAGCCGCCCTCATCCATCTCACTCGACAGCTTGCCGGTGAGATCGGGCCGACACGAGTCGTCGGAATTGCGCCGGGCCTGGTGACGACCGACTTCGCGCAAGTGCTCGTGGACAACTTCGGCGAACGACTCGCGGCCGAACTTCCACTCGGTCGTCTCGGCGATCCCTCCGACATCGCGAATCTCGCGACCTTCCTCGCGTCGGACCTCGCGGCGTGGATCACCGGAGAGACTTATGTGATCGATGGGGGCGCGGGAGTGCGGGGTGCCTCGTTCTGACGAGGCGATCAGCCGTGCTGTGAGGCGAGTGCCACAGCGTCTGCACGGCGAGGTTTACCCAACGCTGTGCGCGGCACGTTGTCGATAGCGATCAGGCGGTGCGGGGCACACCATGCAGGCAGGCGCGACTTCACCAGGTCACGGACCTCCTCGAGGGGTGGCACAGCGTCGCTGACGACCAGTGCGGTCACGACGTTCCCCCACTCATCATCGGGTAGCCCCACGACGACGACATCGTGAATTGCAGGGTGTTCCACGAGTACGGCTTCGACCGGCTCGGGCCACACCTTCTCGCCCCCGGTCACGATCACATCACCGGCGCGTCCCTCTACCCGGAGCCGGCCGTCGGCATCGACCGCACCGATATCGCCCGTGGGGAACCAGCCGTCCGCCGTACGCGGGTCAGAGCCGTCGCGATAGCACCGCAGGAGCATGGGGCACCGCAGGTGAATTTCACCGTCGACGACGCGGACCTCGACGCCGACAAGAGGCACACCGTCGTACACCACGCCGCTGCCGGTCTCTGTCATGCCGTAGGTGGTGACGACATTGGATGCTCGCTGCTCGGGTGCACGCGCCCCGCCGATGAGCACGGTGCGGAAATGAGAGGTGTCGACTCTGCCGAGCACCGTGGCCACCAGCGAGATCCGCGTGGCGGTGCTGTGAGCGATCACACCGGTGTCGACCGTGTCGACCACGGTGAGGCCGGTGCCGGCCCGCAGCGCCCGTGTCACCACGGATAGGCCACCCACATGGGCAAGCGGTAGGCAGGCGAACCAATGGTCGTCGGTGGTGATGCCGAGACGGGCCGACGTTGCATCTGCTGAGGCCGCGACGGCGTCATGGGTGAGCACCACCCCGCGTGGCGTACCGGTGCTTCCGCTCGTTGCCACGACAAGTGCATCGCCGTCACCGACTCCGCGCCCGTTGGGCAGGCGACTGCGGCCGTGTTGGTCGATCACGGCCATCGGGGCGATCTCGGAGAGTTGTGCTGTCCGCGCAGCGGCGGGGAGGCGACGATCGATGACGAAGGCAGCGTCGCCGGCGTCCCACACCCGTTGGAGGGCATCGACGAAGTCCGGTCCGCCCGGAAGGTCGATCGCGACAAGTTCACGCACCCCTCCATCGTGGCTGGAGTTGTGCTCATTTGCGCAGTCGTCAATGATGCGGCCATGAGTTCACCCTTGTCAGGCGCTCGGCTGTGGATCATCGGTGCTCGTCCGCGGACCCTGCCGGCTGCTGTCGTCCCGGTGGCTGTCGGGGCGGCGTGCGCGGTTGCTCTTGTCGACCAGGACCCCGCCCGCGATGGAGTGGTGTGGTGGCGAGTGGCGTTGGCGGCGGTGGTGAGCCTGGCATTGCAGGTTGGCGTGAACTACGCGAACGACTACAGCGATGGTGTTCGCGGCACCGACGACGATCGTGTCGGCCCACTACGCCTCGTCGGCTCCGGTGCGGCGAGCCCCGTAGCGGTACGTCGCGCGGCGGTCGCGGCGCTGGGTGTTGCTGCTCTCGCTGGCGCCGTGCTGGCGATCGCGACGTCGTTGTGGCTGCTTGTGATTGGCGTAGCCGCGATCGCTGCGGCCTGGGGGTACACGGGTGGGCCGCGTCCATATGGCTACATCGGCCTCGGCGAAGTATTCGTGTTCGTGTTTTTCGGGCTGGTGGCCACCGCCGGCACCACGTTTGCTGCGGTCGAAACGATTGATGTTCGTTCGGTGGTGGCGGGATGCGGGGTGGGTGCCCTGGCATGTGCACTTCTGGTCGTCAACAACCTGCGCGATATCCCCACCGATACAGCCGCAGGCAAGAACACCCTGGCGGTCCGACTTGGCGATGATGGGACGCGACGGCTCTACGAAGGGTTGATCGCAGCAGCTGTGATCGCGGTGGTGCTCGTGGCGCGTGACCGTCCCGGCGCGCTCATTGCCCTTGTTGCGATGACCGCAGGGTTGCGGCCGTGGCGGGTGGTGCGCAGCGGCGCAACCGGTCGCGACCTCATTGCAGTTCTGGGCGATACCGGGAGGCTGCAGGCGGTGTACGGGGTGTTGCTGACGGTTGGGCTAGTGCTGCCGACCTAGGTCGTCGGGTACCCGAGGCGCCGGCATGTGATATCCACGAGCGCGTCGGCAATGTCGCGAGGTGCTTCGGCGAGCAGGGCATGACCGCAGTTCGCCACTCGTCGATGTTCGGCCTGGGGGAGTGTGTTGGTCAGGCGTTCTGCGATGGCGGTGAATTTGGTATCGAGATCACCGCTCAGCACGATCGTGTCGATATCGAGACCGGCGAGGTGCGACCACAGTGGCTGTTGGGCACCGGTACCCGCATTGCGGAGGCTCGCCGCGAGCCCGGTGACGGTGTTGCGCTGCCGTTCGGCCATGTCATCTGGTGTGGCTGCCATCGTCGAGAACATGTCCATTGAGGTCCAGCGGGACAGAAATTCATCGACCCCGAGCGCCTCCACCTCCTGCGCCCGTTGCTCATCGAGGCGACGGCGCTCGGCCCGGGCCTCGGCGTCGTCGATGCCGGCAGTTGTGGAGATGAGCACCATGGCGTCCACGAGTTCGGGCTGTTGTGCGACGACATGGAGGAGATGTCGGCCACCCATCGAGTACCCGGCCCACACCGTCGGAATGTCGGGGGTGACAAGGTCGTAGAGAGTGTCAACGGCGTCATCGAGGGCACACGACTGTTCGGCTGCGGCGCCATGACCCGGGAGATCGGGGCATCGCCACACCGCAGAGATGCCGCGTGCCAAGAGGCGGTCATGTGCTGCCGCCAGGATCTCATGCCAATGACGGCCCGTCTGAGTGAAACCATGCAGGCCGAGCAGCGTGACGTCAGGCACCTGTGCGTTCCGCAAGTCGTCGCAGGACCCGGGAGAAGGTCTCGGCGTCCTGCGCGCCGGGAATCGACCATTCGCCGTTGATGATGTACGTGGGCACGGCCGTCACACCACGCTGTCCCGCAGATGCGATCTCGGTGTCCACATCGCCGGCGAGGGCCTCGCTATTCAAGAACTCGCGAACCACCTCCTCGTCGTCGCCGAGTGCGCCGGCGATAGAGGCCAAGGTGTCCACATCACCCACGTCGCGGCCCTCACAGAAGTACGCCGACAGCAACGCCTCCACCATGTCATGTTGGGTATACGGCACCGTGGGGTCATCCGCACGGCGAATCATGCGGTGGGCGCGCAACGTATTCGCCCGCTGCGCAATCCCCATATTGAATTCGAGGCCATCGCCAGCAGCCACGTTGGACACGTGGTCGATGATCGCCTCGGCGCGTTCGGGACCGCCGAACTTTCGGGCATACCCCGCCACGGCCGGTTCAGAACGATCTGGGTCAGCTCCCGGATCCAACTGGAAGGCCCGATAGGTCGTCGTGACCTCGATGCCCTCGGCGGCCACCTCGGCGAGAGCCGCCTCGAATCGGCGTTTACCGATGTAGCACCACGGGCAGATCACATCGGAATAGATCTCCACCTGCAGGGCCGGCGCATCGCTCATATGCCGAATCTAGGGCACGTGGCCCCATGCCGATGACGCTCGAGCGGTGGTGAGTGTGGATTGGGGCCCGTGGTGCGGTCGTGGCATCGCTCTCGTATCGTTCGCCCGGTGAGCGCCGACAACATTGCGAGTGCTGCCGCCACCTTCTGCGCCACCTTGGTTGACGAATGGGTGAGCGCAGGACTGCGCCACGCGATCGTGGCACCAGGATCACGCAGCACACCACTCGCGGTGGCGCTCGTCGCTGACCGACGTGTGTCCGTCGAGATCGTCCACGACGAACGCGCAGCGGCGTTCATGGCCCTTGGCGCAGGGGTCGATGGCACTCCCGCCATATTGGTCTGCACCAGCGGCACCGCCGCTGCGAATTTCCTGCCCGCGGTGGTCGAGGCCGGACTGAGTGATGTGCCGATGCTGGTCTGCACAGCGGACCGGCCCCCTGAACTGCGCGGTGTCGGCGCACCCCAGACCATCGACCAAATCGGCCTTTATGGGGGATCGGTGCGGTGGTTCCATGACGCTCCTGTTCCCTCCGATGCCGACCCAACCGGGTGGCGCCGACTTGCACGATCTGCTTGGAAGGTGGCGCGCACTGGGCCGGTGCACCTCAATCTGCCGTTCCGGGAACCGTTGCTTGGCCGCCCCGATGAGTTGCCGGTGCCCGACGGCGACGACGTTGTGGATGAGGTGGGCGACATCGTTGCGGCCACGATGGTGAGCGATCCAGTGCCCGAGTTGCCCGGTGGGCCTGGTGTGGTGCTGGTCGGGGGCCGCCACGGATGCGATCCGGCGGACATCATGGCCCTCGCAGAGTCGTTGGGGTGGCCGGTGCTAGCCGACCCGCTCGCAGGTCTCCACGGTGATGAGCGAGTGGTCCGCCATGCCGACACCGTGCTGCGGGTCAGTGCGGTCGCCAGTCGTCTCGCTCCTGCATCGGTGATCCGTATCGGTCGTCCCCATGCCTCGCGTGTGGTCGCGACCTGGATCCGCAACAGCGGAGCACCAGTGGTGCAAGTCGGTGGGCCCGGTCGCATCGACCCTGACCACAATGTCGTCGCTCATGCCAGCCTCGCCGCGGTGGTCGCTGCCGCTGCGCAACGTCCAACGGCCGACCCGCAATGGTGTGCAGACTGGGTCCAGACTGAGGCCACCGCGGCAGATGCGATCTCCCGGTTGTTGAACGGCCCTGAGCTCACAGAACCGACCGTGGCGCGAATGGTGGCCGACCACCTTGGTTCTGACAGTCGCCTTGTCGTGTCATCGTCGATGCCCGTACGTGACCTTGAATGGTTCGGTGGTGCGGCCGCGAGGGCATGGTCGAATCGTGGGGCGAATGGAATCGACGGCGTGATGTCCACCGCTGTTGGTCTTGCTCTCGATGGCGACCCGGTGGTGGTGCTCATTGGCGATGTGGCATTCGTGCACGACGCCAATGCCCTCGTCGCCCTGACCCAGCGCAACACCGACGTGCGCATCGTGGTGGTCGACAACGACGGCGGTGGCATCTTTTCGTTCCTGCCGCAGGCGTCGCAGTTGGATGACCGAGCGTTCGAACAGATCTTCGGCACGCCGCACGGAACCGACGTGCTGGCCCTGGCAGCGGCCCATCACATTCCCACCGTCGACATCGCCGACCGTGCCGGCCTCAAGGCTCAACTGGGGCGTCGCGGACCCTGGGTGGCGCGGGTGCGTTCAAGTCGTCGACGCAACGTTGACGTGCATCGACGCATTGTCGACACGGTTGCCGAACGCCTCGCGTGAAACCTCAAGGTCGTACGAGAGCGGCGAGCATGGCCTGCATTTTGGCTTGGGTCTCGGCCAGTTCGGCCCGCGGTTCGCTGTCGGCCACGATGCCGCCACCGGCCACCACGCGGGCGCGACGGCGGTCGTCGGAGAGTTCTGCACACCGTAATGACACCGCCCAGACACCGTCGCCCGCCGCGTCGATCCATCCGACGGCACCGCCGTACAGGCCTCGAGTGAACCCCTCGACGGCTTCGATGAGTTCGAGTGCTGCATCGCGTGGATGGCCCCCCACGGCGGGCGTCGGTTGCAGTTCGAGTAGGAGGTCGCCCACCCGGGTGTCAGTCGATGACAAGCGACCCTCGGCGAACGACGCGAGATGTTGCACGTTGGCCACCTTCACGATGTCGGGTTCGGGGGTCCAGTCGAGATAGGAGCAGTGTGGCAACAAGGTGTCGCGCACCATTTCCATGGCCGCACGGTGCTCCACTCGATTTTTTTCGCTCGCGAGCAACTCGGCGGCCAGAGCCGCATCTCGCGCGTCGTCACCAGTGGTGCGAGTCGTTCCTGCCAGAGGACGCGACCGGACGATGTCACCACGAACTTCGACTAGCAATTCAGGCGAGGCACCGATGAAGCCATTCGCTGAGAAGCGGTACGTGTTGGCGAATGTGGTCTCGAGTCGACGTAGAACCGCGTGGACGTCGATGGGCTCATCGGTGGAGATCTCCACCGGCCGCGCAATCACGGCCTTGTCGATATCACCGGCGCGCACCGCATCGCGCGCTGCCGTCACCGCGGCGAGGTACTTCTCGGTGTCGACCATGGCACGAATGCGGTAGCCGTTCGTCGCTGGGTTCGGAGCGTTGGCAATACCTCGACCATCGATGGCCTCATCGATGGTGGTTGGTAATCCACGCGGGTCATTGTGGGCCCGCACGACGATGAGCGAGCGATGCCCTTCGGAATCGCTGCGCACCGTCACCTCAGGAATCGTCAGCTGATCATCAGCGGGCCGGAAGCCGATTGCGCCGATCGCGACACCGTCGGTGCCGGCGAGTGTGTCGTGTGCCGCGATCACCGTGGTGGTGGCCGTTGCACCCCAGGCGGCCAGCCCATGATCTGGCGTGGCGAAGAGGAGTCCGTCGCCAGCAGCGATGTCCACAAGTGATGCGGCGCCGAGCGGGTGATCGGCGAGATCGAACGTCGTCGAGATCAGTCGAGCAGCTGAGGTGGTCACCGGTCGCGTGTTCCGACGAGTAGCTGGGTGAGTCCACCGCTCAACTGGTGGTGGGTGGCATCGCCAAATCGGGCGTCGCGCAACATGGCCGTGAGTTCGCCACGCTCGGGCAGGTAGCTCACGCTGCGTGGCAGGTAGCGGTAGGCCCCAGGGTCGGAGAGCAGGCCGCCGATACGCGGCACGATGCGCCCGAAATAAATGCTGTTGCCCCACGCGATGAACCGGTTGGAGGGCACCCCGACATCGAGGAGGGCAATACGTCCTCCGGGGCGCACCACCCGGGCAAGTTCGGTGAAGAATTCGGGCAGGTCCACCAGGTTGCGGAGTGCAAAACCGCAGGTCACCCCGTCGACCGTTCCGTCGCCCACCGGCAGCCTCAAGATGTCGGCCTGCACTCGCGGTGCGCCCGAGCGGTCTGCGCTCAACATTCCGAAACTGAGGTCAACAGACACCGGCGTGAGTCCGCCACGAGCCAGGTCGATGCACAAATCGCCGGTGCCGCTGGCTAGGTCCAGCACAGTAGAGCCTGTAGCTAAGGCAAGTTCGCGGACAGCTCGGCGTCGCCAGCGCGTGTCGAGGCGGAACGTCATGATGCGGTTTACCAGGTCGTAGCGGGGCGCGATCGCGTCAAACATGGCGCGGACCGCCTGCTTTTTCTCGTCCCCCTGGGGGAGTTGATCGCGATCCCATGGCTGCTGCTCGGCTGGCACGCGCCAGAGGCTAGGTGAACCCGGCTCGCGGCGCGCATCGGCCACCCGACAGACTCGGCGAATGATCGATTTCACCTTTCCACCCGAAGTGGACGATGTACGCGAGCGTGTCCGGGCGTTCATGGATGAACGTGTGCGTCCTGAGTGGGACAGCGTCGATCAGAGTGAGCGCCGTCTGGTGGTGGACTGCATTGTGCGACTGCGCGCCGAGGCCCGCGAGGAGCGTGGCCTGTGGTTGCCGCATATGCCCGCTGAGTGGGGCGGTATGGGCCTTGGCCCAACTGCGATGGCGGCGGTGTCAGCCGAAGCAGCCAAAGTGCCCATCGGGCCATTTGTGATTAATGCTCAAGCGCCCGATGAGGGCAATCAGCACACGTTGCTGCACTGGGGGACAGATGAGCAGAAGGAGAAGTATCTGCGACCGCTGTGCGAGGGCTCGGCCAGATCATGCTTCGCCATGACCGAACCCGAAGTGGCCGGTTCGGATCCGACGTTGATTCGCACCTTTGCGTATCCCGATGGTGACGAATGGGTGATCAATGGGCATAAGTGGTTCATCTCGGGCGCCCGTGGGGCACAGTTCGCGCTTCTGGTCGCACGCACCGAGGAGGACCCCGAGATTCCCCAGGCCGCGAATAGTTGTTTCATCGTCGACCTGCCCTCTCAGGGGTGGTCGAATGTGCGCGACATCACCACGATGTCGGGTGGCCACAACCATTGCGAGATCGTTCTGGAGGACCTTCGGGTGCCGGCCGCCAACATGCTGGGCGGCCGGGGTCAGGGCCATCTCCTCGGTCAGTATCGATTGGGGCCGGCCCGACTGGCACATTGCATGCGCTGGATCGGCCAGGCCGAGACCGCTCTCGACATGATGGTGGCACGCGCCATGGAGCGGTACTCCCACGGGTCCCTGCTCGCCGAGAAGCAGGGCATCCAGTGGCTGATTTCGGACTCAGCCGTCGAGCTGTATCAGTGCAAGCTGATGGTGCTGCACGCCGCCTACCAGATCGAACAGGGCATGGATTTCACCGCGGTGGTATCGATGGCGAAACACTTTGTGGCAAACAGCCTCTGGAGAATCATCGACCGCGCGATTCAGGTACATGGGGCGCTGGGGTATTCGACCGATACCCCGCTGGCGCACATGCTGCAGCAGGCGCGTTGGGCACGCTTCGCCGACGGAGCCGACGAGATTCATCAGATGCGGATCGCGCAGCGCACCATCGCCGCCTACAACGACGACGGCTCAACGCGTCGCGCCACCGGCGATCTCCCGCTGTGAGCGGGTCGCGGCTGCCTCACTCGTAGCTACGGAACACCACTTCGGCGACACAGCTGGGCTTTGCGGCCCCTTCCACCTCGAAGGTGAATTCGAGTGTGTTCTGCACGCCGCCGGCGATATCGGCCACGTCAAGAATCTTGACGCCGAGACGCAGACGCGAACCCACCGGGACGGGCGACATGAATCGCACCTTGTTCGTGCCGTAGTTGACGCCCATCGTGAAGCCACGGATTTCGACGACCTGCGGGTAGAGCATCGGCCCGAGCGACAGGGTGAGATAGCCATGCGCGATCGGCGCGCCGAACGGGCCGGCGGTGGCGCGTTCGACGTCGACGTGGATCCATTGATGGTCTCCGGTGGCCTCGGCGAACATGTTCACCTGCTCCTGGGTGATGTCGACCCAGGGGCTGTACCCCAGGTGTTCACCCACCAGTGACTTCAACTCGTCTGCTCCGTTGATGATGCGCTTGCTCATGAGCGCAGCATTTCAGATCGCGCGGTGCCATCGGCCATCGGAGCAGCCGTTCATGGTGGCAGACTCGGGTGGTGGACACCGCAAACCCCAGCGACGAGGACAACGGCTCTGGTCACGATGGCGTTCGCTGTGGGCTGGTCGCCATGCTCGGCCGCCCGAATGTCGGCAAGTCGTCGCTGGTGAACGCGGCCTGCGAGCGCAAGGTCAGCATCGTGTCGGACAAGCCGCAGACGACGCGGCATCGGGTGATGGGGGTGCGCGACACCGCGAAGAACCAGATCGTCTTCGTCGATACGCCGGGCCTGCATAAGCCGGTCACTGCCCTTGGTGAACGGGTGAATGCGACCGCATTGTCGTCATCGGACGACGTTGATGTTCACTGCTTGGTCATCGATGCCACCGCGCCCTTCGGCGGAGGTGATCGGTGGGTGGCGGCACGACTCGACTCCAGTCGCCTCGTGGTCGCGGTGAACAAAATCGATCGAGTCGATGCGGCGCGCACCCTTGCCCAGTTGCAGGCCGTATCCGAACTCGATGCGGTGGCCTATGTGCCGGTGTCGGCGCGCACCGGCGATGGTGTTGCCGAATTCGTGGCGGTACTGGAGGCGATGTTGCCTGAGGGCCCGCGGTTATTCCCCTCCGATGCGGTACACGACATCGCCCCGGACCAGTGGGTTGCCGAGTTGGTTCGTGAACAACTGCTGGCAATCTTCGGCGATGAAATTCCGTACTCGATTGCGACGCGAGTGACCGAATGGGAGTGGCCGCGTGTTCGGTGCGAGATCATCGTCGAACGCGAGTCGCAAAAGCCCATGGTGATCGGGAGAGGTGGTGCGGTGCTCAAGAAGGTGGGCACCGCGGTGCGTCAACAGATGGCCCCGGGGGCACACCTCGAACTACGGGTGAAGGTCGACCGCGATTGGCAGCGACGTCCCGATCGAGTCGAACGACTCGGTTACTGATCGGGGCCGGAATCACCGGCGGTCGTTACCAGCAGCGTGAGGGATTCACTCGGTATCTGCCGTGCCGGGCGGCGGCGTTGTCGATGTTGTTGCCGTCGGCGAGGTCGCGGTGGTGGTGCTGTCGGGCGGGCGCGGGGTACTCGTCTCGGTCGTGGTGCTGATGTCGGCGGTGGTGGTCGGTGCTGCGGTGGAGTCAGGCACCGTGGGTGAGGTCACCGGTGGCGGTGAAGTGGTCGTTGTCGGAGGTGTGCCCGAGATGAGAACTGCGAAGTCGCTGTAGGCAAGCGCTTCCCCGGGTTCGCTCGAGGCGCCCTGCGATGGCACGAACACCGACAGTGGCTCACCGTCAGCGTTCAGGATCACCTGTCCGATACCGCCCTCGGGCGTGGTGAACAAGCTCAGAGTCAGCACTACCTGCGCGATGGCTCGACGTTGTTGAAGGCTGGAGAGGCGGTTCAACGCCGCCGACGATAACTCCACGCTCGCCACGCCACGGTCGACGGTGAAGTCGCGAAGCAGGCCTGATGCCACCGAGGTGCGCAGGGTGTCGCCGGTGCCATCGGGCACCGATTCGAGTTGGTTGATCAGCAACTGCCGTGACACCGGCGCCGGCAGCGACACTGTCACCCGTTGCAGTTCGCCGGAGCCACGCAGAACGAAGAAGATGTCCGTGGCTTCGGTGCGCACCAGCGTGGTCGTTGTGATCAGCTCCGCAGGGGGCACCGTTGTGGTGGCAGCAGGTTCAGGCGGTGGCAGCGTGGTCGTGGTCGTCGTGGACGTGGCCGTCAGGTCGAACGGCACATCATCGAAAGGCTGCACACGTTCGTCAACAGGCAGACCACATGCGCCGGCCACGACAATTGCGATCACTGCGACTGCAGCCACACGCCGGTGTCGTAGGCGTGGGCTCATTGTGATCTCCCGGTGCGGATCGGCAGTTCGACGATGAAGCGCGCGCCACCACCGGGGCGATCGGTGGCCGAGACCTTGCCCCCAATCGCCGCGGTGTGCTCGGCAACGAGTGCAAGGCCAAGCCCAGTGCCGATGCGATGACGTGCCGCGCTGCCCCGCGCAAAGCGCTCGAAGATCCGTTCGCGTTCATGTGGGGCCACACCGGGCCCGGCATCGTCGATGACGATGCCGACGTGCGCTCGGGTTGCTCCGGCGGTGATATGCACAGCGATGGCGCCGCCGGCGTGCACCTGCGCGTTGTGCAACAAGTTGCCGACAATACGTTCCAGACGCACCCGATCGACACGCACCGGCACACGCGGTCCAAGGTCGCTGTGGACGGTGACGGCGTGGTCCCCTTGGGCACGCTGCACTGCGCGACCGAGCCAATCGACCAGATCGAACTCGTCGAGGTCGTCGGTCTCGACGGCAGCCTCCAGGCGCGAGAGTTCGAGGAGGTCGACCACCATCGAATCGAATCGCCGTACCTGTTCTACCAAGACATCAAGGGCCTGACGGGTGCGTTCTGGCAGGTCTGCTCGGCGGGCATCCAACACTTCTGCAGCTGCGGTCATTGCGGTGATCGGGGTGCGCAGTTCGTGGCTGACATCGGATGAGAATCGGGCCTCGCGTTCGATCCGTGTCTGCACCGCGTCCGCCATGTCGTTGAACGATTGCACCAATCGATCGAGCTCTGGATCGTCGGCGGGTTCCAGACGTGCGTCGAGTGCACCTTCGGCGATCTCGCCGGCAGCATCGGCCACACGGGTCAGTGGTCGCAGCAGGCCGCGGCTCGTCGTGAATCCGAAGAAGGTGGCGAAGAGGGCCGCAAGCGCTGATCCGATCAACAGTGAGATCACGATCACGCGCAGGGTGCGCTCCGTTTCCTCCAGCGGGAACGCTTCGAGATAGTCGGTGTCGTACTGGGCGATGTGAATGCCAATGCCGAGGTACAACTCGCCGTCGTATTCGAATTGTTGACGCCCCGACTGTCCTCGCTCAACCGATGCACGGAGGGCGTCGGGAAAGGTCTCAACTGGATACTGCACGAGATAGGCAATTTCGGGGCGGGTGAGCACTGCGAAGCCACCTGGTTCGATGTCGAGGTTCAAGAATGTTTCCGACACGTTGGACTGCTCAAACGCGTCGCGAAGGGCGAGAGCCCGGTCGAAGGCATCGGAACGTGCAGCCGATTCGCGCTGATCGAGCAAGGAGTCTCGGGCAATCGAATATGTCGCCGTGGTCAGGCCGAGTCCAGCGAGAAGAGCAATCAGGCCGAAAAACAACGCCACGCGGGTCGTGAGGCGTGGTGATCGCAGCGGACCCATGGCAGATGTTGTAGCGCATCACGCCGCCCGGGATCGGACGGCGTGGGGGCTGACCATCGGATAACCCGTGCGTGTGGTGGGTTCTGAGGTCATGTTGTCCACCGCTGCCGGTGAGGCGCCAGGGGGAGGAAGGCACCTCACCGGGGCAGCGTGAACAGGTGTCATCGTGACCGGGGTATGTGACGTGGCCGTGCCCACTATGTGCGTTTTGTGTAACAGTTCATCAGCGTTGTGTCGTGCTGCTGCCAACGGGGCGGTGGCCGGATGGCAGAATCGTGGCGATGCACACCGTGCTGTTCATCGAAGATGACGATGCAATTCGCCTCGCCTTGCGCCTCGCGTTGGAGGACGAGGGATATGACGTGGTGGAGGCCGCCGATGGCGCAGCCGGGCTGGTGGCCTTTGGCGCACGTCAACCTGACATCGTCTTGGTCGACCTCGGCCTTCCGGGGGTGTCGGGGCTTGAGGTGTGCCGGGCGATGCGGTCCACATCGTCGGTGCCGATCATCATCGTCACCGCCCAGACCGCAACCGCCGATTTGGTGGCCGGGCTCGAAGCCGGTGCCGACGACTATGTGACGAAGCCTGTCGTCCCAAGAGAGTTGGCCGCGCGGATGTCGGCATTGCTGCGTCGGGTGCAACTATCAGGTGTCGCTGATGCAACAGATGGAGTGCAGAAAATCGGCCCGCTCGAGGTGCGACGCGATCAGCAGCTGGTGTTGAAAGATGGCGTAGAACTGTCGCTGACGAAAACTGAGTATCGACTGCTGTGCGAGTTCGCCGATCATCCCGGCGCTGTCCTCAGCCGGGACCAGCTTCTCGAACGGGTGTGGGGCTACGACTATCTCGGTGATTCACGTCTCGTCGACGCTCATGTGCGACGGCTGCGGGTGAAGGTCGAAGCAGTGCCCGATGACCCACAGCTCATCGTGACCGCTCGGGGTCTCGGCTACCGGTTGCTCGATCGTTAACCGCGCGCGGGGACGCGCTCAGTCGCGCCGGGTGTCCCACGACGGTCGTCGACGTTCCACGAATGACGCCATGCCTTCGGTGGCATCGGGTCCAGAAAACAGCGACTCGCTGAGGGTGCGCATCTCAGCAAATGCCGTGTCGCGATCCAATGTCGGCACGCGCGCCAACATTGATTTCGTCGCCGCAATGGCTGCCGGCGCTCCGGCGAGAACGCCCTCGCACAGCGACGCCACACTGGCGTCGACGTCGTCGGTCACGTGGGTGACCAAACCGATATCACGTGCGGTGGCCGCGTCGAAGACCTCGCCGGTGAGCATGGCCGTCGCAATTCGTCCCGGGGCGACCCGTCGCAGGATCGGTACCGAGATGATTGCGGCGGCGACGCCGATGCGCACCTCGGTCAGCGCGATGGTGACCGAGGAATGCATGACGACGAGGTCGCACGATGCCATGAGGCCGATGCCGCCTGCGCGAACTGCGCCACGGACGACAGCGATGGTTGGTCGAGGTGTATCCATCAACCGCGTGAGAGCGTCAACCATCGGGCCGGAATCGGCCGGACCGGACGAGCGTTCTTTCAGATCTGCACCAGCGCAGAAGGCCGGCCCGTCGTGGTCGAGGACAATGGCACGCGCATCAGCGGTCTCGGCGGTGTCCAATGCTGCGTGTAGTTGGCTGAGCAGGGCGCGCGATAACGCGTTGCGGTTGTGCGGGGAATCGAGCGTGATCGTGGCGATCCCTCGTTCGTTGACATTGACGTGGACTACCTCGTCATCCATGCCGTGACCGTAGCGCGCCCCCTGTGCGACCCAGATGCCGACTATGAAGTCCGGTTAGGCACTTGATGAGATGTTGGCCAACGTGGCCAGCACCTCGTCGCGGTCGCGAGTGCGGCGCATAGGAGGCAGCGCCGAGATGATGTCCCAGCGATATTTGGCGGCGCCGAGACGGCGGTCGAGCACAGCCACGACCCCCCGGTCATCCGCGGAGCGGATGAGGCGTCCGGTGGCCTGGGCCAACATTGTGGCGGCCCGAGGAAGATCGATCTCACGGAATGCACTTGGCCCAAGTAGGTCGCGGCGCGCACCCAGCAATGGGTCATCTGGGCGGGGGAAGGGGATCCGATCGATGATGACCAGAGACAATGTACGACCGGGGACGTCCACTCCCTGGAACAGGCCGGCAGTGGCGAGCAAGGTGGTGCCCTCATCGTCTGCAAAGCGGCGCAGGAGGGCCGCCTTGGGCAGGTCTCGTTGGGTCAGTAGGGGGACCTCGATGCGGTCACGCAGTGCATCGGCTGCTGCGTCCATCGCCGCCCATGAGGTGAACAGTGCGAGCGTTCGTCCGCCGGCTGCGGTGATCAAGTCGGCCATTTCGTCATGGCTGGCTGAACGGAAATTGTCGGCATTCGGAGGCGGCAGATGCATGGCGCAATACAGCAAGGCCTGCTCGCCATAGTCGAATGGACTGCCAACATCGGCGGCGTCGACACGGGTGCTGGTGTCATTGTCGCCCAGTACCGTGGCGGTGAGGCCGATCCGCGTAGTCAGATTGGCGGGCACGGTCGCTGACGTGAGAACGGCGGTTCGGCGTTCCCACACCCCGGTGCGCAGTGTCGGGCCGACATCAAGGGGAGCGATCTCGAGGCGACGGGCACCGGGAGCACCAGCGATGAACGCCACGCGATTCTCGCCCGCGGTTAATGCAATATCGATCATGTCGATACTGCGCAGCAGCATCACCTGAGCGCGTAGACGCTTTTGTTGCACGCCGACGTCGTCAGAGCGGATCTGGTCGATGGCCTCCCCGGCGCGGGTCAAGGTGCCACGGGCAGTGGCGAGGACCTCGCTGATGTGATCGGGTAGTGGCGTGCTCAGACGTTCGGAGGGGGTGCTATCGAGCACCGCGGACAGGTCGGCTACCACGCTGAGCAGGCCACGATCGAGGGCGTTGTCGGCAATGACAGCGCGCACCGCTGCTGCGACCGCGACGAACCTCCCCGGGGCCAACTGGATGCCGACGGTGTCGCTCATGATGTCTTCGACCACGTGGGCCTCATCGAACACCACGAGCTCATGGTCGGGAAGTATCTGGCCGTCGGCTGCAATGTCGAGGCCATATAGATGGGTGTTGACGACGATGACCTCGGCGCCCGCCGCCCGGTCGCGCGCGCGTTCGGCAAAGCAGTCGTCTCCACGTGGGCAACGATGCGCCCCCGGGCACTCGTCGGGCCCAACCGTGACGGCATCGCGGACCGCAGCATCCACGTTCCAGTCGAGATCGGCAAGATCGCCGCTGTCGGTGGTATCTGCCCACGCCGATATGCGCCCGATCTGGTCGGCGCTGGTATCGACACCGTCGATGGTGGCTTGATCGCCAGCGGTGTGCTCGTCGAGGCGCTGACGACACAGATAGTTCGACCTCCCCTTCAATACCGCCCACCGCATCGGTTCAGGACGAATGCTGTCCAAGGTGGCAGCGACAAGGGGAAGGTCTTTGGTGGCCAACTGATCCTGCAGCGCCTTTGTCGCGGTGGCGACAACGGTCGTCACACCGCTCATAACCGCCGGCACGACGTAGGCGAGTGTCTTGCCGGTGCCGGTGCCGGCTTGCACCACCAGGTGTCGACGACGGGCAATAGCGGTGGCAACAAGTTCGGCCATTTCGCGCTGGCCAGCGCGGTGCTCTGCGCCATCGATCGACGCGGTCACCGCGTCGAGGGCGGACAGAACTGAGTCGCGGTCGGTCATCGCACCAGTGCGATGGCCGCATCGAGGTCGGCTGGTGAGTAGTCGGGCCACGGGGCATCGGCAAAGTGGATGGCCGCACCAGCGCTTTGCCACAGCATGAAGTTCGACACCCGCCGCTCGCCGCTGGTGCGCACGAGCACGTCCACCGGCGGCAGGTCGGGATCGTAGAGATGCCGCTGAATGCCCTCGGGTGTCACTTGTCCGTCGTCGGCCCGCGCAGCACGCACGGCATCCATCAACTCTGCGCGCCCCCCGTAGTCGAAGGCGACGGTGAGCACCATGCCGGTGTTCTCGGCGGTGTCGGCAATTGCGCGGCGAATTGCGCGCTGCACATATCGTGGGGTGCGAGCTTCGGGTGCATCGAAGGGCCGCCCGATCCAGCGGATCCGGACATTGTTTTCATTCAATTCAGCCACCCGGCCGAACAACTTCTCGTGGAGGCCAAGAATGTGGCGTACCTCTGCACGGGGCCGGATCCAGTTCTCTGTCGAGAATCCGAACACGGTCAGCCAGCCGATGTCGCGTGCCACCGCGGCCCGCACCACCCTGGCCAAGTTCTCCTCTCCAGCGGAGTGGCCCTCGGTGCGCTCCAGGCCGCGCCGGTTTGCCCATCGACCGTTGCCGTCCATGATGCATGCCACATGGAGCTTGCCGCTGCTTGCCACGCCGCCGACGTTAGCGACAGCGCATGACGGCGGTGGCGCATCGCGGAGTGTTAGGGCGAGAGCGCAGTAGACCCCATGGGTCCCGCTGGCCGTGGCACGATGGAGGGGTGAGCGATATCTCTGGCTCGATCGCAACTCCGTGGGTGCATCCTGATATTCGCCATGTGCTCGTGGTCGCCGGCACGGTCGGGGAGTGGGTCGATCTCGATGTTGACGCTTGGCAGGAACGTGTCGACGACCTTCTCGCCGTGTGTGAACGCAACGGGATCGTGTGGCTCACCCTGCGGCCCCGCACCGGCGAGGCGACCAGGGACACCCGCCGGGTTGCATCAGGGTCGCTATCGACGGTGATCGTCGACCCGATCAGCGATGGCCGGGAGAGTTTCGCTGCGGCGATGCGACGGATCGGCGAGGGGCCGGTCAACGAAGCGTCGATCGCGGCCAGCCTCTACGAGCCTGCCGACTGCGAGCCTGACCTGGTGCTCATCCTCGGGTCCGACGATCGCCTCCCCCCGTCATTGGTGTGGGAACTGGCCTACAGCGAGTTGGTCTTTCGGTCAACCGGGTGGCAAGAGTTGTCTGCTGACGACATCGAGGTGGCCCTCGCCGAGTTCGCCGGCCGTCGGCGTCGCTTCGGCGGTCTCGACGCGTGAGCGAGCTGTATCGCGATGAGGCGGTGGTGCTGCGCACCTACCGACTAGCGGAATCGGATCGAATCGTGGTGTTGCTCACCGAACGCCACGGCAAAGTCCGTGCGGTTGCAAAAGGGGTGCGTCGCACACGCTCGAAATTCGGTGCGCGGCTGGAGCCGATGAGCCACGTGCAGGTTCTGTTGCGCCGTGGTCGCAACCTCGACATCGTGTCCCAGGCGGAGTCGGTCGACCCGCTGGCGGCGCTGCTTGGCGATCTTGACCGTGCGGCCCAAGGCATGGCAGCGGTGGAGGCTGCTGACCAGCTGAGTCTCGAACGCGAACCCGACCCCCGTCTGTTTGCCATGTTGGTCGGTGTGCTGCGCACCATCGCCGAGCGCCCAGCGGTACTCAACATTCCGGCGTTTTACTGGAAACTGCTGTCGGCTGCGGGTCTCGAGCCGGTGCTCGACGGGTGCGTGCGCTGTGGCGCGACGACCGATGAGGTGCAGTTGGTGGCCTTCGATCTCGATGAAGGCGGCACGCTGTGCCGGAACTGCCGAAGCGGGGTGGCCGTGTCGGCTGATGCCTTGGCGATTATGCGCGACATTCTCGGCGGTCGGCTTCGTGCCGCCCTCGATGCTGACGCAACCTCAGCAACACATGAGGTCGCAGCTCTTGCCACCCGAGCGATGGAACACCACATTGAGCGGCGCCTCAAGGCGAGCTCGGCTTTCGAGGGCAGGGGATAGGTATGAGGGTGCGGTGGCGATCGGGTCGCTCCTGAACTTGTGCTCGTAACCTGTGGACCATGCCGGCTACCGAGCTCGATCAGATTGTCAACCTCTGCAAACGCCGCGGGTTCGTGTATCCGTCCGCGGAGATCTATGGCGGTTTCCGTTCGACGTATGACTTCGGTCCACTCGGCTCATTGCTGTTGCGCAACGTGAAAGACGCCTGGGTGCGCGCGATGGTGCAGCAACGCGATGATGTTGTGCTGATCGATGCAGCAATTCTCGGCCCGCCACAGGTCTGGGAAGCGTCGGGCCATCTCGCGAACTTCACGGATCCACTCGTCGACTGCACCCAGTGCAAGACGCGTCACCGGCAGGACAAGCTGGACGACCCTGATGTGTGCCCCTCCTGCGGCACTCGGGGGTCGTTCACCGAGGCCCGTCAGTTCAATTTGATGTTCAAAACTCAGGCTGGGCCGGTTGCGGATGCAGGTGCTGATGCGTATCTGCGCCCCGAGACGGCCCAGGGTATGTTCACCAACTTTGCGAATGTTCTGCAGACCAGCCGGAAAAAGCCGCCATTCGGAATTGCTCAGGTCGGCAAGTCGTTTCGTAATGAGATCACCCCGCAGAACTGGATCTTTCGAACGCGCGAGTTCGAACAGATGGAACTCGAGTTCTTCGTTCCCCCGGCGGACGGCCCCGGCTGGTACGAGTACTGGTGCCAGCATCGGTTGGAGTGGTATCGCGATCTCGGCATTCCTGCCGACATGTTGCGGCTGAGGGCCCACGACGACGATGAATTGTCGCACTATTCGACCGGCACCGCCGATGTGGAGTTCTTGTTCCCATGGGGGTGGGATGAGCTTGAGGGCATCGCTCAGCGCACCGATTACGACCTCACCCAGCACTCGCAGCATTCCGGCGAACGCCTCGACTTCTTCGATCAGGCAGCGAACGAACGCTACGTGCCGCATGTCATCGAACCCGCAGCTGGCGCGACGCGCACGATGGCAGCGTTCCTTCTCGCGGCATACGACACCGAGACGGTGAACGACGAGGAACGCACCGTACTGCGGTTGCACCCGCGTCTCGCGCCGTACAAGGTGGCAGTGCTTCCGCTGTCCAAGAAAGACACACTCGTGCCGCTGGCGCAGAAGGTACGCGCGTTGCTCGCCGAGCGTTACATGGTCGACTACGACGAGACCCAGGCAATTGGACGCCGGTACCGCCGCCAAGACGAGATCGGCACGCCGTTGTGCGTCACCGTCGATTTCGACTCCCTCGAGGATGACGCGGTGACCGTGCGCGACCGCGACACGATGGAGCAGGTGCGGGTACCGATTGCCGACCTCATCGCCACGGTGTCGCAGCGCCTCGGATTCTGATCCGATGGGCACCTACCTCGACCGCATCCTCGACGCGCACCGGGCCGCGGCCGCGGCTGATCACCGTGACGTCGACGCCCTGTTGGCCGAGGCCCACGCGGTCGCTGCGCCGCGTGGCTTTGCGCGGGCGCTCACCGATGCCGTCGTCGGGAACCGTTTGGCTGTGATCTCTGAGGTCAAGCGGCGATCACCGTCGAAAGGCGATTTGTTCGCTGGGCTCGACCCGGCGGTGCTCGCCACCCAGTACGCCACTGGTGGCGCCGCATGCCTGTCGGTGTTGACCGATGAGAATTTCTTTGGCGGCTCCGCCGACGATCTCCGCGCGGCCCGCGGGGCGGTCCCGCTACCAGTGCTCCGCAAGGACTTCACGGTGTGCCTGGCCGATATCGCCGATGCTGCGTTGATGGGCGCCGACTGTGTGCTGTTGATCGCGGCGGCTTTAGCGGCGGATGAGCTCGCGCAATTGCATGGTGCAGCCACCTCGATCGGCCTCGATGTGCTGGTCGAAGTGCACGATGAAGCCGAACTCGACATCGCGCTCGGTGTCGGTGCGACGCTCATCGGTGTGAACCAACGCGACTTGGTGACCTTTGAGGTGGATCATGCCCGCGCGCTGCGGATGGGAGCGGCAATGCCACCCGACGTTGTGCGGGTTGCCGAGTCGGGTATCCGGGGGCCGGACGACGCTGCAGCGTTGCGCACCGCGGGGTATCACGCGGTCCTGGTCGGGGAGTCGTTGGTGACCTCTGGAGACCCGGCGGCAGCGGTTGCCGCGTTGGTGCACGCCTGACATCGACGATGCCGACGGGGCACGGGTGTGGCCGGGTAGTTTCGGACCGTGTTCGTCAAGATCTGCGGTATCACGAGCGAAGACGATGCCTTGCTCGCCGTCGCGATGGGAGCCGACGCGGTCGGGTTTATTTTCGCGCCCTCACCTCGGCAGGTTGCGCCGCGTCGCGTCTATGACATCACGCGTCGCCTGCCGGCCGAAACCCTGACCGTGGGGGTCTTCCGTGACGAATTGCCCGGTCGCCTGCTCGATATCGCCGATCAAGCCGGGGTGCGCGCCGTGCAACTACACGGTTCGGAAACCCCTGAGCAGGTGGCAGAGGTTGTGGCCAATGGCCCGGCGCATGGTGTGCGATATGTCATTAAGGCGTTCGGGGCTGATTCGCCCCATTTGGTCGCCGCAAACCGATTCCATACCGATTTGGTGCTCGTCGACGCGCCGTCGCCGGGAAGCGGCAAGGTGTTTGACTGGCATGTCACCGCCGATGTCCCCTCCGGCGTGCGCCTGATCCTCGCCGGTGGGCTCACGCCGGACAACGTTGGCGATGCGGTCTCAACGGTCGAGCCGTGGGGTGTCGACGTGTCGAGCGGAGTTGAAGAGGCTCCGGGTCGCAAGGACGCGTCGAAGGTGAGAAGATTCATTCAGAACGCACGAGCAGCATCTCCGCGGCCCTACCTCGGGGCTGATGAACTGCCCTATGACTGGGAGGACGAATGACGATCACCCCCGAGACCGTCAGCAACATGTCGGCACCCGACCCAACGGGTCGGTTCGGCGAGTTCGGAGGACGTTTCGTTCCTGAGACTCTGGTGCCGGCATGTGAAGAACTCGCGCGCGGGTTTGATGAGGCCTGGGCCGACCCGGTGTGGCGCAACGAACTTGATGCAATGCTGCGCGACTACGCCGGTCGGCCATCACCGATCACCGAATGTCATCGACTCGGTGCGGAACTTGGTCTGCGGGTGCTGTTGAAGCGTGAAGATCTGAACCACACCGGGTCCCACAAGATCAACAATGTGCTGGGTCAGGCGTTTTTGGCGCGCCGCATGGGCAAGACCCGTCTGGTCGCTGAAACCGGTGCTGGTCAGCACGGGGTCGCATCCGCGACAGCGGCAGCACTGCTCGGCATGGAGTGCAAGGTGTACATGGGCGCGGTCGATGTGGAACGCCAGGCACTCAACGTGTTTCGTATGCGCCTTCTTGGCGCCGAAGTCGAAGCGGTGCACAGCGGCAGCCGTACTCTGAAAGACGCCGTCAACGAAGCCATGCGTGACTGGGTGGGCACTGTGGGCAACACCCACTACTGCCTGGGCTCGGTGATGGGCCCGCATCCGTACCCATTCATGGTGCGACAGTTCCACCGGGTCATCGGCGATGAGTCATACAGCCAATGCATCGACCTCTTGGGTGATGTTCCCGATGTTGTGGCAGCCTGCGTGGGTGGCGGGTCGAATGCCATCGGCATCTTCTCCGGTTTTGTCGACACGCGGAGCCGTCTGGTCGGGGTCGAGCCAGCCGGTGGCGCGGCGGTCGCTCGAGGTGTGCCCGGAGTGGTGCACGGCATGCGCAGCTACCTGATGCAAGACGAGTATGGCCAGGTCGAAGAAGCGCACTCGATTTCCGCCGGCCTCGACTATCCCGGTGTCGGCCCAGAGCATTCCCATCTGGCCTCCATCGGACGAGCCGAATACCCGAACGTCACCGATGCCGAAGTCATCGATGCATTTGCGCTGCTGAGCCGCACTGAGGGCATCATCCCGGCGCTCGAACCCGCCCACGCGATTGCGTGGCTGGTACGCGAGGCACCATCGATGCAGGGCGCCACGGTCCTGATCAATATGTCCGGCCGAGGTGATAAAGACGTCGGCCAGATGATGGATGTCATGGCGGATCGCCTCTGATGACGTTCGATCTTGCCTCGTCGCTCGCCGAGCGTCGAGCGGCCGGCCGACATCTGCTTGTGCCGTACATCACCGGTGGGTATCCCGGATGGCAAGAGGCCATTCGGGCCTGTGCCGCCAACGGTGCCGACGCCATCGAGATCGGCGTGCCATTCTCCGACCCGGTGATGGACGGCCCGGTTATTCAGCGGGCCTCGCAGGCCGCGCTAGATGCGGGTGCAACACCGCAGTCGGTCATCGAAGAAGTCCCGCATCTCGACGTTGACGTTCCTCTCGCAGTGATGACCTACTACAACCTGGTGCATCACGATGGTCCGACCCGGTTCGCTCAACGGCTTGCTGCTGTTGGGGTGACCGGTTGCATCCTGCCCGATCTTCCGTTGGAGGAATCAGGGGAGTGGTGTGATGCGGCCGATGCGGCCGGTGTGGCCACCGTGATGCTCGCGGCCCCCACCGCTGACGACGACCGCCTGTCTCGGGTGGTCGCTCGCGCGCGCGGTTTCGTCTACTCGGTGGGTCTGCTGGGCGTCACCGGAGAGCGTGCATCGCTGGCAGCCACAGCCACCGAACTGGCGAGCCGTCTGCGACCCCTCACAGAGTTGCCGGTGTTGGTTGGTGTGGGCGTGTCGAATGCGGAGCAAGCAGCACAGGCCTGTGCCGTGGCCGATGGGGTGATTCAGGGTGCATCGATGATGCGGCGCATGATGGAAAGCGGCCCCGACGCAGTGGGTGACTATGTCGCCGAGGTTCGTGCTGCGATCGACACGGTGTCCTAGCATCGCGTCGTGCGTCCCGAGGATCTCCTTCCCCATCGCCCGCCATTCCTTTTCGTCGACGACATCGACGAGATCGTGCCGGGTGAATCCGCCCGGGGGCGGTGGCGTCTCACCGGCGACGAGTGGTTCTTCTCGGGGCATTTTCCCGGCCGGCCCACGCTGCCCGGCGTGCTGATGTGCGAGGCCATTGCTCAGGTCGGTGCGTTGGCGGTGCTCGCAGATGAACGCTTCACCGGGCGCCTGCCGCTGTTCGGGGGTATCGACTCGGCACGGTTCCGTCGCCAGGTGGTCCCCGGCGATGAACTTGTGCTCGAGTGCACGATGGGCCGTTTGTCGACACGCGCGGGCAAGGGCAGTGGCCGCGCGCTGGTGAACGGCGAGGTTGCTACCGAGTGTGACCTGATGTTCGTGATTGCCCCCGCCTGACGCTCGCGGCGTTGCGGGTCAGGCAGGCCCGATGATGATCGAGCCGTTGTGGCCGCCGAAACCGAAATTGTTCGACATCGTCGGCCCTGGTTCCCATGCGCGACCCGACCCGGTCACGAGGTCGATCGGCAATTCGGGGTCGACCTCAGTGGTGTTCGCCGTTGGTGGGATCATGCGGTGCTGCATCGAGAGCACCACCGCTGCCGCCTCCAACGCGCCAGCAGCACCAAGGGCATGGCCGGTCACACCTTTGGTCGATACCACCGGCACTGCGCCGGCTCCGAATACGTCGCTGATCGCAGCGGCTTCCGCCGCATCGTTCAACGGAGTGGAGGTGCCATGAGCGTTGATCTGGGTGATATCCGACGGCGACAGCCCAGCATCGTCGAGGGCGAGGCGCATACAGCCGATGGCACCGATTCCGCCGGGCGACGGAGCGGTGATGTGGTGGGCGTCGGCGTTCGATCCGGCGCCGAGAATTTCGCCGAGGATGGTGGCGCCACGCGCCACGGCCGATTCCCATTCCTCGAGGACCAGTACACCGGCACCTTCACCCATGACGAAGCCGTCACGGGCAGCATCAAATGGGCGGCTGGTGCCTTCACCCGACAGCGCGGTCATATTGCCGAACGAGGCCAGCGAGGTAGGTGTCCCCGCATACTCGGTGCCCCCGGTCACGACGGCGTCGGCCATGTCCCACGCGATCAGCCGTGCGGCATACCCGATGGCGTGGGTGCCGGCCGCGCACGCGGTGCAGATGGTTTCGTTCGGGCCGCGCAGGCCGTGTCGCATCGACACAGCGGCACCTGAAGCGTTCGCCATCATCATCGGTACCAAGAACGGCGATACGCGACGTTCACCACGGTCGAGGCGGACAGCGATCTGCTCCTCCAAGGTGTGAATACCGCCGACACCGGTTCCGAAAATCGTGCCGATGCGAGCATCGTCGGCCGCGGGCCGCCCCGATTGCTCCAGGGCCTCAGCTGCCGCGGCGATCGCATATTGCTCACTGCGGTCTGCGCGCCGTGCGTCCTTGGGGCTGTCGTACCACGGGGACGGATCCCAGTCCTCGATGGTGATGTGTCGTTCAGCACCAACAATGCCGGGGCCGAACAGCCCGTTCCAGAATGCGTCGCGCCCCACACCGCAGGGAGCCACCACACCAAGGCCGGTGATGGCGACGCGACGGCCCGAGCCGCGCATCAGAGCTTGTTGGTGACCAGTTCGAATGCCTGGCCGACGGTTTCGATGCCCTCGAGTTCTTCCTCGGGCACCTCGATGTCGAACTCTTCTTCGAGGGCCATCACCAGCTCGACGAGGTCGAGGCTGTCGGCATCGAGATCGTCGCCGAACTTGGCGTCGGGGGTGACCTTGTCGTCAGACACCGACAGCACCTCGACGGCGCACTTACGGAAACGGGCGAACAGTTCTTGATCCACGTTGACTCCTTGATCGTGGTCACCGCGTCGATCGCAGCAACTCTTGAGAGTGTAGATAATCCGAATCGGTCGACAGTGGAGTGTCAGTGCCCCATGCCGAGGCCACCGTCGACGGGAATCACTGCGCCGGTGATGTACGCAGCATCATCAGATGCGAGGAACTGCACCACCGCGGCGACTTCGTCGGGGTCGGCCATGCGCCCGAGGGGTACGGCCTCGGTGATGGCATCGAGGCGCTCCTGGCTCAGTGCAGCTGTCATATCGGTGGCGACCGGTCCGGGAGCGACAACGTTGACGGTGATCGCCCGTGAGCCCAGTTCTCGGGCCACCGACCGGGCGAAGCCGACGAGGCCGGCCTTGGACGCCGCATAGTTGGCCTGTCCAGCAGCGCCGAGCAAGCCGACGACCGACGAGACGAGGATCACGCGACCCCAGCGTGCCCGCAGCATTTTTTGGGTCGCCCGTCGGGTCACCCGGTACGCCGCGGTCAGGTTGGCATCGATCACTGCCCCGAAGTCGTCGTCGCCCATGCGCATGAGTAGCCCGTCGCGGGTAATGCCTGCATTGGAGATGAGGACCTCAACAGGCCCACCGAAGTGCTCCTCGACCTCGGTGAAAGCCCGCTCGACATCGTCTGAGGAGGTCACATCGCACGCTACGCCCTTGAGCCCGTCTGGCGGGGGTGATGAGTTGTAGGTCACGGCGACGTTGTCGCCTGCGGCGGCGAGGCGGCGGGCGATGGCGAGACCGATACCACGACTGCCGCCGGTCACAAGAACATTGCGGCTCATGACGGAGTCCCTCCCCAGCGCAGAACAGCACTCGCGGCGGTCATGCCGCCACCGAAGCCGACCAGCAAGATGTTGTCGCCAGCAGTAACCCGGCCGGCCTCCAGAGCCTCGGTCAGGGCGACGGGAATGGATGCCGACGAGGTGTTGCCGGTGTGGTCGATGGTCACCGCGGCGCGTTCCATGTCGACGCCCAGGCGCTCGCAGGCGGCGGTGATGATGCGGATATTTGCCTGATGGGGAACAATCAGCGCCAGATCATCGGCGGTGATACCCGCGTGGCGCATTGACTTCTCGGCTGAATCCATCATGATGCGCACCGCACGGCGGAAGACCTCCTTGCCTTCCATGTTCACCGTGCCGCCCACGTCGGCCCAGAGCAATTCGCTGGCGCTGCCGTCGGAGTCGAGATCCCAGCCGAGCAGTTGCCCCGGCCCGTCGGTGGATTCGAGAACGACCGCTCCTGCTGCGTCGGCGAACAGTGGTGCGGTCGCGCGGTCATTCCAATCGGTGATGCGCGACAACGTGTCGGCGCCGATCACCAACACGCGATCGGCACCCATGGCGAGCAGCCCATGTGCGTTCACCAGCGAGTAGACAAAACCAGAGCAGGCAGCGTTCACCTCGAATGAGCCGCACTGCAAGCCGAGTTCGCGTTGCACGATCTGTGCGGTGCCCCACTGTCGATCGGGCGTCGTGGTGGACAAGATGAGAGCGTCGATGCGGTCGGGCGTGAGGCCCGCGAGGGATAGCGCGTCGCTGGCGGCGCGGCAGGCGAGGCCAGCGGTGGTTCCGCCGATGCGGCGCTCGGAGATGCCGGTGCGGGTGACGATCCATTCATCACTCGTATCGAGGGTTTGGGCGAGATCGTGGTTGGTGACCACTCGCTCACCCAAAGTGGCGCCCCACCCGGAGATCACCCCGCCGATACTGCCCGGTCGTGTCGCTGGCATGTCGTTCCCCCTGTATGTCGATCAGTCGGTGCGCAGCCATGCAATGGGCTGGCGAGCCGCCACACGTTCGGTGTCGACGGCGATGTAGTTCTGCAGGACCCCGGCGAAGGGCGACCTCACCTCGGTATCGGCGACATGGCCCAGGACGCTGCCGACGGTGATGGCCGTGCCGCTGTCGAGGCCGGCGCTGGTGAACACGCCCGCGGCAGGACTCACCACGAGGCGCTCATGTGCAAACAGATGCTCGCCTTCGTGGGCGGGCGGCGAGGCATCACCACCGGCTACCCACTCCATAAGCCGACTGAGTTCGTCCGGGGTGGCAACCGACACCGTGCGGACGCCGTCGAGACTGCGCTTGGCCATACCGGTCAGAACCCCTCCGGGGCCGAGTTCGGCAATGGCGGTGACGCCCATTGCAGCCATTGCCTGCAGGCCGTGCTTCCAGCGCACGGGACTGGTGAGCTGTGCGGACAACAAGCTTGTCCATTCCTCGCCGCTGGTGTGGGGCTGACTATCCACATTGGACACCACCGGCGTGTCCGAGTTGCGGATCGCCGCAATGGCGATTGCGGCCCGCAACCGGTCGCGCGCCGGCGCCATGAACGGTGTGTGGAATGCTCCCGACACCTGCAGGGGCATCACCTTCTTCGCCCCGAGTGTTTTGGCTTGTTCACCGGCTGCAGCCACACCGTCGGGGGAGCCGGCAATCACGACTTGGCCGGGCGCGTTGAAGTTCGCCACCCACACGTCGGCATCGGCGAGGTTGCAGGCGACTTCCACCTGATCATCGTCGAGGCCCAGCACGGCCGCCATGGTGCCGGGGCGCTCCTGGCCGGCATCGTGCATTGCCGACGCGCGCTCGGCCACGAGGCGGGCACCATCGTCGAATCCGAGAGCGCCCGAGGCGGCCAGCGCGGTGTATTCGCCCAAGCTGTGGCCGGCGTACACATCGGCGTCAATGCCGAGTCGTTGAACAGCATCGAGAACCATCAGGCTCGAGACAAACGTGGTCAGTTGCGCGTTGCGGGTGTCGCGTAGTTCGTCGGCGTCAGCATCGAGCAGAAGGTGACCCACATCGCGCCCGACCACGTCGCTGGCCTCGATCACGAGGTCCCAACTGTCGTGGTCGGCCCAGGGACGCCCCATACCGGGACGCTGCGAGCCCTGTCCGGGGAATGTGAAAGCGAGCATTGCCACGACAGTAGACCCCTGCCGGGGGTGAGGGGTGCGATTCCACGAGCGGTGGGAGGGCGCGGGTCGTCACCGCTAACCTCACCGGGCATCACCCAAGGTGATGTGATGTGGCCCCGGTAGCCCAACGGCAGAGGCAGCGGTCTCAAACACCGTCCAGTGTCGGTTCGAATCCGACTCGGGGCACCACATTTCCGGTTGATCGAGTTCGTCCACTGCGACGCAACCGCAGCCGGGTCCAGCGCAGAACCTGATGCCGCGCCGGGGCCGCCGTAGTATTGGCTCCGTGGCCCGGTGGTTGGTGGAGCGTCGCCTGACGCAAGCAGCAGAACGTCTCGAGCGTCTGCGTGTTGAATTGGCCCAAGTCGACGAACAACTGGGCGTCGTGGCCAATGCCGCCGATGACCATGAACTGCGTGCGTTGGTGTCCGAAACACCCCTCGCCGCACAAGAGGCGGCCGAGGCGCGCAAGCACGCTGACGCATTGAGTCGCCACCGCGATCAGATCCGCTACGAGATCAGCGAGCTGGAGGCGCGCTCCGATCGCTGGCTTGACGAGTTGGCCCGTGGCTGACCGAGCGCCTGTGGTGCAACGCCGCGCGGCGGCTACGGTGCGGCCCGGGCACGAAGGAGGAACCCCATGTCGATCCGGGTCGTGATCGCCGAAGACGAGGCGATCATCCGAATGGATCTGCGCGAGACGCTGGTCGAAGAGGGGTATGAGGTCGTCGGTGAAACCGGTCGCGGCGATGAGGCGGTGCAACTCGTGCGCGACCTCACGCCCGACCTCGCAATCCTCGATGTGAAGATGCCCGGACTGGACGGCCTTGAGGTGGCCGCGGTACTCACCGCCGAGAAGTTGTGCGGTGTGCTCATGCTCACCGCGTTCAGCCAGCGCGAAGTGGTCGAACAGGCACGCGACGCGGGAGCGTTGGCATTTCTGGTCAAGCCGTTCCAGCGCAGTGATCTCGTGCCCGCCATCGAGGTGGCGATCGGCCGATTCCGTGAACTGCGCGATCTCACCGGTGAGATCGATGCCCTTGGCGAACAACTTGAGTCGCGCAAGATCGTCGATCGTGCCAAAGGGGTGCTGATCGATCGTTTCGGACTGTCTGAAGGTGACGCCTTTGCCTTCATTCAGCGCACCGCGATGACCCGTCGTACCCGCATGCGCGATGTCGCCGACGAGGTGCTGGCCGGCACCCTGATTCCAGACTGATCGATGGCGCTGCACCTGCTGATCGACGGGAACTCCCTGACGTACCGCGCATTCTTCGCGCTGCCCGAGGACATGGTGACCTCAAGCGGTCAGGTGACGAACGCCGTGTTTGGCTTTGCCTCCATGCTCCACAATGTGTTGCGCGACCAGCGGCCCGATGGAGTGCTGGTGGCATTCGACCGTTCCGAGCCAACATTTCGGCACGAGGCCGAACCCACCTACAAAGCTCAGCGGGCGGCCACGCCGGACAACTTGCGTAGCCAGATGCCACTCGTGCGGTCACTTCTCGATGCCCTTGGCGTGACGCAGGTGGACGCTGCGGGTTGGGAGGCTGATGACCTGATTGCCACGGCAGCGCGACGTCTCGCTGCCGCAGGTGACGATGTCATCGTGGTCACCGGCGACCGCGACAGTTACCAACTGGTCGAGGACCCACACATCAAGGTGCTGTACAACCGCCGCGGTGTCAGTGACTACGCGCTGTACGACGAGGCAGGTATCGCCGAGCGCACAGGGGTGCCACCGCGGTTGTATCCCGATTACGCGGCTCTGCGCGGGGACACCAGCGACAACCTGCCCGGTGTGCCAGGGGTAGGGGAGAAGACGGCCGCGAAGCTCATCATGGCCCATGGGGGCCTCGATGGCGCCCTCGCTGCCGCCGATGAGCAAACACCGAAACTGCGTGCGAATTTGCACGAGCACGCCGAGCGTGCGCGTCGCAATCTCGAACTGATGCGCTTACGCGATGACGCCCCGATCGGCGATGTATCGGCCGACACCATTGTGGTGCGGCCCGATATCGCGACCCTGCGCGCCCTGTGCGCTGATCTTGAGTTCACAACCATGGGCGACCGTCTGCTCAGCGTGCTCGATGTGTCCGCGTCGCCAGAGATTGACAACGCGGTATCCGATGATGTGCAGATCACCTCGGTTGTCGGATCGGTCGACGATGTTGTCGGCGCGCTGCGCGGCGGCATGTGTGGTGTCGCTCCTGCGTGGAGTGGCGAGCCCGGGCGCTCACCACTCATGGGGCTGGCCGTGGTGGCCGGTGATGGCGATAGCGACGTTGTCGCATGGTGGGCGGATGTCGCCATGTGTGGCGACGACGCGGTACGTGCTGCTCTCGGCGAGGCCGAGGTCTGTGCGTTGCGCGCCAAAGAGTTGTTGCGCGGGCTGGCCGATCTTGGAGTGGAGCACGGCGGCGTGCTGTTCGACCCTGTCGTCGCGGCGTACCTCGTGGACCCTGCCGACGCTCGATTCGGGGTCGATGAACTCATGGAGCGCTTCGGGTCGGTTCGACTTGCGCGCACTGGCGCTGCGCCGGAGGGTCAACTCGATCTTGACGCGTCGGCGGTATCGCATGGCGACATCGCGGCTCGAACTGCGTTCGCTGCGCTGCATCTGCATGTTCCGCTGCGTGAGGCGGTCGCCGACGCCGGGGCAACGTGGTTGCACGATGAGGTGGAGGTGCCGCTCATCGCGGTGCTCGCCCGAATGGAACATCTCGGTATCGCGGTCGATATCGAGGTGCTGTCCGAGATTGGGGCGCGGCTCGCGGCGCAGGTGGCGGACCTCGCGGCGGAACTTCGTGACGTGTCGGGCCGTGCCGACCTGAACGTGAATTCGCCGGTGCAGTTGCGCGCTCTTCTCTACGACGAGCGCGGACTGTCGCCCAAAGGAGTTCGCAAGACAAAGACCGGGTACTCCACCGATGCCGCCACCCTGGAGAAATTGCACGACGACTGGCCTGAGTTCATCGGCCCGTTGTTGAGATACCGCGAAGTCGAAAAACTACGTGGCACATACGGCGAGGGTCTCCTGACCGAGGTCGCCGACGATGGTCGTATTCACGCCACCTTCAATCAGACGGTGGCGCGCACTGGTCGGCTCAGTTCGGATCACCCGAACCTGCACAACATTCCGGTTCGGTCGGCGGAGGGGCGGGTGTTCCGTACCGCCTTTGTTCCGTCGTCGGGCAACACGTTGATGGTTGCCGACTACAACCAGATCGAATTGCGCTGCATCGCACATCTCGCTGGTGATCCGGGTTTGCTCGAAGCGTTCAACACCGGTGTGGATATTCACGCCGCCACGGCATCGCGGGTGTTCGGCGTGGCTGCCGACGATGTATCGATCGATCAGCGGTCGAAGGCCAAGATGGTGTCGTACGGGTTGGCCTATGGCATGGAGGCCTACGGGTTGGGTCAGCGCCTCGGGATCCCCACCGATGAGGCCGCGGTGATCCTCGACGCGTATTTCGAAGCGTTTCCAGCAGTGCGCGAGTACATGGATCGCACGGTGGCCGAGGCTCGTGAACGCGGGTACACCGAGACGTTGTTCGGTCGCCGCCGGCGGATCCCCGAATTGCTCGATGGCAACTGGCGGGTACGCCAAGCCGGTGAGCGGCAGGCGATGAACGCGGGCATCCAAGGATTGGCGGCGGACATCTTCAAGATTGCTTTGGTGCTCATCGACCGCCGCCTGCGCGACGACGGTTTGGCCTCACGGATCGTCCTGCAGGTGCATGACGAGGTCATCGTCGATGTGCCGGCATCTGAACGTGACACGGTGGACACCTTGGTGATCGACACCATGCGTTCGGCGGTGGATCTCGACGTCCCGCTCGAGGTGAACGTGGCCTGGGGGGCGTCGTGGGCAGCAGCGAAGGGCTGACCGGCGAGCTGGCTGCTGCGAACAACGCTGCGTTCGACCACTGGTTTGAGCCCCTGGCCGACCATATGGGTGCTGCGTACCTGAGGTATTCGTTCACGAAGGGCACTGTTGCCGAGGTTGACCACCTCGTGGACGTCCTGCATCTCGAAGCCGGTTCGCGGGTCCTCGATGTTGGGTGCGGGCCGGGTCGCCATCTGCTCGAGTTCGCCCGACGGGGTGTGATCGTGCACGGCATCGATATCAGCCAGACATTTGTCGATTTGGCAGCGGCAGCGATTGCGCAGGAGCACCTCGACGGAGCCAGCGTGGAGCGTGCCGATGCCCGTGATCTCGCTGCGCTGTCCCACCTCATAGGTGGTTTTGATGCCGTCGTGGCGCTCTGTCAGGGCGGCTTTGGGTTGATGACCGCCGCCGATGCCCGGGGCGGAGTCGATGGCGATCGTCTGGTGTTGTCGGGCATGGTGTCGGCCCTTGCGGACGGCGGTCGACTGGCCCTGTCAGCGTTCTCGAGCCTGTTCGTCGTCGACGCGGTGGCACGCGGTGATTTTCCCGATGCGATCTTCGATGCCGATAGTGGTGTCTGCCATGAACGGACCACGGTGCGTGACCCGCACGGGGTTGCACGCCCAGCAGACCTGTGGACGTCGTGCTACACGCCGCGCGAGTTGCGATTGCTCTGTGCGCTCGAAGGGTTGGAGGTCGTGTCGGTGTCGGGTGTGGAACCGGGTGATTACGGCACGCGCCCTCCGACGATGGAGCATCCCGAATGGCTTCTCGTCGCCCGCCGGATGTGAGGCGTGCGGGCCGCTGATAGCCTCGCCGACGGCGTTGTCAACCGGCAACGCCAATGTTCACACGACCATCCGTCCGAAAGCAGACCTTCACCTTGTCCGACACCACGACCACCCCCGTCGCCCCTGAGATGGGCACCTTCGACGACGAGGGCAACTACACCCCCCGGCCCGTCATCGAGAACGACATCAGTTTCGCCGAGACAGTCAGCGATATCCCCGACGTAGAGGACGGCCAACTCGTCCACGGCACCGTCGTCAAGATCGATAAGGACGAGGTCCTGGTCGATATTGGTTACAAGAGCGAAGGGGTCATCCCGAGCCGTGAACTGAGCATCCGTAACGATGTCGACCCCAATGAGGTCGTGTCGCTCGACGAGCGGGTTGAGGCCCTGGTTCTCACCAAGGAAGACAAAGAAGGTCGTCTGCTCCTGTCGAAGAAGCGCGCCCAGTACGAGCGCGCATGGGGCGATATCGAGGCCAAGAAAGAAGCCGAGGAAATTGTCGAGGGTCCGGTGATCGAGGTCGTCAAGGGTGGACTCATCGTCGACATCGGCCTCCGAGGCTTCCTGCCGGCATCGCTGGTTGAGCTGCGCCGTGTGCGTGATCTTCAGCCGTACATCGGCACGGTTGTGCAGGCCAAGATCATCGAACTCGACAAGAACCGCAACAACGTGGTGTTGTCGCGCCGCGCCTATCTCGAAGAGAACCAGAAAGAGACCCGCGACAACTTCCTCACTAACCTCAAGATTGGCGAGGTGCGCGAGGGCACGGTGTCGTCGGTGGTGTCGTTCGGTGCATTCGTCGATCTCGGCGGAATGGACGGACTCATCCACGTCAGCGAGCTGTCCTGGAAGCATGTCGACCATCCCAATTCAGTGGTTGCCGTGGGCGACCCGGTGAAGGTTCAGGTTCTCGACGTTGACTTCAGTCGCGAGCGCATCAGCCTCAGCCTCAAGGCCACCCAGCAGGATCCGTGGGCGGAGTTCGCCGAAGGCCACGCTGTGGGTCAGCTGGTCTACGGACGGGTCACGAAGCTGGTGCAGTTCGGTGCTTTCGTCCAAGTTGGCGACGGCATCGAGGGTCTAGTGCACATTTCAGAGATGTCGGCACACCACGTGGAGAACCCCGCCGACATCGTCACCCCTGGCGAAGAACTGTGGGTCAAGATCATCGATCTCGATCTGCAGCGCCGACGTATCTCGTTGTCGATCAAGCAGGCCGCCGAAGGTGGCGAACTGGCGGCGGAGTATCGCGAGCACTTCGATGTGGACTCCGAAGGCAACTGGACCCACTCCGACGAAGAGGTCGAGGCAGCCTGGGCCGAGTACGAGAACACACCTGAGGTCGCACCTGCGGCCGACGATCAGGCCTGAGCATGCTGCTCGTCGGGTTGACCGGCGGCATCGGGTCGGGCAAGTCGACGGTGTCGACGATGCTCGCCGAGCGTGGTGCGGTCATTGTCGATGCCGACGCGATCGCGAAGGAACTTCAAGAACCCGGGTCTCCGGTGCTCGCCGCCATGGCGGAGCGCTTCGGCGCGCACGTGATCGGTGACGATGGTGCCCTCGACCGCGCGGCAGTGGCGGCGATCGTCTTCGGTGACGACGACGAGTCGGCTGCGGCATTGCGTGACCTGAACGGCATTGTGCACCCGGCCTTGCAGGCGGAGATTCGTGCACGGATCGAGGCCCAGAGCAACAGCGACGCCATCGTGGTACTGGATTTTCCGCTGCTGGCAGAAAACCCGCGCGACGATCTGGCGGCCACGATCGTGGTCGATGTCGACCCCGAGACCGCTATCGAGCGGCTGGTGCTGCACCGCGGCATGGATGCCGACGACGCGCGGCGCCGTATTGCCAATCAAGCCTCGCGTGAGCAGCGGCGTGCCATCGCCACCCATGTGCTCGATAACTCGGGCGATATCGACTTTCTGTCGGCGCAGGTGGAGCACCTTTTCGATGACCTCTGCGGGCTGCGCGGCGCGTGACGCGCGGGTAGCGTCGCAGCCATGTCCATCGATTCGGTATGGGTGTTCGGCTACGGCTCGCTGGTGAGCCCGGCATCGCTCGGAGGCACGCTGGGTCGAACGCCCCGGCGCGGAGTTGATTTCATCGCTGCGGAATGCGATGGGTGGGAGCGCCGATGGAATTACGGCATGGAGGTGCAGCCGGGCACGTTGGTGGGCAACGAGGTCGATCGTGTGGACACACTGGTGGCTCTCGGCATCACCGAGGTCGCGAATGCATGTATGAACGGCATCATCACCATCGTTCACGCCGACGAGCTACCCGGCCTTGATGCTCGTGAACGGAACTACGACCGAGTCGATGTCACTGATGCTGTGCGGCTGTTGGAGGATGCTCCGGACGCACTGGCGATCGACACGATAGTCACCTACGTGCCGTGTCAGGTCGCACTCGACCGGTACCTCGAGGGGCGTGACCGGGGTCGTGCCGGCATCGAACGTCGGTATTGGAATCTCGTCGGCGGGGCCTTCGATGTATTGCTCGAGGGGCAAGGCGATCGATACCGCGCCACCACACCGGCACCCGACGTGCCGGTGGTCGACGCCAATCGGCAGGTCTGATCTGGGCCGATGACCACCATTCATCCCGCCACCGCCGAGGAGCGCTTCCAGGTCGTTTCCGAGTTCGAACCGGCCGGCGATCAACCGGCTGCGATCGCATCATTGGCCGAGGGCGTGACTGCCGGCGACCGTTTCCAGACGCTGTTGGGCATTACCGGGTCGGGTAAGTCGGCCACCATCGCGTGGACGATCGAAGCGGTGCAGCGCCCGACGCTCGTTCTCGCTCCGAACAAGAGCCTTGCTGCTCAGTTGGCGCAGGAGATGCGTGAGTTCTTCCCCCACAACCGGGTGGAGTACTTCGTGTCGTATTACGACTACTACCAGCCTGAGGCCTACATACCGTCGAGTGACACCTACATCGAGAAGGACTCGTCGATCAACGATGAGATCGATCGGCTGCGGCATTCAGCCACCGCGGCGTTGTTGACCCGGCGTGACACGATCGTGGTGGCGTCGGTGTCGTGCATCTACGGCATGGGATCTCCTGACGAATACCGCGGGCAACTCCTTGATCTCAGTGTTGATGTCGACTACGACATGCGGTCGATTCTGCGTCGGTTGGTTGACATGCAGTACGACCGCAACGACATGACTCTCGGGCGCGGGAAGTTCCGGGTCCGGGGCGACACTGTTGAGGTCCACCCGGCATATGACGAGAGCGTGTTGCGCATCGAGATGTTCGGTGACACGGTCGAGCGACTCACCCGAATCGATCCGCTCACCGGCGAACAACTCGAGGAGTTGCGGCGCGCTTACGTGTTCCCGGCCACACACTATGTGGCCGGTGTGGAACGTATGGCGCGGGCCATCGGGGGCATCGAAGCCGAGTTGCAGACTCAACTGGCAGCGTTCGAGACCGAGGGAAAGCTGCTGGAGGCACAGCGGTTGCGGATGCGCACCCAATACGACCTCGAGATGATGGCCGAAGTCGGATACTGCAACGGCATTGAGAACTACTCGATGCATATCGATGGCCGGCAACCCGGTGAACCGCCGTTCACCTTGCTCGACTACTTCCCGGACGACTATCTCCTCGTCGTCGATGAGAGCCATGTGGCCGTGCCGCAGTTGCATGGTCAGTATGCCGGCGACCGCAGCCGTAAAGATGTGCTGGTCGAACACGGTTTCCGCCTGCCGAGCGCACGAGACAACCGCCCGCTTCAGTTCGATGAAGTCCTGGAGAGAGTCAATCAGTGCGTATTCCTCTCCGCCACGCCGAGCAAATACGAGTTGCGTGTGTCGGATCGCATCGTTGAACAGATCGTGCGCCCGACCGGCCTCGTTGACCCCGAGGTGATCGTGAAACCCACCAAGGGCCAGATCGATGACCTCGTCGAGATGGTGGGTGACCGGATTGAGCGTGGCGATCGGGTGCTGGTCACCACGCTCACGAAGAAGATGGCAGAGGATCTCACCGACTACCTGCTGGAGCAGGGCCTGCGGGTTCGGTATCTGCACTCGAACATCGACACCATTCAGCGAATCGAAATTCTGCGCGCCCTGCGCCTTGGCGAGTTCGATGTGCTGGTGGGTATCAACCTGTTGCGTGAGGGCCTGGACCTGCCCGAGGTGTCGCTTGTGTGCATTTTGGACGCCGACAAAGAGGGGTTCCTGCGCAGCGAGACGTCGCTCATTCAGATGATCGGCCGAGCCGCACGAAATGTGAATGGCCAAGTGGTGATGTACGCCGACACCGTCACCGACTCGATGCGTCGCGCCATCGATGAGACCCAGCGTCGCCGCGGACTTCAGATCGCTTATAACGCTGAACACGGCATCGACCCGCAGACGGTGCGCAAAGCGGTGGGCGACATCTTGTCGATGCTGCGTCCCGAAGCGGCCAGTGCGCCCACGCCGGGTCGTGATCGGCGGCGCCAACGCGAACGGGAGAAGGTGCAACGCGAACTGGCCTCGTTGCCGCAGCAGGAGATCGCTCGTCTGATCCAAACGTTGGAAGCGGAGATGGCTGAGGCGGCCGAAGAATTGAAGTTTGAGTACGCCGCACGGTTGCGCGACGAGATCGCCGACCTACGTCGCGAACTCCGTGACGCCGGCTGAGTCTGCCGGCTGTAGCCTCACCCGCCGTGCCCCCCTCGAAACGTCGCACTGCTGACACGCCGGTGATCAGCGTGCGCGGAGCACGCGAGCACAATTTGCGCGACATCCACGTGGAGTTGCCCCGCGACAAGCTCATCGTGTTCACCGGGCTATCGGGTTCGGGAAAGTCCTCCCTGGCATTTGACACGATCTATGCCGAAGGGCAGCGACGCTATGTCGAGTCGCTGTCGTCGTACGCGCGTCAGTTCCTCGGGCAGATGGATAAACCCGATGTCGATTCGATCGAGGGACTGTCGCCGGCCATCTCAATCGATCAGAAATCGGCGAGCCGAAACCCACGATCCACCGTGGGCACGATCACCGAGGTGTACGACTATCTGCGCTTGCTGTACGCCCGTATCGGTGTGCAGCACTGCCCATCTGATGGCACGCGCCTGCAGCGGCAGACCCCGCAACAGATTGTCGACCGGGTACTTGAGTTGCCCGAGGGCACCCGATTTCAGGTGCTGGCACCTGTGGTTCGCGGCCGAAAGGGCGAATACGACACGCTTCTCGAAGATTTGTCGGGACAGGGGTATGTGCGCGCACGGATCGATGGCGACGTCGTGCAGATCGATGAATTCTTGGCGGCAGGGGAGCGGCTCGCCCGATACGAACAGCACGACATCGAAGTGGTAGTCGACCGGCTCGTTCTGAAAGAGGGCATCGAGCGCCGACTCACGGATTCGCTGGAGAGTGCGTTGCAGCTGGCCGATGGCGTTGCCCAGATCGACATTGTCGCCCGCGATGGCGAAGAGGGAGAGGTGCTGACCTTCTCGCAGCATCTGGCCTGCCCGACCTGCGGGTCCAGTTATGACGAGCCGGCGCCGAGAAATTTCTCGTTCAACTCGCCCTATGGGGCGTGCGAGACCTGTGATGGTTTGGGCACCACCTTCGAGGTCGATCCGGAATTGGTGGTTCCCGACGGCGATCTCAGCGTGAATGACGGCGCAATCGCGCCGTGGCGCAGCGCGCACACGCGCTACTTCGTGCGCATGCTCGATGCGGTTGCTGAGGAGAACGGCATCGACCTCGACGTCGCGTGGTCGGGTTTACCTGCGAAGCATCGCAAGGTGCTCCTGCACGGTGTTGGCGGCAATCTCACCGTGAAGTACCGCAATCGCTACGGCCGACACCGCACGTACACCACCGAGTACGAGGGCGTCATCAACTGGATCAAGCGACGCCACGAGTCAGCGGAATCGGACTGGAGTCGTGAACAGTTCGAGGGATACATGCGCGAGGTTCCTTGTTCGGCATGTGGCGGGGCGCGCCTGCGGCCGTTCACCCTTGCCGTCACGGTCAATGGGCGAAATATTGCTGAAGTGTGTGAGATGTCCATTGCCGATGCAGCGGAGTTCCTGGGTGGGCTTGAACTCAGCGAGCGCGACCGGATGATCGCCGAACGGATCACTCGCGAAATCGATGCGCGTCTTGGCTTTCTACTCGACGTCGGCCTCGACTATCTCAGCCTTGCCCGCTCGGCCGGAACCCTCGCCGGTGGGGAAGCACAACGCATTCGCCTGGCCAGCCAGATCGGGTCCGGTCTGGTGGGCACGCTGTACGTGCTGGACGAACCCTCGATTGGTTTACATCAGCGCGACAACCGTCGCCTGATCGACACGCTCACTCGGCTGCGTGATCTGGGCAATACCGTTCTGGTGGTCGAACACGATGAGGAGACCATCCGCGAGAGCGACTGGGTGGTCGATATCGGGCCGGGCGCAGGCGAACATGGTGGTCGCGTGGTGCACTCCGGGCCGGTCGCCGACTTGGTGAAGGCGAAGGACTCGGTGACAGGCGACTACATCGCTGGCCGTCGCAGCATTCCGGTGCCCGACGTGCGGCGCACACCGAGCGGCGATCATCTGCGCATCATCGGTGCCCGAGAGCACAACTTGACCGGTATCGATGTCGATATCCCGCTGGGGTGTTTCGTGGCCGTGACCGGCGTGTCGGGTTCGGGGAAGTCAACCCTCGTGCGCGACATCTTGTTGCCGGTGCTGATGCAGCGGATTTATTCGTCGAAGGCCGCGGCCGGACGCCATAAGAAGATTGAGGGAATCGAACACCTCGACAAGGTCATCGATATGGACCAGTCGCCCATTGGGCGTACGCCCCGATCGAATCCGGCGACCTACACCGGGGTGTTCGACAACATTCGCAAACTCTTTGCCACCACCAACGAGGCGAAGGTTCGGGGATATCAGCCGGGCCGTTTTTCGTTCAATGTCAAGGGTGGGCGCTGCGAAGCGTGTTCGGGCGATGGCACCATCAAAATCGAGATGCACTTCCTGCCCGATGTGTATGTGCCGTGCGAGGTGTGCAAAGGAGCCCGCTACAACCGCGACACGCTCGACATCGAGTTCAAGGGGCGCAATATCGCCGATGTGCTGAACATGCCGGTGGCCGAGGCCGTCGAGTTCTTCGCGAATCAACCGCGCATCGTGCGGTACCTGCAGACGCTGATGGATGTGGGGCTCGGCTATGTGCGCCTCGGTCAGAGCGCGCCCACGCTGTCGGGCGGGGAGGCGCAGCGGGTGAAACTTGCCACCGAGTTGGCGAAGCGGTCGACCGGTCACACCATCTATCTGCTCGACGAGCCGACCACCGGTCTGCATTTTGAGGATGTGCGTCGCCTGTTGACCGTGCTGGGCCGACTGGTTGATGCCGGGAACACGGTGTTGGTGATCGAACACAATCTCGATGTCATCAAGACCGCGGACTGGTTGATCGATCTCGGGCCTGAAGGCGGGGTCGGCGGCGGCACGGTGGTTGCCGAAGGCACCCCGGAGCAGGTGGCGGCGGTGAAGGCATCTCACACGGGGTGCTTCCTGCGAGACTTGCTCGCGTGACTCAACTCGATCCGGCAACAATTGAAGGCCGTGACGCGCTGCAGCGACGCACGCTGAATGTGTTGCGGTTGGCCGTTGTGCCTGGCCAGGCGGCCGTGGCCGGCACGGTGGCAGTGGTGTCGCTATTGGCCAAAGACATGCTGGGGTCTGACAGGCTGGCGGGGCTTGGCTCGGCTGCATTCACGCTCGGCTCGGCCGTGGTGGCAATCCCGCTGGCTGCGCTCATGCGGCGCCGAGGTCGCCGCCCCGGGCTCACCACGGCCCTCGCGATCGGTTCGGTGGGCGCCCTCGTCGCGGCCGCAGGTGGCCAGACACGCTGGTTCTGGCTGTTCATCGTGGGGATGCTGCTGTTTGGTTCCGGCCAGTCAGCCACCTTGCAGGCCCGGTATGTGGCGGCTGATCTCTCCACCGAGGTGGAGCGCGCAAAATCCATTGGTGCGATCGTCTGGATCGGCACGCTCGGCGCAGTGTTCGGGCCGTTGTTCACTCCGCTGGAGAAGCGTTTTGGGATGTGGCTGGGCCTCGACGAGTACGTCGGCCCCTATTTGTTCGCTGCTGTTCTCTTTGCCGCCGGCGCGGTCGCCTACACCGTGTTGCTGCGCCCTGACCCTCTCCAGCTCGTCGGTGGTGTGGACCCATCGGCTCAGCGGGTCCGGCCGGTCCGTCAGGCGCGACGTTCGATGAATGTGATTCGGTCGTCACCGGGTGCTGTCTTGGGGTTGGTGGCGATGGCGGGCTCGCAGGCGGCGATGGTGGGTGTGATGACGATGACGCCGCCGCATATGGCCGATCATGGCCACGAGGACTTATCGGCGATGGTGATCGCGTTGCACATCGTGGGCATGTTCGGTCTTGCGCCGCTGGTCGGTCGTTTCGTCGATCGCGCGGGCCCGGTGCGGGCCATCACATGGGGTGCCGTCATGCTTGGCGCGTCCACGATCATCACCCAGGTCGCGGGCTACGTGCCGGTCCTGGTCTTCGTGGGGCTATTCCTGTTGGGCCTTGGCTGGAACATCGGGCTCATCGGGGGGACAACCTTGCTCACCTCATCGGTTCCGGCGGAGTCGAGGGTGGAGGCCCAGGGCACGGCCGACCTCACCCTCAGCCTCTGTGGCGCCGTGGCCGCATTCAGTTCTGGGTTCGTGAAACAGGCCTTCGAGTTCCACATCCTCGCCGACTTGGCCACAGTGGTGGCTGGTGTGATCTTGGTCCACGCATGGTGGACCAAGATGCGTCTCAGCGCAGTCGTTTTGACAGTTCGTTAAGCCGCTCTTTCTCAGACCGCGACAACGCGTCGAGCCCCTCCGAGGAAATCTTGTCGAGGAGGCGGTCGAGTTCGGCCTGCATCGCCGCCGTTTCCGCACTTGGCGCCCCAGCGGGGGGTTCCCATGGGCCGGGCACCACGCGTTGGGCGGGTTTGCGTGTGGGGCGTTTTACCCGTCCTGAGCGCGAACGCGTTGGGCGAGAATGTTTCGAGCCCGATCCCAACCGAGGAATGAAATCGAGCCGATCGGCAAACCCCCATTGGCGAATGGAGAACAGCGCGATACCGATGGCGAGGAGGAGCACCACGAGAGTTCCCCACCAGCGGTTGCCGGCGTAACCGAGGACATCGAGGCCAACGAATACCGATGCGATCACCCAGGCGGGGATGCCAAAAAAGAACGGAGCGTTCGGGTTCTCGACGGCGAAGATGACCAGCATGACCGTGCCCAAGAGGTTCAGGCCTGCCTCTGGTGCGGTGGCGAGATCACCGACGATCGACACGAACAACGTGGGTGCGATCACGATTGCCGCCACCATGCGCGTGTACCGAATACGGCCCACCATCTCTTCGACGATGTGGCCGAAGAACCAGAAGAAGAACATCGAAATCAACACCCAGATGCTCGGTTGGCTCACGAAGGGCCACGTCGCCAGACGCCAAACCTCGCCCTGACGCACGAACTCGGGGAAGAAGACCAGGTTGGCGACCGCGGATGGACTCACCGCGTAGACAAACAGCGAGATCACCCCGACACCGACGAGAAATGCGGTGGTCGTGACGTCGATGTTGCCGACGGTGAACCAGCCGTCACGGCGGCGAGGTTCGGGCATTCCGAAGTTGAAGCGTTGGGCCACGGCTCCACGGTACCGGCACCACGGCATGCGCTCTAGCCTCGTGCCCATGATCACCCGTCCACCGGCAGGAACGATTCCGGATTCGCCCGGCTCGTATCAGTTCCTCGATGCTGCCGGCCGGGTGATCTATGTGGGCAAAGCGTCCAGCCTTCGGCAACGACTGTCGAGCTATTTCCAAGCACCGTCGCGTCTGCATCCCCGCACCCGGCAGATGGTGGAAACCGCCGAGAGTGTGGAGTGGACCACGGTACGCAATGAGGTTGAGGCCTTGATGCTCGAGTACTCGCTCATCAAGCAGCACCGGCCTCGTTTCAATGTGCGGTTGCGCGACGACAAGAGCTACCCGTTTTTGGCGGTGACGACCGACGAGGAGTGGCCGCGGGCAATGGTGACCCGTGGTCGGCGTCGACCGGGGGTCCGGTATTTCGGCCCGTACGCGCACGCGTACGCCATCCGTGACACCCTCGACTTGCTGTTGCGCTCGTTTCCGGTGCGGACGTGTTCACCGGGCAAGTACCGCCAACATGAACGCCTCGGGCGGCCCTGCCTGTTGTTCCACATCGAAAAATGTGCGGGTCCGTGCGTCGGGGAAGTCACCACCGAGCAGTACGCATCGATGGTGTCAGATCTTTGTCGATTTCTCGACGGTGACACCGACGACGTTCTCGGCCGACTCGACGCCGATATGCGTAGTGCAGCTGCCGACCTCGACTTCGAGCGAGCGGCGCGGCTCCGTGATCGACTCGAGTCGGTGACCACCGCAGTCGAACGCCAACAGATGGTGGCCGAACGTAACGACGACATCGATGTGATCGGGGTGCACGCCGATGAGTTGGAGGCCTCTGTCCAGGTCTTCTTCGTGCGGCGTGGACGGGTTGTTGGTCGCAAGGGATTCGTGCTGGACCTCGTCGAGGCGCTCGATGAGGCGGCGTTGACCGGTCGCATCGTCGAACTGTTGTATGCCGATGATCCGCCCACGGGCATCCCGAAAATGGTGCTCGTGCCGCATGCGCCGGCAGAGGAAGCAACGGTGTCGGAATGGCTCGCCGGCCAACGTGGCACGCGGGTGGAGATTCGGGTGCCGCAACGCGGTGACCGCCGCGAGTTGCTCGCCACCGTCACCCGGAACGCTGAAGAAGCATTCGTACGGCACCGGATGAAACGTGCCTCTGACCACAATGCGCGGTCACGAGCGCTGACCGAACTGCAAGACGCGCTGGGGTTGCCCGAGGCGCCGTTGCGCATCGAGTGTTACGACATGGCTCACCTGCAGGGCACGGATTATGTGGGGTCGATGGTGGTACTCACCGACGGCTTGCCCGATAAGCGGCAGTACCGGCGATTCAAGGTGCATGTGCCCGGAAATGATGATTATGGCGCGATGGCCGAGGTGCTGACCCGGCGTTTGCAGGCCTACATCGATGAGCGAGATCTACCGGCCTACGAACGCGGTGACACGCCGGGAAAGTTCTCGTATCCACCCCAGTTGTTGGTGGTTGATGGCGGCCAAGGTCAGTTGTCGGTTGCCGAGCGTGTGGTGCACGAACTTGGCCTCGCTGATGAGATTCCCGTGGCCGCATTGGCGAAACGGTTCGAACAGGTCTACGTGCCGGGACGCGACGATCCGATCGATCTTCCTCGCGGATCTGAGGGGCTGTTCATGTTGCAACGGGTGCGCGATGAAGCGCACCGATTCGCGAACTCGTTCCATCGAGAGCGTCGTTCCAAACGGATGACCGCCAGCTCACTCGATGGCATTCCCGGGCTTGGTGAGGCACGTAAGTCGCGTCTCGTGGCCGCGCTTGGTGGGGTTCGGGCGGTGAAGGCAGCCGACCTCGACACGTTGAAGTCCTTGTCGTTTCTCCCCGATGCCGTCGCCGAAGCGGTGTACACCCGTTTCCACCACGGATGACCTCACACGTGCGAGAGCACCTCGTGCCAGAGCCGATCGAGGCCGTCGCGGCGTTCGGCGGCGTCACGACCGAGCACCCAATCGGGCACGATGAAGTCGTCGAAGCCGGCCTCGGCATAGGCCCCGAGTGTGTCGATGAGGTGTTGCGCTGACCCGGTGACTGCACGTGGTGCGAGAGGCCCATTCATCACCGCTGTGGCGCGTTCATCGTCGCCGAGGTACAGCACCACCTGCACCGACGTACGGATCTCGGTTCGTGGCCGACCCACCGCGTCGCAGGCCGCATGCAAAGCGCCGAGCCGCTCGATGGCGACCTCGGGGTGCCCCCAGGTATTCCATTCGTCGGCGTGGCGAGCGGTGATCTTCAACATGCGGTTTCCGCCGGTGCCGACGAGGATCGGGAGATGTTCTTGCACGGGAGACGGCTCGCAGGGCGCATCGGTGATTGTGTACACCTCGCCGTGAAATGTGGTGCGGGCCGTATCGAGTAATGAACGCACAATCTGGATCGCCTCGGAGAACCGATCGACCCGCTCGCGGGCAGTGCCGAGGTCGATGCCGTAGGCGACGTGTTCGTTGATCTGCCACCCAGCGCCCAGGCCGAGAACGAAACGGCCGTGGCTCAGGTGGTCGATGGTCACTGCGCGATTCGCGAGGAGCGCCGGATGATGAATCGATGTGGGGGCGACCAGTGGGCCAAGACGCAGTTTCTGCGTGATGGCAGCGACCGCGGGTAGGAGTGCCCAGCACTCGTGAGCGGGGCCGTCGTCGATCTCGGCACTGCCGGTATTCGGCATGTAGTGGTCGGCAAACCACATGCCCTGCCAGCGTCCATCGTCAAGCCATCGGGCGAGTTCAAGCACCTCGTCGGTCGGGTATTTCATGTTGGGCCACACCGAGTACTGCACGTGGACGACCGTAGTGTGTGGGCGTGTCCGCCGATCTGTCACGTGAATTGTGGGAGGCCCATGCTGGGTGGTGGATCGATGGGTTCACCGACGGGGCCGACCCCGAGTACGAGGATCAGATCATTCCGCTGATCGCCGCTGAACTCTCTGGTGCATCGAGTGTGCTCGATGTCGGGACCGGTGACGGGCAGATCGCGCGGGTGCTGGCCGGGGCGGGCGCCGATGTCGTCGGACTGGATCCCACCACCAATCAGATCAGCGTGGCGCGCTCTCGTGGCGGAGCCCCGGTGTATGTGCAGGCAGGCGCGGCAGCCCTGCCGTTTGCTGACGCATCATTCGATGCTGTCGTGGCCTGTCTGGTGTTTGAACACATCGACGATCTCGATGCGGCGATCGCCGAGGTGGCGCGGGTTCTGCAACCGGGGGGCCGTTTCACCTTCTTGTTGAACCATCCCCTTCTGCAGACGCCCGATAGCGGGTGGATCGATGACCACATGGTGGATCCCCCCGAGCAGTACTGGCGTATTGGTGCCTACCTCGACGAAGCCGAAACCATCGAAGAGGTCGAGCTGGGCGTTCGCATCCGGTTTCTTCACCGTCCACTCTCGCGGTACCTCAACGCACTGGCCGACGCCGGTCTCGTCCTTGAGCACATGGACGAACCGTCACCGCCCGAACGTTTCCTCGCGCAGGCCCCCGAGTACTTCGACGCATCGTCGGTTCCTCGACTGTTGCACCTGCGCCTGCGGCGAATGTGATTGACGCACGACCGGATGCGCCTAAGGTGTGGACCGTGGCCGACATCGTCGTGATCACGGGTCTGTCGGGGGCTGGACGGTCGGCGACGGCTGCCGTGCTGGAAGACCTCGGGTGGTACGTGGTGGACAATCTGCCCACGTCGCTTGTGCCGACGATCGTTGAATTGGCGGCCAAACCCGGTGCAGGAATCGACCGCTTGGCGTTGGTGTCAGGGCGCAACCACAACGATGTGCTTCCACAGGTAGCTGCCTTGCGTGGCGACGGCCACCATGTCACCTTGCTTTTTCTCGATGCGGCGACGCCGGCGCTGATCCAACGTTATGACGCAACCCGTCGCCGGCATCCATTTGCCCATGTCGATGGGGGAGTGATCGACGCCATCGAAGCCGAACGCGAGACCCTGTCGCGTGTGAAAGATGAAGCGGATCTGGTGATCGACACCGGCGAGTTGAATGTGCACCAACTGAAAGAACGTTTGGTCGCTGCGTTCTCCGATGCCGATCCGCGTCGCCTGCAAGTGGCGGTGGAGAGTTTTGGGTACAAACACGGATTGCCGCTCGATGCCGACATTGTGATGGATGTGCGGTTTTTACCGAACCCGCACTGGGAGGACCACCTCCGTCCACTTACGGGGCACGACCCGGCCGTACGTGACTATGTGCTCGAGCGCGCGGTCACGTCGCGGTTCCTCGACCGGTTCGAGTCGTTACTCGTCGAGATGTTGCCGGGCTATCAGGGAGAGGGCCGTAGTTACCTCACGGTGGCGGTTGGATGCACTGGGGGCCGTCACCGCTCTGTGGCCATTGCCAATGAGTTGGCGGCGCGACTTGCCGCCCATGGGGTTGCGGCGCGGACATCGCACCGCGATGTGGACGCATCCGGCTGACTAGTCTCGGCTCGTACGTTCTCTGTTGAAAGGATCCTCCCATGACCATTCGTGTTGGCGTCAACGGCTTCGGTCGTATCGGGCGCAACTTCTTCCGCGCTGCTGTTGCTCAAGGTGCCGATATCGAATTTGTCGCGGTGAACGATCTCGGGTCGCTCGAGCAGATGGCGCACCTGTTGAAGTACGACTCGGTCATGGGTCGCCTCGATGCCGATGTGCGTGCCGTCAAAGGCGGCATTCGGGTCGGCGATCACACGATCAAGGTGCTGTCCGAGCGCAATCCGTCGGACCTGCCATGGGGTGACCTTGGCGTGGATGTGGTGGTGGAATCCACCGGCATCTTCACCGACCGCGCCAAAGCCGCGCTGCACCTCGACGGCGGTGCGCCCCGTGTCATCGTGTCGGCCCCGTCGAACGGCGCCGACCTCACGGTGGTGTTCGGGGTGAACCATCGCGATTTCAAGAAGTCACAGCACAAAGTGATCTCTAATGCTTCGTGCACTACGAACTGTTTCGTGCCGCTCGTCAAAGTGCTCGATGATGCCTTCGGAGTAACCGAGGGCTTGATGACGACGGTGCATGCCTACACCGGTGACCAGTCGTTGGTCGATGGGCCGCATTCCGATCTGCGTCGCGCGCGAGGCGCCGCGATCAACATCATCCCGACGTCCACTGGTGCGGCAAGGGCAACCAGTTTGGTGATGGAGTCGATGAAGGGTCGACTCGACGGCACCGCCTTGAGGGTGCCGGTGCCGACCGGGTCGATCACCGACTTCACGGCGAACCTGAAGACGAAGGCCTCGGTTGCCGACATCAACTCCGCGTTTGCCGATGCCGCGCGCCGTGGCGCGTTGAAGGGGATCCTGAAGTACACCGAGGATCCGATCGTGTCGAGTGACATCGTGGGTGATCCGCATTCGTCGATCTTCGACGCGGGGATGACGATGTCGATGGGCAAGATGGTGAAGGTGTGCTCTTGGTACGACAATGAATGGGGCTATTCGAACCGCCTGGTCGACCTCGTTCGTCACGTTGCGCGCTGACCATGGCCGACGACGGTATTCCTCGGCTCGAGGATCTAGGCGACCTCAACGGTCGCCGTGTGCTGGTGCGTTGCGATTTCAACGTTCCTCTTGAGACCACTGCCGATGGTGTGCGAATCACCGACGACTTGCGTATCCGCGCGGCGTTGCCAACGATCGAATGGTTGCAGGCTGCAGGGGCATCAGTGGTGTGCGCCAGCCATCTCGGTCGGCCGTCGGGGCACCCCGATCCCGCCTACTCGCTCGATCCAGTGCGTGCCCGCCTCGCCGAGTTGGCGCCCGGTGTCGAACTTCTGGAGAACCTGCGGTTCGACCCGGGTGAAACAGCAAATGACCCGGCGTTCGTCGATCATTTGGTCGCTGGAGTGGACGCGTACGTCAACGATGCCTTTGGCGCATCTCACCGGGCACATGCCTCGGTGGTTGGCCCCCCGGCGCGTGTTCCCTCGGCAATGGGGCGGCTGCTCGAACGCGAAGTCGATGTCCTTCTCGGTATGCGGCGCCGGCCTAAGCATCCTTTCGTGGCGGTACTGGGCGGCGCGAAAGTGTCCGACAAGTTGGGGGTCGTCGAGGCGCTGCTCGGCATCGTTGACCGGTTGGTGATCGGTGGCGCGATGTGTTTCACCTTCTTTGCCGCCCGGGGATACCCCATCGGCGATTCGCTGTTCGAACCCGACCTTGTCGACACCTGCAAACGACTACTCGACGAGCATCCCGACACGATTCTGTTGCCGAGCGATACGACCGGTGTTGATGCCGACGGGGTATACGCCACCTTTGGTGTGCGGTTACCCGACGGCGCCAAGGGCTTCGATATTGGGCCTGGTTCAGCCGCCGAATTCGGTGATGTCGTCATGGACGCACGCATGGTCTTTTGGAACGGGCCGATGGGGATGTTTGAAGACGAACGGTTCGCTGCGGGAACCCGCACTGTTGCCCAAGCAATGGCGGACACGAAGGCATTCACCGTGGTCGGTGGTGGCGACTCCGCTGCCGCCTTGGCGGCATTTCGGCTCGACGATGAGGTCGACCATGTCTCGACCGGTGGCGGGGCGAGTCTTGAACTGTTAGAGCTCGGCGACCTGCCGGGATTGGCCGCATTGAGGGAGGGACCACATGTCTGAACACACACCGCTGATCAGTGGCAATTGGAAGATGCATCACGACCATTTCGAGTCGTTGCGCACGATTCAGAAACTGAACTGGCTGCTGCCACCCGATGTGATGGAGCAGGTGGATGTGAGCATCCATCCGCCCTTCACCGATATCCGCACGGTGCAGACCTCAATCGAAGCTGACCGGATGCCGTTCCTGCTGGGTGCGCAGCACTGCCATGCCGAAGACACGGGTGCATTCACCGGAGAGGTGTCGCCGGTTTTCCTCGCGAAGTTGGACGTGAAGATGGTGATCTGTGGCCATAGTGAGCGCCGGTCGATCTTCGGTGAAACCGATGAGATGGTGAATGCCAAAGTGTCGGCTGTGCTGCGGCACAAGATGACACCGATCCTTTGTGTCGGTGAAAGCCTTGAGCAACGAGAAGCCGGCGAGACCGAGGACGTGGTGTTGGCGCAAGTGGTGAATGGCCTGCGTGGAGTTTCAAAGGCCGCCGTTGCTGAACTGGTGATCGCCTACGAACCGGTGTGGGCGATCGGCACTGGTCGCACCGCCACCCCCGACGATGCCCAAGTGGTGTGCGCCTCGATTCGCGCTGCCGTCGCGGCGTCGTTCGGGGCCGACGCGGCGACGGGTGTGCGGATCCAGTACGGCGGGTCGGTGAAGTCCGGCAACATTGCTGAGTTGATGGCCCAAGACGACATTGATGGCGCACTCGTCGGTGGCGCCAGCCTTGATGCCGACGAGTTTGCGCGCATCGTGCAACACGCCGTGTCCTGACCGGTTCAGTACCTGGTGCGACTGGTACGGTCAGTCGTTGCAATGGATGCTGGCGCCCCACAACCCCGACGGTGTCGCCGATTCGGGTGGCTAATTGTTGCTGTGACCTTCATTGGTGCGTGCTCGAGTGGTGATGATGACGCATCGCCAGATTCGGCAGTGTCGACATCGGCTGCACCTGTTGCCCCGGTGACATCCGGGCCGTCGTCAACGTCGCCGGAGTTGTCTCCGTCGTCGACGCCCGTTCCAACGACGACCGCCACGTTGCCGCCACCGGTTGCACCGCCGGATGAGGCCGTCATGCAGTTGTCGTTCCAGTTCACCCCTGATGCGCTGTGGTCGGATGGAACGCCGCTGAGCGCAGATGATGTGGCGTGCACTGTGGCCGCGTTGCAGTCCACGCCGGGCTCGGCCGAAGCTGAGCTGTACCGGTCGGTCATTGAGGTGCGCCAGGGACGAATCGACGGGGTCGTGGAAGTGTTCTTCGATCGGGCGGAATCGGGCTACCGCATGCTCTTCGATCGCATTCTGCAGGCGTCGGTACACGAGGACTGCACCGATTTGGCCGCGGCCTTCGATGATGAGTTACCCACATCGGCCGGTGTGTTGCGAGCCGAGGTGTGGAACGCGCTGCAGATGATTCTGGAACCGGTTGAACGTGATGGCGTCGAGGTCGAGTTGGGCTTCGATCGGGTGGTCGTTGTGCCGTTGAACGATGTGACGTTGGAAGTTGACCTACTGCGTTCTGGCGAGGTCGACATCATTGCTCCCGATCTGGCTGTTGGTGTCGGGGAACGCCTTGACGATCCGAATCTGAGTTATGAGTTGCAAAGTGGTGGTCGGGTTGAAGCGTTGTATCTGCAACCCGGCGCCCATCCGGCGGCATCGCAGACCTTTGCCGACGACATATTCCGTGATGCGTTCTGGCGGTCGTTCGATCGTGGCCGCATCATTACCGAGGTGTACGAGCCGATCCGTCCGGGCATCGTTGCGTGGGAGTGCGGGCCGACGCTGGTGGAGGACTGGTGCGTGGGTGAGGAGTTCACCGGCGGGTACGACCCCGGTGGTGCGGCCCTCGATCTCACGGCAGCTGGATGGACCCAAGACGCCGATGGATTTTGGCAAGATCCGAGTGGTGAGCCACATGAGATCGTGTGGTTGATCGATGCGGTGCACGCGCGCCAGGTCGAACTGGTGGATGCTGTTGTGCCGATGATGGCCGAGCGCGGATTTCGTATCCGCGTGGAGGAATGCGGTGGCGGATGCGTATTCGCCGACGAACTCGCCCAACTGGCCTACGACATGGTGATCTTCGCCTCAGCCGACCCTCCCGATGTTGGGGCTGCGGAACGCCGGTTCTCCTGTGACGAGGTGCCGTCGGTTGATACGTCGCGTTCGGGGCGCAACGTCACGGGTTTTTGCGATGTGGAGGCCGATGTGTTGCTTGACCGCGCCACCAGCACGTTTGACCCGGGGGACCAGGCCGGCTTCATGTCCGACGTGTTCGAACGCACGATCGCGCGGCGTCATGTGCTGCCCTTGGTGCGGCTGCCCTCGGCGTTGGCGTGGCGACCCGACAAAGTGGGTCCCGAGTCAGTCCTGCGGCGCATGCGCTCAACAAGTGCCCTGCGGCTGTTAGATATCGCCGAACTCGAAGATCGTGATGGTGATGGGCAGTTGGTGATCGGTGTGGAGACCTGGCCAGCGTGTGTGAACCCTGTGCTGTCGTGTGGGTCCATTGGGTGGTATCGCCAGGGCGTTGGTGCCTTGGTCGTGCCCGGGCTGTGGGAATTGGACGCCGATCGTCGGATTGTGCCGGGCCCCCTGTTGCGGCGCGCCCCATATGTCACGATGCTGGAGCGCTGAGCACGACGGTAGGCTAGAGAACCGTGCGCGACCTGCTCATGTACATCATGGTGATCATCAACATCGTGGCGATGGCTGGAGTCATCGGCGGAGTGCTCATGCACTCGGGCCGGGGCGGTGGCCTGTCGGACATGTTCGGCGGTGGCGGTGGTGCTGCGCTGGGCTCGACCGCAGCAGAGCGCAACCTGAACCGCATCACTTTCGTGTTTGCGCTCATGTGGATCCTGTCGGTTCTCGCCCTCAGTTTCCTGATGGTGCGTGCCTGAGAAGGCGGTAACATCTCAAGTCCACGTCGGAGTGGCGGAATGGCAGACGCGCTAGCTTGAGGTGCTAGTGCCCTACTAATGGGCGTGGGGGTTCAAGTCCCCCCTCCGACAC
>JAFMNE010000059.1 GCA_017859395.1 Ilumatobacteraceae bacterium | reverse complement strand
GCCGAGCAGTACGGCATGTTGGCCACATTGCATCCCGGCCGTATCGAATTGGGTCTGGGGCGCGCCCCAGGCAGCGATCAGACCACGATGCGCGCCATGCGTCGTGACCCATCATCAGCCGATGGGTTCATCGATGACGTACGGGAACTGCGTGGATATCTGGCCGGGGTATCAGAGGTGCCGGGTGTGCGGGCAATTCCGGGCGCGGGCACCAAGGTGCCGCTCATCATCCTCGGATCGTCGCTCTATGGGGCAGCCGCAGCCGCTGCCCTCGGCGTGCCGTACGCGTTCGCCTCTCATTTCTCGCCGGGTGCGTTGCGCCAGGCGGTGGAGGTGTACCGCGAGCGCTACCAACCGTCTGCCGACCATCCCGAGCCGCACGTGTTCGCCGCCATGAACGTTCTCTGTGCCGACGACACCGCGAGCGCCGAACGACAGTTTTTGGCTGCAGCGCGTGAACGGGTGGCCTTGTTGCTCGGTCACCGTGATTATGACGACGACACCGCCGATGCGGTGCTGCGCGCTCCTCAGGGTCAGAACCTGCTGCACATGATGCAGTACACCGCGGTGGGTACCCCCGACGTGGTGGCTGAACAGATCTCCGCATTTACCGCCCACGCCGATGCCGACGAGGTGGTGATTGCCCACTCGGCGACCACGATCGATGAGCGCCTACGGTCGGTGGAACTCACCGCCGATGTGGTGCATGGCGCGGTGCCCGCTCGCCGATGATGCCGTCGACCACATCCTTGCGCTGATACGAACTGCTGTCAGTGGTCGCTGTGCGTCGCGACGATGTGAAGGATGTCGGCACCCCAGTCGGCCAGTTTTGTGGGGCCGACGCCGTTGATGGCAGCCAGTTCGTCACGGGTTGTGGGTCGTGCGTTACTGATGCGAGCGAGCACATCGTTGTTGAACACGGTGAATGCGGGTCGTCCAAGTGACCGTGCCGTGGCAAGCCGCCATGCAACAAGTGCGTCGTAGAGGGGCCCGTGGCCGGCGACAGCGGCCGTGGTGGTCGTTGCCGTGTTGGCTGTTGACGCCTCGCGGCGCCGGGGTGCGGGCGGCGTGGCGGGAGGCTGCTCGGGCGCGTCGCTCATCTCAGCGATAAACGGCGATGGAGGGTCGTTGGCCCAGACGTTGACGCTCTCCACTCCTCGGGTGATGGCCACATGAAACACCCGCCGTTCCTCTTCGTGGTCGTCGGCGAGGCGATGGGGGAATGCGCCGTCGACGGCACCGATGACGTGAACATGGGGCCATTCGAGGCCTTTGACGCGATGCACGGTGTCGAGGGTGATGCGGTTGGTGTCGTTGTCGTCGTGGTCGGCCGGTGTGGGCAGGTGGGTGACGAGGAATGTGATGAGGTGCGCGGGGCGGGTCTCAAGATCGGCGATAGAGCGAATGGCTTCGAGCTGGTCACGGTGGGTGACACGTCGCGCGACCCGCTGGGACGAATCGAGGGCATCGGCGGTGGTGGCAATGCCGACGACATCCAGCAGATGATCGATGAGGCGTCGGCTGTTGGCACCCTCGGCGACGAGACGGCGGGCGCGGCGGATGTCGTGGCACCACTCGGTGAGTGACCGTCGAATGCGATCGTTGTTGTTGGACGTGACAAAGCGCTCGATGTCGTCGATGTCGTCTTTGGACAGGATCACCTCGGTCAGTCGTGGTGTGGACGCCCGGCGCGGTCGTTGCAGCGAGGCGGCCAACGAATCGGGGTCGAGGCGGTCGGAGGTGGCGACATCGATCCATGCCATCAACGCCTCGACTCCACTGCGGTGAAGAAGATCGGGCCCAAGGCCAACCGGTGGACGCACGGGTGCACCCGCATGATGTAGGTGGATATACGACGCGATGAGGCCGGCGTTGGTCCGGGCGAGTACAGCAACATCCGACGGGGAGGCGCCCCGGTCGAGATCTGCGACGATCGCCGCCGTCATTGCCGCTTCGGCGGCTGTGTTACCGCTGTGATGGATGTGCAGACCCTGAGGAACGGCGCCGGGTCTTGGGCGGATCGTTTTGTCGACCCGCACGGCGTTGTGGCGTAACAAGGTGTCGGCGGCGCCGACCACATCGGCGGGGCAGCGATAGTTCGTTTCGAGTGCGTGCAGATGGGCGCCCGGGAACATGGACGGGAACTCGACCAGCCAGCGCGGAGTTGCGCCGCTGAAGCCGTAAATCGTCTGGTCGTCGTCACCGACGCAGAACACTTCTTGTGCGGGCCCAGCGAGCAGGCGCACCATCAACATGAGTGACGGTGTCAGGTCTTGGAACTCGTCGATGAGCAACATGCCCACCTCGGAGCGCATCCTCCAGAGAAAACCGGGGTTCGCTAGGAGGGCTTCGCAGGCCTGCAACACCATGTCGGGGTAGTCGACGAGGTGTTCGCGGCGTAATGCATGCCGGTAGGAAACGACGACCCGTTCGAGATCGTCGAGGCCATCAAACATCTGAGCGACGTCGGCAGGTGCGGTGAGCGTGTCACGACATACGGTGACCGCATCCACCCAGGCTTCCATCGCATCGTGGTCGGCGCGGCGGCGGGCCTCGGGCACGTGACCGCCGAGGAGCCGACGGATATCCCGCTCGTTGGGTACTTGCGGCCGGGCGGCACCGGGGTTGGCCGCGCCGAGGATGCGGTAGGCGAGCGCATGCAGGGTGCTGACGCGCACACCGTCAAGATCGGCGAGACGTGCTTCCATCTCGGCTTGGGCGCGCACGTTGTAGGCCACCAGCGTGACCGCTGCAGGCGACAGGCCGCTGCGCACAAGGAGCCGCATCCGTTCGGTGAGCACCCTGGTCTTTCCAGACCCAGCAGGGGCGATCACTCGGGCAGCACCGCGACCATGTTCCACCGCTCGACGTTGGTCGTCGGCCAGTTCGCGAGGAGCGGCGACACGGCCACCGAGCACCCCGAGGGTGCCGCGGGCCATATGGAGACGCGGAATGACGGGGGTGTTCGTGTTGAGCCATTCGAGCGGGCCACCGTCGAGGAGCGCACTGGTGCCATCCGGCATGGTGATGTCGCCTGTGCCGCCAGGGCGCGCACCGAACGCCACCGCGTCGTCGAGCAGTGGCCACGTGGTGTTGTCGTCTCGCTGGTCGATTGCGTTAGCGGTGAGGAAGAAGCGCATGCGGTCGCCGGGTAACTCGGTGCCCGGGTGCAGCGTCCAGAATTCCTCGCCGGCCGATACCGGCGTGGGCGAGGGCACGGCGTGTGCTTCGATGACGAGTGGTTCACGGCGGGTCCATGCACGATGCAGGTCGACGACACCTGGGTGTCGTGGGTCATGCGATGCACTCGCATCTGCCACGAGGTCGGCGGGGATCCGTCGACGGTGTGACCACGGTTCGGGGCTCGGGTCGCCCGGGTTGATGAGGACGCTGCGACCGAGCTCCGTCGGGCCAGTGGCGGCATCGTTCGTGGTCACGCCATCAGTGTGGCAGGTGGCTGTGACCCCGGCTGGAGGCGATGGGCAGCAGCGTTCTAGGGTGCGGGACGTCCCCCCGACCTCAGGAGTGTCATGCGTCGCCGATATGTGATCATTGGAGTTGTCGCGTTCGTGGCGCTCGCGGTGATTGTCGTGGTCGATCGAGTGACCGCTCCACCGCTGGTGGGTGGCTGCCGGGTGGAGCCCGGGGCCACCTGCGAATTCGATCGGATTGAGGGTGCTGATGTGAGCGGTGCCGATTGGTCCGGGCTTGTCCTGTACCGCGGCGCGTTCACCGATTCGGTGGCGGTGGGCACGGTGTTCCGCGATGCGGAGTTGGTGCAGGCGCGCATCGTCCGTAGTGACCTGACCGATGCAGACCTGCGCGGGGCCACGCTCTATGGCGCCTATCTCACCGATTCGGTGCTTCGCGGTGCCGATCTTCGTGACACCGATTTACGTTTCGCGGACTTCAGCGGTGCGGATCTCACGGGGGCAGACCTCACTGGAGCGCAGATTGAGGACACCGTGTTCGACGCGGCCATCTTGTCGTCGACGGTCATGCCCGACGGGTCGATCCGCACCGATTGAACTCTGCGGCGCATCGGTGCGCAGCGACGTTCGGGGTGACCTAACGTGTGGTGATGTCGGTTGTGGTGCACTGCCTTGGTTGTGGAGGAGCCATCACCCTCGACGCGTATGGGGTTCCCGAGGGGGTTGTTGCCGCGGGTGATCGTTTCATGCATGAAGGCTGTGTGATCGACTCAGAGGCCGAGGCGCGCCGCTACAGCCCCGGTGTGCCGGCCTATTTCATTCCCCGCGACCGCTGACAGTTCCCTCGCGGTCTGCGAAACTGCACCATGGCTGAACTGCACGAACTCGTTGATGGTGTTGATTTCGGTGAGGGGCCGAGGTGGCGTGACGGCGCGCTGTGGTACTCCGACTTCTACCAGCGCGCCGTGTACCGAGTTACACCTGATGGGCAACGCAGCGTGGTGTACGGCGAACTCGACGATCGTCCGTCGGGGCTCGGTTGGCTGCCGGATGGACGTCTGTTGGTGGTGTCGATGACCACGCACCGGGTGCTGGTCGAGGACGGTCATGGTGGGCTCGTCGTTCATGCGGATCTTGATGGTCTGGCGGCTGGCCACTGCAACGACATGGTGGTTGATGCGCAGGGCCGGGCCTATGTGGGCAACTTCGGATTCGACCTTGAAGCAGCGGCGGAGCCTCAACCCACTGCCGTGCATCTCGTCGACATCGACGGATCGGTGCGCGTCGCCGCCGACGACCTCATGTTCCCGAACGGCGCGGTGATCACGCCGGACCAGTCGACCCTCATCGTGGGCGAAACCTTCGGAATGCGTTACACGGCGTTCTCCATCGCTGCCGACGGGTCGCTGACAGATCGGCGTATCTGGGCGAACACACCTGGCATGTTTCCCGATGGCTGCACGCTCGATGCCGCGGGCGGCATCTGGTTTGCTGACGCCGCTGGGTCACGGGTGGTGCGCGTCCTCGATGGCGGTGAGATCACCGACGAGATCCCCACACCGATGCCGGTGTTCGCCTGCATGCTCGGCGGTGATGACGGACGCACCCTGTTCGTGCTGTGTGCCCCGGGGTCAGCGCCCGAACAGGTGGCCGGCGTGGGTGGCGGAAAGATCCTCACCACTCAGGTCGAGCATCCCCATGCGGGGCAACCCTGACGCGTCGATGGTGGTCTCAGGCCTTGTCGGCCATTGACTCGAGTACGGCGCCCATCTGCGCCCAGACAGCGTTGACCGCCTGAAGGGGGCGCACCATCACCTTGAACTCCACGATCTTGCCGTCGTCATCGCAGGTGATGATGTCCACCCCGTTGACGTATTTGCCCTCGACGGTTGTTTCGAATTCGAGTACTGCTGTGTGGCCGTCGAGCACTTCTTTGGTGTAGCGGAAACCGCCACCGCTCGATCCGTTAGCAACGGCATCCGCGACCGAGTCGGCGCCCTCGCCGGGAAGTGCTTGGCCCGCAGCGTTCAGGTACATGGTGGTGATGGCTTTGCCCTGCTGCGGGGTGAACACCACCGGCGACAAGAACACGACATCGTCGTGGAGGAGTTCGTCCAGCCCACCGGGAAGGTCACCACGTACATGGAGGTGCCAGCGCTGCATCAGTTCGTGAATCGGTCCGTCAGCCATGTGTTGACCGTAGTGCGGAAGCTCGGCTAGCTCTGCGTCAGGCAGCGGGCAGCGGCGGCCGTCGGTGCCACGGTCCGCTTGCACGGCGCGCGGCGGCGATGAGCGCGAATTGCAACGGGAGGCGCAGCCACGAGATGACCTGCTCACCCGCCGAGCGGTCCCGCCAATCCCATGTCATGTACAGATTCGCCGGGTACACCGCGATCAGGAGGACGACCAGGGCGATCGCCCCGCGCCGCCGCCAGCGAGGCACGAACAACATGATGCCCACCATCAACTCGGCGACACCGCTGAGCAGCGTCCAGAAACGCCGGGATGGGGGCAGCCACGGCGGCACGATGTCGTCGAAGAACCCGGGGTTGGTGAAATGGGTGATACCAGCGGCGGTGATGCCAACCCCGAGCGCCAGTGCCAAGCGGGGATGGGGTGAGGGTGTCACTGGGGTGTGCCGTCAACAAGACCGCGAGCCTGCAGCGCGGCGGTGAGGTCGGCGTCGCTGGGTTCCACCAGCACGGCACCATCGTCGAAGTGCACAACCGGGATGCGTTGGATGCCAGCCAGTTGGCGTGCTTCATCGGCTCGATCAGGTTCAGCCTCGAGGTCCACGTGGACGTAGTCGACCCCAAAGTGGGCGAGTAATGCCGATGTGCGTCGGCAGTCCTTGCACCATTCGGCGCCGTAGACGGTGAGGCGGACAGTGGTGGTCATCGACCGAACGAACCGGTTCGGGACGGTCACTATTCCGCGTCGACGGGCAGATGGCGTGCCACGAACCCCACGGCGCCATCATTGAAGGCGTCATTGCGATCGCCTGCCACCATGTGGCCGGCATCGGCAACGTCGACTACCTCGGCGTGTGGGATTAAATCTTGTAGTTCGCGCACGCTTTCGTCGCTCACGATGTCGCTCATGCGTCCTCGAACCAAGAGGGTGGGAATGTCAACAGTGCGGGCGGCGGCCTGCAACTGATGGTGATGCACGATGCCAGACTGGCCATCGATGCCAGAGCGGTGGCGGATGAAGCGCGGGTCCCAATGCCAATACCAGCGGCCGTCGCCGCGTTCCCGCAGGTTTTTGCGTAGTCCGGAGAGGTCGCGTGGCCGAGGTCGGTGCGGGTTGTAGGCCGCGATGGCGTCGGCTGCATCGTCGAGGGTGTCGAAACCACGCATGCCCGAACGCATGAATTCTTGGATGCGGATCCGGCCGGTTTCTTCGATGCGGGGCGCCACGTCGACGAGCACAAGACAACTCGCTAAGGGTGCCTCGCCGACTGTGGCCTCGAGAGCAAGCAGTGATGCAATTCCACCGAGTGAGGCACCGACAAGAGCGGGTGGCTGCTCGAATGAACGGGCGATCGCGATGATGTCGGCTGCAAATCGTTCCAACGCATAGTCGCCGTCTGGTGACCAGTCGCTGTCGCTATGCCCGCGAAGATCTATTGATACGGCGCGGTAGCCGGCGTCGGCGAACACGCCCCCTGCGCCACCCCAGGCGTGACGTGTTTGCCCGCCACCGTGCATCAAGAGCACTGGTGGGCCTGCGCCGGTCGGGGGTTCGTAAATGTCGGCGGTGATCGCCAGTCCATCGCCGTTGAAACGGACAGTGGCATCAGGATCACGTCGGGGGGTCACGGACCTATGTTCGCAGCCCCGACGGCACCGTCTGATATCGGACGGTCACACCGCGGATGGGGCGCCGTCGCGACGACTGTCGATCGCGGCCATGAGGGCCTCGGGCTCGTCATTGCCGATGATCAGTGCACGGCCCGACACACGGTCGAGCCGCACAGCCCGTCGGCCACCAGCGCGCCATAACCATCCACCGGGCACAGCGCGAATGCCCCAGCCATGCACGGCCGACATTGTCACGACTGATGTTCTCGCGATGTCGTCGAGGGCCACCCGGCGCCCTGGCCATCCCGTGGTGAAGTTGACGGTGACGGCCGTGTTGTCGACGGTGACCCGCATGTGGGCGAATAGATGAGTGATGCCGATCGCGAGCCCGGTGCCGATGACGCACCACACGAACGCTGACCATGAGGGGAAGACCACGACGGGCCACCCGGACGCGATGACGACAATGGCGATGATGCCGCGGCGCCAGCATTTGGGCATCGATTGGTCGCTGGTCCACGGACTGGTCATTGTGCGGTCCTGTGGGCATTGTTGTCGTCGACGAGTTGCGCGAGGTCGTGACGATCGTCGCTGCGGAGGCCGTCGATGATGCCGGAAATGTCGCTGTGGGGCCGGTTTTGGCTCATCTTTACCGAGGCGTCCACCGATGTGATGCGCACCTCAATCCCAACTACGGCCCGGATTTGGGCATCGACGAATTCCGATGGCGCATCATCAAGAGACCACGGCATCTCACGGTGGCTCTCATGGCGCGAGGTGAGATCGCTTACGAGATGACGGACCCAGGTCACGTCGTCGTGGACGATGAACTCACCGCGGAGCTGGAGTTCCATCTTGTTCCAGGTGGGGACGACACGCCCATGTTCGTGTTTGGCCGCGTACCACGACGGAGAGACGTAGCCCTGTGGGCCACTCATGACGACAAGTGCATCGCCGAGATGAGGGGTGCGCCAGTGGTCGTTGGCCCGAGCGAGATGTCCGAGAAGGCATCCGTATTCGGTGCCGTCGTCACGGTGAACCCATGGCACCAACGTGGCGAGGGGGCCGTTCATGGTCGCTGTAACAAGTTGGCCGGTGGCGTGTGAGTCGATCAGGGCCTTCGTCGTCGCCGAATCAGGTCGGAACGGAGTGGGGACGTACATGACGCCATCGTGGCAGATTCGACGTCTCCTAGATTGAGAACGAGGTGCCGCTGTGGGACTAGCTCAGCACTGCTTGGGTCTGGGTGGTTCGCGATACAACTTTGCCGGCCGGATTGACGATGTCGGTCGTCACGACGACGGTGCGGCGGCCAGCGTGTACGAGTTCGACTGTGACGTCGTAGATGCCTTCTGGTGCGGGGCGGAGGAAGTTGGTTGCTGACGACACGGTTGAGGTACCTGCACCGTCGGGAAGGTGGCGGGTGGTCAGCATTGCGCCCAGGCTGTCGGCCACAGCCATGAGGAAACCGCCATGCAGGTTGCCATTGACGGTGCACATTGTGCTGCCCCAGGCCACCCGTCCTGTCAGGGTGTGGTCGTCGCAGCGATCGATGACCACACCAAGCAGCTCGGTGAACGGCAT
>JAFMNE010000058.1 GCA_017859395.1 Ilumatobacteraceae bacterium | reverse complement strand
CCGTTCCTTGAGCACGACGACGCGAACCGCGCGCTGATGGGCGCCAACATGCAGCGCCAGGCTGTGCCGTTGCTGCGCGCCGAGGCGCCGTACATCGGTACCGGCATCGAGGCACGTGCCGCTGGCGACGCGGCCGACCTCATCTCCGCCGAGGACGATGGCACGGTGCTCGAGGTCAGTGGCGAACTGATCACCGTGCAATACAAGACACTCGGCAAGAAGTCGTATCGCTTGTCGAAGTTCCGTCGCTCGAATCAGGACACCTGCATCAACCACCGTCCACGGGTGTTGAAGGGCGACACGGTTCGCACCGGCGATCTCCTCGCCGATGGCCCATCGACCGACCACGGTGAACTGGCCCTCGGCAAGAACCTCCTCGTGGCGTTCATGCCGTGGGAGGGCTACAACTTCGAGGACGCCATCATCTTGTCCGAGCGTTTGGTGCGTGATGACGTGCTCACGTCCATTCACATTCATGTGCATCAGATCGACGCTCGTGACACCAAGTTGGGTCCCGAAGAAATCTCGCGCGACATCCCCAACCTGTCCGACGACATCCTCGCCGACCTCGACGACCGCGGCATCATCCGCATCGGTGCCGAGGTGGGCCCCAGCGATGTGCTGGTCGGCAAGGTCACCCCGAAGGGCGAGACCGAACTCACCCCCGAGGAGCGCCTGCTGCGCGCCATCTTCGGTGAGAAGGCGCGCGAGGTGCGCGACACCAGCCTCAAGGTGCCCCACGGCGAGTCCGGCAAGGTCATCGACGTCAAGGTGTTCAACCGCGACGACGGCGATGAGTTGCCCCCGGGCGTGAATCAGTTGGTGCGAGTGTTCGTTGCGCAGAAGCGCAAGATCTCCGTCGGCGACAAGCTCGCTGGCCGCCACGGCAACAAGGGTGTGATCTCGAAGATCCTTCCCGTCGAGGACATGCCGTACCTTGCTGACGGCACCCCGGTCGACATCATTTTGAATCCGCTTGGCGTGCCCAGCCGCATGAACGTCGGTCAGGTCCTCGAAGCGCACCTCGGCTACTGCGCCCGGTGGGGCTGGACCGATCCGAACACCGGCAAACGCGTCGGTGATGAGCCGCTGCGTGGTATCGAGCGCAAGACCCGTCCGAACACCGATCCGGCGACCTTCGTGGCCACCCCGGTGTTCGATGGCGCCAACTGGGATGAGGAGGAGAAGTCGGGACGTCACCCGACCATCCAGCAGATCCTGGCGAACCTCGAGCCCGAGTCGGTCGACGGTGACCGCCTCATCGGCACGAACGGCAAGACCACTCTGTACAACGGCCGCACCGGCGAGCCCTACGACAACCCGATCACCGTTGGCTACATGTACATCTTGAAGTTGGCGCACCTCGTCGATGACAAGATCCATGCCCGCTCCACCGGCCCGTACTCGATGATCACTCAGCAGCCGCTTGGCGGTAAGGCCCAGTTCGGTGGTCAGCGCTTCGGTGAGATGGAGGTGTGGGCACTCGAGGCGTACGGCTCGGCCTACTGCCTGCAGGAGCTGCTCACGATCAAGAGTGACGATGTGCTCGGTCGCATCAAGGTCTACGAGGCCATCGTGAAGGGCGAGAACATCCCCGAACCGGGTGTGCCCGAGAGCTTCAAGGTGCTCATGAAAGAGATGCAGGCCCTGTGCATCAACGTCGAGGTGCTCGGCGACGACGGACGTGAGATTGAGATGCGCGACCTCGACGACGACATTCACCGCACGATGGAAGACCTGGGTATCGACATCTCGCGCCCTGAGCGCGGATCCGACGACGACGACCGCCAGCGGGCTGCTCGCTGAGCCTGGTACGGACACAGAACGAGAACGAAGGAACACACATGCTCGACGTCAACATGTTCGACCAGCTGAAGATTGGACTGGCCACCGCGGATCAGATCCGCCTGTGGTCCCACGGCGAGGTCAAGAAGCCCGAGACGATCAACTACCGCACGCTGCGCCCCGAGAAAGAGGGCCTGTTCTGCGAAAAGATCTTCGGACCGACCCGCGACTGGGAGTGCTACTGCGGCAAGTACAAGCGGGTGCGCTTCAAGGGCATCATTTGTGAACGCTGTGGTGTGGAGGTCACGCGTTCCAAGGTGCGCCGCGATCGCATGGGCCACATCGAATTGTCGGCCCCCGTGGTGCACATCTGGTACCTGCGCGGTACCCGTTCTTGGCTCGCTTACCTGCTGGCCGGTCTCGAGCCCCGTGAGGAACTCAAGGCCAAGCAGCTCGAGAAGGTCATCTACTTCGCGGCGAACCTCGTGACCTGGGTCGACGAGGACCGCCGTCACGAGGATCTCACCAGCTTGGAGGCCGAGTACCTCGAGGAGCGCCGCGAGATCGAGTCCGAGCGCGATGTCGCGATCGATAACCGCTATCGCGAACTCGAAGAAGAAGCGGCCACGGCCGAAGCCTCTGGTAGCGATACCAAGAAAATGAAGCGGGATGCCGATCGCGAGATCGAGTCGATTCGCGAGCGCTACGAGACCGAGATCGACTTGATTCAGCGTGCCTGGGAAGAGTTCCGCGACCTTCACTCCCGCAAGATCATCGAAGACGAACTGTTGTGGCGTGAACTGACCGACAAGTACGCCGACTATTTCGAGGGCGGTACCGGCGCTGATGCGATCAAGTCGCTCATCGACCGGATCAACTTCGACGAAGAAGAGATCAAGCTGCGCGAGGCGATCGACCCGGGCGAGGGCCGCAAGCCACTCAGCGCCCAGCGCAAGCAGAAGGCGATCAAGCGCTTGAAGATCGTTGCGTCGTTCAACCGTCGCGTCGATTCTGATGATCCGGCAAGCCCGCGCCTGAACGACCCCCGCGCGATGATCCTCGACGCCGTGCCGGTGATCCCGCCGGAACTGCGGCCGATGGTGCAACTCGATGGTGGCCGTTTCGCCACCAGCGACCTCAACGACCTGTACCGCCGTGTGATCAACCGCAACAATCGTTTGAAGCGGCTGCTCGATCTCGGCGCACCCGAGATCATCGTCAACAACGAAAAGCGCATGCTGCAAGAGGCTGTCGATGCACTGTTTGACAACGGTCGTCGTGGCCGCCCGGTGACCGGCCCGGGTAACCGTCCGCTCAAGTCATTGTCGGACATGTTGAAGGGCAAGCAGGGTCGGTTCCGCCAGAACCTTCTCGGAAAGCGCGTGGACTACTCAGGTCGTTCGGTCATCGTGGCCGGCCCGACGCTGAAGCTTCACCAGTGCGGTCTGCCGAAGCTCATGGCTCTCGAACTGTTCAAGCCATTCGTGATGAAGCGCCTCGTCGAGCTCGACGTTGCCCAGAACATCAAGACCGCCAAGCGCATGGTCGAACGTCGCCGCCCACAGGTGTGGGATGTGCTCGACGATGTGATCAAGGAGCATCCGGTGCTGCTCAACCGCGCGCCGACGCTGCACCGACTTGGTATCCAAGCATTCGAGCCGGTGCTGGTCGAGGGCAAGGCCATCCAGATCCACCCGCTGGTGTGCACCGCGTTCAACGCCGACTTCGACGGTGACCAGATGGCGGTTCACGTTCCATTGTCGGCCGAGGCTCAGGCCGAGGCTCGGGTGTTGATGCTGAGCGCGAACAACATCTTGTCGCCGCAGTCGGGTCGCCCCATCGTGACCCCCACCCAGGACATGGTGATCGGTGCGTTCTACCTGACCGAGCAGGTGGCGGGTGCCACCGGCGAAGGCCACGTGTACCGGCACGTGTGGGAAGCGTTGAATGCCCACGAGGCGGGCAGTTTGCACCTCCACGCCGAGATCGAGTTGCGTCCCGCTGGCGGTGAACGGTTCCGCACCACGCTGGGTCGCGCACTGTTCGAGGAGACGTTGCCGGGTGACTACACCGACCAGTTCGGGCATTTCGACACGGTTCTTCGCAAGCGTGAACTCGGCGTGATCGTGGAGCATCTGTCGGACAACTATTCGAACGCGGAGGTTGCCGACACTCTCGACCGCATCAAGAACCTCTGCTATCGCTACGCCAGCCAGTCTGGGCTCACGGTGTCGATCGACGACGTCAAGACCCCTGCAGACAAGCGTGAGACCCTTGACGGGTTCGAGGCCCAGGCCGAGAAGGTCGAGCAGCAGTTCCGCCGCGGCATCATCACCGACGGCGAGCGTCGTCAGCAGGAAGTCCGTATCTGGACCGATGCCACCAACACGCTCACCGCCGCGATGGAGGCCGAGTTCAAGGCGCAGCAGTTCAACCCCATTGACATGATGGTCGGTTCGGGTGCCCGCGGGAACATGACGCAGATGCGTCAGATCGCTGCTATGCGTGGCCTGGTGGCCAACCCTCGTGGCGACATGATCCCCCGTCCCATCAAGTCGAATTTCCGCGAGGGTCTTGAGACCCTCGAGTACTTCATCGCTACCCCGGGTGCTCGTAAGGGTCTGGTCGATACCGCCCTGCGTACTGCCGACTCGGGCTATCTGACCCGTCGCCTGGTCGACGTGGCGCAGGAACTCATCGTGCGCGAAGATGACTGCGGTAGCACGCTTGGCGTGTGGGTCGAAAACGTGGCCCCCGATACCGCGAATTCGCGCTCTTACCTCGAGACCAAGTTGTTCGGGCGTGCGCTGTTGAACGACGTGGAACTCGCCAGCCCAATGGTCGACGAGAGCGGTGCCGAGGTCTCGGTGCTGACTGCGAACACCATCGTCGGCGAGCGAGAGATGGACGCCTTGCGCGATGACCCGAACGTCAATCGTGTGCGGGTTCGTTCGGTGCTGACCTGTGATGCCGAGCTCGGTGTGTGCGGGTTGTGCTATGGACGTTCGCTCGCCACCGGCAAGCAGATCGAACTCGGCGAGGCCGTTGGCGTCATCGCTGCCCAGTCGATCGGTGAGCCCGGCACGCAGCTGACGATGCGTACCTTCCACACCGGCGGTGTGGCGGGTAAGGACATTGCTGGTGGCCTTCCCCGCGTGGTCGAGTTGTTCGAGTCGCGCACTCCCAAGGGTGCGGCGCGTCTCTCGCCGGCAGCGGGTGTGGCCCGTATCGCCGAGGATGAGGGCCGTGGTATTCCGGTCACTGTCGTCGATGACAGTGGCGAAGAGCACGCGGTGCTGTTGCCTATCGGTGCTCGTCCGATCGTTGCCGATGGCGACGAGGTGCGCGCCGGCGATCCGATCACCGACGGCCCCTTCGATCCAAAAGAACTCATGGAGATCAAGGGCATCCGCGAGACGCAGTTGTATCTCGTGGAGGAAGTGCAGCGCGTCTATCGCGATCAGGGCGTGTCGATCCACGACAAGCACATCGAGCTCATCGTGCGCCAGATGACCCGAAAGATCGGCGTGACTGAGCCGGGCGAGACGGACTTCTTGCCGGGCGAGCGCGTGGATGCGAAGCGGTTCCGCGACACCAACCGCAACATGGTTACCGAGGGCAAGCGCCCCGCCGAGGGACGCCCCGAGATCATGGGTATCACCAAGGCATCGTTGGCCACCGAGAGCTGGTTGTCGGCCGCATCGTTCCAGGAGACCACCCGTGTGCTCACCGAGGCCGCGATCGACGGCAAGTCCGACGATCTCATCGGTCTGAAGGAGAACATCATCATCGGCAAGCTCATTCCGGCCGGTACCGGCATGATGAAGTATCGGGAGTTCTCTGTGCAGGCTCCCGACTACGAACCGATGACCTACTACTCGAGCGATGACGAATTCGGCGACGAGGACACCGCTGCCGAACTCGCCCGTCGACTCGAATCATTCGGTGTTGGTGCTGGCGTGTTCGACGCCGCCGGCGACGCCGACGCCCAAGGATGATGCCGTCGTGCCCGCAACCGAGGTTGTGGGCACGATGGTCCACTCATAACATCTCAGGGTCCGGATCGGCAACGATTCGCGACCGTGACGTAGCCGATGGCCGCCTGCCATCGGTGTGACGAGACGACAGACGAGAAGGTCAACACGTGCCCACCATTCAGCAGCTCGTCCGACAGGGTCGGACATCGAAGTTCACCAAGAGCAAGACACCCGCGTTGAAGGGTTCGCCCCAGCGCCGTGGTGTCTGCACTCGCGTCTACACAACGACGCCCAAGAAGCCGAACTCGGCTCTGCGCAAGGTGGCTCGTGTGCGCCTGTCGTCGGGTATCGAGGTCACGGCCTACATCCCCGGCGAAGGCCACAACCTGCAGGAGCACTCGATCGTGCTCGTACGTGGCGGTCGTGTGCGCGACCTTCCGGGCGTTCGTTACAAGATCATCCGCGGTGCGCTCGATGCGGCCGGCGTAAAGAACCGCAAGCAGGCGCGTAGCCGTTACGGCGCCAAGCAGGAGAAGTGACCCATGCCTCGTAAGGGACCCGCACCACGGCGCGAACTCGTCGCCGATCCGATTCACCGCTCACCGCTGGTCACCCAGTTCGTGAACAAGGTGATGCTGCACGGCAAGCGCACGGTGGCCGAAAAGATCGTCTACGACGCGATGGATCTCATTGCATCGCGTACCGGCGACGATCCGCTCGAGACGCTGAAGCGCGCCGTCGACAACGTCAAGCCGCCACTCGAGGTGCGCAGCCGCCGTGTCGGTGGCGCCACCTACCAGGTGCCGGTCGAGGTGCGCCCACGGCGCGCCACCACGCTTGCCATTCGTTGGCTTGTCGACTTCGCCCGCGATCGCCGCGAGCGCTCGATGGCCGAGTGCCTGGCCGGTGAGCTGATGGACGCCGCCAACGGCTTGGGCGCTGCAATGAAGCGTCGCGATGACATGCAGAAGATGGCCGAGTCGAACAAGGCCTTCGCTCACTACCGCTGGTGAGCCACCGCGGTACAACTATTTGCCCTTTGACAACCTGACCCCACGATCGAACGGAAGTGACCTGTAATGGCCAAGCGTGAGTTCCCCCTCGAGCGCACCCGCAATATCGGCATCATGGCCCACATTGATGCCGGCAAAACCACGACCACCGAGCGCATCCTCTACTACACCGGCAAGAGCTACAAGATCGGTGAGGTGCACGACGGCGCGGCGACCATGGACCACATGGCCCAGGAGCAAGAGCGAGGCATCACGATCACCTCGGCCGCGACCACCTGCGTGTGGAACGACCACCGCATCAACATCATCGACACGCCGGGCCACGTTGACTTCACCATCGAGGTGGAGCGATCCCTGCGCGTGCTCGACGGTGCAGTCACCGTGTTCGACTCGGTGGCCGGTGTGGAGCCCCAGACCGAGACCGTGTGGCGTCAGGCGAACAAGTACAACGTGCCGCGGTTCTGTTTTGTCAACAAGATGGACCGCATCGGTGCGAACTTCTACCGCACCGTCGAAATGGTCGAGTCGCGGCTGCAGGCAAACCCGTTGGTGGTGCAGTTGCCCGTCGGTGCCGGTGGCCCTGAGTCGAACGAACCCTTTGCGGGCCTCGTCGACCTGATCGAGATGAATGCCCTGATCTGGCAGGACGAAGAACTCGGTGCCAAGTGGGATGTCGTCGACATTCCTGCGCATATGACCGATATGGCCGCCGAGTACCGCGAGAAGATGCTCGAGACCATTGCCACGAGCGACGAGGAACTCATGGAGAAGTACCTCGGTGGCGAGGAGCTGACGTCGGTAGAGATCAAGCGCGCCATCCGTGCGGGCACCCTCGCCAACGAGTTCGTCCCCATTCTGTGTGGGTCGGCATTCAAGAACAAGGGCGTGCAGCCGATGCTCGACGCGGTCATCGACTACCTGCCGTCGCCTGTGGACATCGACCCGGCCGAGGGCACCGACCTTAAGGGCGAGACCAAGATCACCCGCGGTCCGAACGACAACAGCTTTGCGGCTCTGGCGTTCAAGATCGTCGCCGACCCGTTCGGCAAGCTCACCTATTTCCGGGTGTACTCGGGCGAGGTCAACAAGGGTGACGAGATCTACAACTCCACCAAAGAAAAGCGTGAGCGTCTCGGCCGCATCTTGTTGATGCATGCGAATCAGCGCGAGGATCTCGACGTCGCCATGGCTGGCGACATCGTCGCGGGTCTCGGGTTCAAGGAGGTCACCACCGGTGACACTCTCTGCGACCGCAATGACGCCGTGATCTTGGAGCGCATGGAGTTCCCCGAACCGGTGATCCACGTGGCCATTGAGCCCAAGACCAAGAGCGACCAGGACAAGCTCGGCAAGGCGCTCAAGTCGCTGTCCGACGAGGATCCGACCTTCCGGGTGCGCACCGATGAAGAGACTGGTCAGACCGTCATCTCGGGTATGGGTGAGTTGCACCTCGAGGTGCTCGTCGACCGCATGATGCGCGAGTTCAACGTGGAGGCCACTGTCGGCAAGCCCCAGGTGGCGTATCGCGAGACCGTCACCAAGCGCGTCGAATCGGTCGAGTACCGCCACATCAAGCAGTCCGGTGGTTCGGGTCAGTTTGCGGTCGTCAAGTTGACGGTGGAGCCGAACCCGGGGAACGGCTACGAGTTCGAAGACAAGATCACCGGTGGCCGTATTCCACGCGAGTACATCCAGCCCACCAACCAGGGCATTCAGGCCGGCCTCGAGTCCGGCGTGCTCGCCGGGTACGGCATGGTGGATGTGAAGGTGTCGCTCGTCGATGGCCAGTACCACGACGTGGACTCATCGGAGATGGCGTTCAAGGTCGCCGGTCAGATGGGCTTCAAGCAGGCCGCCGAGAAGGCGGGTCCGGTGCTTCTCGAGCCGATCATGGCCGTTGAGGTCGTGACTCCCGAGGAGTACATGGGCGATGTCATGGGTGACCTGTCCAGTCGCCGCGGGCGGATCGAGGGCATGGAGGCCAATGGCAACCAGCAGACGGTGCGCGCGCAGGTGCCGTTGTCGGAGATGTTCGGTTACTCGACCGACCTCCGTTCCAGCACCCAGGGCCGTGCCACCTACACGATGCAGTTCGACAGCTACCAGCAGGTGCCCGAGGCGATCTCGTCCGAGATCGTCAAGCGCGTCCGTGGCGAGTGATCGCCAACGACCGATCTAACAACCAACTACACAATCTCAACCAAATAAGAGGAGTCAGCAATGAGCAAGGCGAAGTTCGAGCGTAATAAGACGCATGTGAACATTGGGACGATGG
>JAFMNE010000057.1 GCA_017859395.1 Ilumatobacteraceae bacterium | reverse complement strand
CGCCGATGGTACTTGGGGAGAGATCCCCTGGGAGAGTAGGACGCCGCCGGATTTCATCGCTCGAAAGGGCGTCGGGTTGTACCCGACGCCCTTTCGTCGTTTTTCGTCCACGGTTGGTGCGAGCGCCTCAGGCCCTAGGCTCGGATAAATGTCTGCTGAGCAGGGTCCCCGTCGCGGTGGCGACAATCGTCGCGCGAATGAACGCCGGTCCGTTGATGGCCGTGGAGGCGATCGGCGTCCAGGTGGCGCCCGCGGGAGCGGTGGTGGTTCTCGAGGCCCGCGCGGCGATGGCGCACCGAGCCGTGGTACGTCGGCTGGACGTGGTGGCCCTGGCGGCCGGGCGTCGGCTGGTCGTCGGCCAGGCAGCGATGACCCTCGCGGTGATCGGGGAGCACGAGGTCCGCGTCGGACAGGTACCGGTGGTGACACCCGTCGCCCGAATGGACGTGATGCTGGCGGACGTGACGCGGGTGGTCGCGACGAAGGCGGTCCGGGTGGGCCTCGGCGCTCAGGCGCCGACGGCCGCGAGGATGGGGGTCGTTCCGGTGATCGTCGCGATGGCGCCCGTCGCAACAGTGGCCCGGCGATGCGTGGTGACGGACGCGTAGATGGTCGTGGGCGCCCCTCGGGCGCAGGCCGTGGCGGCGGTCGTCCCGGGAGTGGAACACGTGGCGGGTCCCGATCCGCGTCGGGACCAGGACGCACCGATGGGTCACGACGCACCGATGGGTCACGACGTTCCGACGGGTCACGACGTCCCGATGGTGCGGCACCGAGCGACGCGCGCAGCGGTGGTGCGCGTAGTGGCGGTGCCGGTCGTGGAGGACGCCCGACAGGCGGCGGGCGCAGCGGCCCCGGGCGATCTTCGCGCGATGCCCGTGGTGGTGATCGTGGCGCAGGTCGCGGTCGTGATGCGGGGGCGCGTGGTGGCGACCGTCGCGATGGAGCGCGGGCACCGCGCCCGGAACCGCGCACGGCAGCCGAGCGGCGCGCGGCAGAAGTGCGTGCACGCGGCGGCGGGGTGCGCAAACCACAAAATGAGTCCGGGCCCCCCGAGCAGGAGCGCTGGGAGGACCTTGGCCCGATCGACGAGGTCGGGCGGCACGATGAGGCGGTCGATAGCGCGGATGCAGACGATGCCCTGCGGTCTGCAGCCTCCGATGCTGTGCGCCGGTCACGCACCATTGCCGACCGTGGTGAACTCGATCCGGCCACGGCGGCGAGAATCGCGGAGACCACATCGTCGTCTGCCCGCGCAACGCGGATGCGTGAACGTCTCATCGACGGGTTCGGTGCGCTCGAGCGGGAGCGCTTCGGCGACGCCCGGCGTATCGGTAACTCCATTGTGAAAGAGCTGAGCGATGTTGCTGCGGTGCACGAACTGATCGGTCTGGCCAATTACCGGATGGGCAACTGGCGGCCTGCTGCGGCGTCACTCGACCGCGCGAGGTCACTGTCTGGCGATGTCACGTTGTGGCCGGTGCTGATGGACTGCCTGCGGGCAATGGGTCGTCGGGGCGAGGTGGCCGAACTCTGGAACGAGTTGAAAGCGGCGTCGCCACCGCACGACATCATGGCCGAAGGTCGGATCGTGGCGGCGAGCACTCTCGCCGATGCCGGTGACCTGAAGGGCGCCGTGGCGGTCATGGCACCCGCTGCGCGTCGCCCAACGCGGGTTCGAGATCATCATCTGCGTCAGTGGTATGTGTTGGCCGATCTTCACGACCGGGCGGGTGATCGCAGCGGCGCTATTAAGTGGTTCGAGGCCGTCGCTGCGGGTGACCCAGCCTTTGCCGACGTTGCCGACCGACTGCGCACCCTCGGTCGGGGCCGTCGGCGGTGATCGCTGGTCAGATCCAGCACTAGGGTCGGCATTGTGGGAGGCCCTCGATTCCGCGCTGGCGTCGTCATTGCCGTGCGCGACAGCGCTGGTTGTTTGATGGCGTTCGAACGCTGTGATGCGCCTGGGGCTTGGCAGCTTCCCCAGGGAGGTATCGATAGCGGCGAAACACCAGAGCAGGCTGCCTGGCGAGAACTTGCCGAGGAAACCGGACTCGGGCCCGGCGAGGTGGCCCTCGACGGCCCGCTCGGTGATTGGACGGTATATGAACTGCCTGAGGACTATCGGCGCGGCGAGGTGTGGGGCCAAGCTCACCGCTGGTTTGGTTTCCACGTTCTCAGAGATGACGTGCACCCGGTCTGCGATGGTGTTGAGTTCTCGTCGTGGAAGTGGATGACGGTCGACGAACTCGTGGACGGCGTGGTGGAGTTCCGGCGGCGGTCCTATGACGAGGTGCTCCGTGGCCGATGACCTCTTTTCTGATGCAGCGGCCCAGCGACTCCGTGGACGTTCACCGCTCGCGGCAAGATGCCGTCCGTCGACAATTGACGATGTTGTTGGTCAAGCGCATCTCGTTGGACCGGGTCGACCGCTCCGACGCCTTGTCGAAACGGACCGCTTGACCTCGGTCATATTGTGGGGTCCTCCGGGCACGGGGAAGACAACTCTGGCGCTCGCCATTGCTGGAACCACGTCATCGGCATTCGAGCAACTCAGTGCTGTTACCGCGGGAGTCGCTGATGTGCGCCGTGTGATCGGCGCCGCACGTTCCCGTCTCGGCGAGCATGGTCGGGGCACGATCTTGTTCCTGGACGAGATTCATCGCTTCTCCCGGTCCCAACAAGATGCGCTGTTGCCCGCGGTGGAAGATGGCACCATCGTGTTGATCGGGGCGACGACGGAGAACCCGTTCTTCGAGGTGAACGCTCCGCTGCGCAGCCGTTCGACCCTGTTTCGATTGGAGCCGCTTGATCCATCGGCCATCCGCGAACTCCTGCAACGGGGTCTCGCCGCGGAGGGTGCAACTGCGCACGACGATGCGCTGGATCTCCTCATTGAGCGTGCCGGTGGTGATGGCCGTCAGGTCCTGACCGCTCTGGAGGTGGCGGTTGCCCTTGCCGGTGACACGCCGGTGGCAATCGAACATGTGGAAGCTGCGCTCGGTACCAGTGCCTTGCGGTATGGCAGAGACGACCATTACGACGTGATTTCGGCGTTCATCAAGTCGATGCGCGGTTCGGATGCGAACGCGGCCATCTACTGGTTGGCGCGCATGCTCGAGGCCGGCGAGGACCCCCGCTTCATCGCCCGGCGCATCGTGATCGCTGCCAGCGAAGACGTTGGGATGGCTGACCCGACGGCGTTGCAGGTGGCCGTCGCTGCTGCACAGGCTCTCGAACTTGTCGGGCTTCCCGAGGCACAGTTGAATCTTGCGCAGGCGGCGGTGCATGTGGCCACAGCCCCCAAGAGCCCGTCGGTGTCGCGAGCGATCTGGTCGGCGCGCGACGATATTCGCGCAGGGACCGTGGGTGAGGTGCCGGCGCATCTGCGCGATGCGCACTACAGCGGTGCTGCCCAGCTTGGACACGGGACGACGTATCAATCACCGCATGATCATGATGGTTGGTTGGACCAGGAGTATCTGCCCGCCGCTCTCGGGCAGCGCCGGTGGTATGCCCCAGGTACGATCGGCGACGAGCCGCACCTCGCGGCACGGGTGAAGAGAGAGGCAGGCAATGACGACCGGTGATGTGATCCTCGTTGCAGCGGTGGTGCTGTGCGCGTTCGGATTCGCAGCACTCGCGGTGGCGCTGATGCGCGTCGGTGATGCACTGCGTCAGTTGCGCGGAGAAGTCGGCGAGATGAGATCACAGATCCTGCCGCTGATCGACGAATTGCGTCGCAGCACGCATGAAGCGAGCGGTGCAGTTGCCGATGCCCGCCGCGATCTCGAGCGCTTCGACCGAGTGCTGGGTTCGGCAGAGGCGATTTCCGACGCTGTGGAGACCTCGGGTCGCGCGGCCCGCCGGGTATTTGCCACCCCGGTGATCAAAGCCGTGGGCACCGTCACCGGTGTGCGTCGAACGGTGAGCAGATTGCGCGGGGCTGATCGAGTTGAAATCGTGCGCACCGGTACTGAGGATGGGCGGCGATGATGCGGCGAGTTCTGTGGTTTGTCACCGGTGCAGCAACCGGTGCGGCGATCATGCGTAACACCGGGCGCCGACTGCGCCGGACCGCTCGTCGGCTGGCTCCCGCCAACGTGGGCCGCGCGGCGGCTGATGGAGTGCGGCGACGTGTCGATGGTGTGCGCTCAGCAGTTGCGGAGGGGCGCGCTGCCAAGGCGAATACCGAAGCGGCATTGAGCGCGCGAATCGATGGTCGTGCCGAGTCGCTGAGTGATCGCATCGCGCCGGGCGATCAGGTTCTCGTCGATGGCCAACCCGTGGAGTCGTCGCGAGTTGTCGTCCTACGCGACCGTGCATCGCGCGACGCCTGACGGCCCCGCGGCGGTCGGCGAACATGCGTGAGCCAGCATCGGGCGCCGTGGTCGGGGTGCCGTATATCGGCGCGCCCTTCGGTGATCGAGAATCTGTCGAAGATTGGGTCGTCGATGTCGCAACACAGTGGTCATTGCCCGCACCGGCTCTGGTGCGGATGAGCATGAATGCCGTCTATCGCTGCGGTGATGTGGTGCTCAGGGTTGGGCGACCGGTACCGGGAGCCCCGGCGACGCGAGAACTAGGTGACGTGCTGCGCGATGCAGGTATTCCCATTGCGGAGATCATTGACGAACTTGATGCTCCAGATGGCCGTCGGGTCACGGCCATGGCGTATGTCGCCGCGCGCGCTGAGGTGGACTGGGTGCAGACCGGACGCATTGTTGCGCGACTTCACGATCGTGTCGGTATGGATGGGCTTCCAGATGGATGGCCGGTAGCGGATCCCCGCCGCCTGCCGTGGTGGGAGTTGGAGCGACTCGTTGGCGAGATCGATACGGCGTGTCTCGGCATCGCCAACGATGTCGATGAGCGCGTACGCGCCAAATTGGGCCTAGTGGTCGATGGGCACCGGTGGTGGCGTGACGAGGTCGACCACGACGCGGTGATCTGCCACGGCGACCTCCAACCAGCAAATGTGTTGATGGGGCCCCGAGGCCCTGTCCTGATCGATTGGGATCTGTTGGCCATGGCCCCGCGAGGCTGGGATCACGGGCCGATGCTGGCCCAGACACGCCGGTGGGGCGTGCCGTCATCGGTGTACGGCCAGTACGCCAGCGGCTACGGGATGAATCTCTCAGCGGATCGTTTTACTCTGGCCGTTGCTGAACTTCGCGACGTGGCCGCCACCGTGTTGGCTGTTCGAGCAGCGGCATCGAATACTGATGCGGTGAACGAAGCCCGTCACCGCTATCTCAGTTGGATCGACGAGTCGTCGGGTCCGTGGACCGCGCGCTGACACGCCGCGGATAGTTCGGCGTCGTCAGAACAAACGGCGCAACAGGCGTCGCGCAAGAGGCCCATAGGGGGGATACATCAGCGAGGGGTCGGGGCGCATCGGGCGTCGCATGACCGATCGCAGATGGCTGAAGGTGTCGAAACCAACTTGGCCGTGATACGCGCCCATCCCACTCTCGCCAACCCCACCAAATGGTAGATCTTCGGCTGCGAGATGCAACAGGGTGTGGTTCACCAGCATGCCGCCCGACGTGGTGCGCGCCGTCACCTGCGCGATCTGGTCGTCATTGGTGCTGAACAGGTACAGCGCCAATGGATGCGGGCGCGACCGAATCTGGGCGATGGCGTCATCGAGGTCGTCGTAGGTCACCACGGGCAGGACGGGACCGAAGATCTCGTCGGTCATCAATGCGCACGATGGGTCCGGGTCGATCACGACGGTCGGGTCGAGATGGCACCGGTCGGGGTCGGCGCTGCCACCGATGACGATCTGCCCAGCGCCATCTTCAGAGAGATAGCCGACGAGGCGTGAGAGATGGTGGGTGTTGATGATCTTGCCGTAGTCCTCTGAGGCTGACGGGTCGGGGCCATAGAGGTCGCCAACAGCATCGACAAGGTGCTGCACGAGGCCGTCGCGAAGGTGCCGAGGAACGAGCACGTAGTCGGGAGCCACACAGGTCTGGCCAGCGTTGACGAACCGCCCCCAGGCGATCCGACGTGCTGCGATGCGCAGGTCGGCCGACTCAGTGACGATCGCCGGGGACTTCCCACCCAGTTCCAAGGTGGTGGGGGTGAGGTGTCGGGCGGCTGCCGTAGCAACGACTCGGGCGACCCGGGCCCCACCGGTGTAGAACATGTGGTCGAAGCGGTGTTCGAGCATCGCGCTCGTCGGCTCGACACCGCCGGTCACAACCCCAACATGGTCACCGACCACCGCGGGGAGACGATCGGCCAGAAAAGCCGATGTCGCCGGCGCCAGTTCCGACGGTTTCACCATGGCGGTATTGCCGGCTGTGATCGCAGCGACGAGTGGGGCAAGGGTCAACTGCAGCGGGTAATTCCAGGGCGCGATGATGCCGACCAGACCGAGTGGGGTTGGCACGATGCGGGCCGATCCCGGCCGCAGGGTCATCTGAAGGCGCACCCGACGCGGTCGCGCCCAGTGATCGAGGTGGTCCAACGCATGGTCGATCTGACCGATGGTGAATCCGATCTCGGTCATCCAACTCTCGATGGCCGACTTCCCGAGATCTGCGGCAAGAGCAGTCTCGGCATCGCTGGTGCTGGTGACAAGCATGTCGCGGAGGGCTCTCAGTGCTCGGCGACGGTCGTCATGGCCGTGCATCGCACCGTTGTCGGCGGCTGATCGGAGCCGTGCGTACTCGGCATCGATGGTCGTGGTTGGCGTGTCGGGGGCGATGTGGGGCTCGGTCGCTGTCACAACGCGAGCCTACGATCGCCTGATGGCACAGATCGCATCCACCGCCGCCGAACTGTCGGAGCGACTCGCAGCTGTTGCTGAAGCGATCGAGGACCTGTCGTTTGAGATTTTGCGTGAGGCTGCCGCCGACGGCGCAGAGCGACCTGATGCCGACCGGGTGTTGGTGCGTGCGCGTCGCGCCGTGGATAAAGCAGCGATTCTCCTGTCCGGCCTTGCGGCGGATCAGGAGTAAGCGGCTGTGCGGCATCGAATGCCGCGAGGAGCTCAGCGATCCGGACCCGGTGCGGCATCGCGCAGCGTTGCCAATATGCCGTCGAAGCTGTCGACGAAGGCACTCACGCCGCGGTCGGCAAGAAGGTTTGCAACCTCGCTCATATCGATGCCCGCATCAGCAAGCTCTGACCACGTGCGTGCTGTGTCCTCGGGATTGGCGTCGATGGTTCTGCGCGCCGTGCCGTGGTCGGTGAACGCCGCCAGGGTGGCAGGAGGCAGAGTGTTCACACTGGTCGGTCCAATCAGGCCATCGACGTAGACCACGTCGGAGTACGCGGGGTCTTTCGCGCCCGTAGATGCCCACAGCGGTCGTTGGGCTCGTGCCCCTGCGGTCGCGAGGCTCTCCCATCGCGGCCCATCGAAGGTGGACGTGAACGCGGCAAAGGCCAGTCGCCCTTGGGCGAGTGCAGCAGTGCCTCGCAGCGGATGAGACGGACCGAGTCGAGCGTCCACCTCGGTGTCGACGCGGCTGATGAAGAAACTGGCCACGCCGGCGATGCGGGACAGGGCATGACCGGCCCGTGTGGCCATCTCCAGTCCGGCAATATGGGCCTCCATGACCTCGGCGTATCTCTGCAGAGAGAAGATCAAGGTCACATTCACATTGATCCCGTCGCCGATGAGTGCGGTGATCGCCGCCAGTCCCGCCGGTGTTGCGGGCACTTTGATCATCACATTCGGTCGAGCGATCCGTGCAGCGAGGTCCCGGCCTGCAGCGATGGTGGCGTTGGTGTCGTGGGCGAGTCGCGGGTCGACTTCCACCGACACAAACCCATCGGTCGCATCTGAGGTCTCGTAGAGGGCGGAAAAATGGTCGCACGCTGCGGTGATGTCATCAATCACCATGTCCCAGTAAGCCTCTTCGACGCTGTGCCCGATCGAGACCAGACTGCGGAACTGGTCGGCGTATTCGTCACCGGCAGCCATAGCCGCGGCAAAGATCGCCGGATTCGACGTCAGTCCACGAACGCCGTCGGCGATGAGGGCATCGAGTCGGCCGGTCTTTAGCATCGAGCGGGAGAGGTCGTCCACCCAAATGCTGTGGCCCTCGTCGCGATGGAGCGCGTGCAGATCGACCATCACGCGTGCCCCAGAACATCCTCGACCGCCGTGGTAACGGCCTCCACGCTGATGCCGAGTCGTTCGAGTACTTCTCCACCTGGCGCACTCGCACCAAATCGGTCGATGCCGACGTGGCGGTCGGACCAGCGTTCCCAGCCGAAGCTGACGCCGGCTTCGACCGACACGGTCGGAATGCCCGGGGTGAGGATGGCTGCCTGTTCGGAAGGATCACAGTTGCTGAACCGTTCCCAGCTGGGCATCGACACGACCCGCGTGGCGACACCCTTGTCGTTGAGGGCCGCGGCAGCATCCACGCAGACCGACACCTCGGCACCCGTGCCGATGAGGATCACGGCCGGGTCGGGAACATCGACCACGATGCCGGCACCGGTGTGCACAGCGCTTCCGTCGGTCACAACAGCGATGTCCTGGCGACTCAGAATCATCGCCACCGGCCCGGTGCTCTGAGCGGCGATCGCCCATGCAGCAGCGGTCTCGTTCGCGTCCGCTGGCCGAATGACCTCGAGGCCGGGCATGGCGCGCAACGAGGCGAGATGCTCGACCGGTTGATGGGTGGGGCCGTCTTCGCCAACAGCAACCGAGTCGTGGCTGAAGACAAACACACACGGTGCTGAGCAGAGGGCCGCGAGACGGATGGCGGGGCGCATGTAATCGGCAAATACGAAGAAGGTTCCACCGACCGCGCAGATATCGCCGTGGCGGGCCATGCCGACCATGGCGGCGCCCATGGCATGTTCGCGGACGCCGTAATGAATCTGGCGGCCTGCGTGGTCATCACGGGTCATCGGGGTGAAGGCCGCAGCCTTGGTGCCCGTGTTGCCGGTGAGGTCAGCAGATCCGATCAGCAGCCCGGGCAGGGCATCGACGGAGGCATCGATACATGCCTGAATCGCTTTGCGAGTGGCGACCTTGTCGCCCGCGAACCACGTGGGCAGCGTGGCGGCATCGAGTGGCGATCGATGGATGAGTTCGTTCCATGGCCGGTCCGCTGAAGTGACACGCTGTTGCCATTGGGCACGCGCGGTAGCGCCGCGTGACATGGCGTGCGATCGCGTGGCATCGACGACGTTGGCCGGGAGTTCAAAAGGTGTGCCATCGAGCCCGAGGACCTCTTTTGTGCGGGCG
>JAFMNE010000003.1:19890-98504 GCA_017859395.1 Ilumatobacteraceae bacterium | reverse complement strand
GCCACCATCGCGCTGCACGCTGGTGTTGCCGCTGCGGTCATCGACGGTTTTGTCGACCGGTACGAGAACAGACTCGACTCCCACGCCCTCGCCACCGCACGCTGGTTGGCCACCCGATACGGCGACCTGCCGCGTGATCACGGCTGCGCACCATGCCTGGTGCACGGCGATCTCCGTCTCGACAACATGTTGTTTCGCCCCATTGGTGATGGCGAACAGGCTGTTGTCGTGGACTATCAGACGGTGGCGATCGGGTCGGGGCCCGCCGATGTGGCCTACCTCATCGCCACCTCGCTCGACCCCGAGCAGCGCCGCGATATCGAAGACAGCCTCTGGCAGCGCTACGTCAACCGCCTGCATCACCACGGCATAGACGTCACGGCCGCTGATCTATACGAGGCGCGTCGCATCGGCACCGTGAGCGCGCTAATGATGGCCATCATCGCCTCGCAGATCGTCACTCGGACCACCCGTGGCGATGAAATGTTCGCGGTCATGGCCGAGCGTGCAGCCGCCCACATGGCCGACCATCACATCGGACCTGACAACGAAGACTGATCACGGTGCTGCACGAACTCGACGACCTTCCAATTCACCAAAGCTCCCGCCCCCTGCTGCACCCCGTGTCGGCATCGGCGGACCAGTACGACCGTTTCTTCCACAACGGCTACAGCCCCAACGGCGAACTCGTCGTCGCGGTGGCGATGGGTTTCTATCCAGGCCGCCGCATTGCAGACGCAGCCATCACGGTGGTGATCGACGGCCACCAACACACGCATCGGGCATCACGCCGATGCGACACCGACCGCGACACGATCGTGGGAGGAATCACGATCGACATCGTCCGACCGATGGTGGAACACCGCGTCAGGGTGGATGGTCGTCACGGCATTGCCGCCGACCTCGTGTGGCGGGCGGACAGTGCAGCGATCGAGGAACCCCGCTTCGTTCGCGAAGATGGTGGACGCACCACCTTCGACTACACCCGCCTGACACAGTTCGGGAGCTGGACCGGTCATCTCACGATCGATGGCCAACGGGTTGAACTGGCCGATGTGGGACCGGTCCGCGGATGCCGTGACCGATCGTGGGGCATTCGCCCCATCGGAAATCGACCCGATGGACCCGCAACAGCACCACAGTTCTTCTGGCTGTGGACACCAACCCGTTTCGACGACCATGTCCTGCACGCAGCAATGAATCACGACGGCGACGGCCGCCCCTGGCACGAAAGCGGCGCGGTCACACCACTCAGTACCGAGGACGATGCCCGCCTCGATACCCGCAGCATCGACCGCATCACCCGTGTCGATGCCGACATCGAATGGCAGCCCGGCACTCGCTGGCCAGCTCACGTCGTCACCCGGTTGCACCGCTGGCGGGCCGACCCAATTGAGATACGGCATCGTCCTGTCGCTCGGCTGCAGATGAGCGGACTCGGATACCTCCATCCCGACTGGGGTCATGGCATGTGGCGCGCCGACCTCGACGAATGCCGCGACACCATCGACCTCTCGGCGGTCCGGCCAGATGACCCCACCATGCTGCACACGCAGATGGTGTGCATCGCCGAGAACGACGGTCACCGGGGCACAAGCATCGTCGAGACGCTCGCGATCGGCCCGCACCCGCCGAGCGGCCTCACCGGCATCATCGATGGTGCAACAGGCGCGGCACCCCGATCCTGACAGGAACCCCCGGCGAATACATCACGTGCGGGTCACCCGATGGGTCCTCGAGCCCGGCGGCGCGCAGCACACCGGGTTGCACGTCGATGAGGTCGGCGGTGAACAACGGCCACACCGGATGATCAACCGGCGCCCACACCGCACGGCCGCGCAACGGGCGCGCGATCAGACCCCAGCGTGCAGTGAGGAATCGCGCGAGCTCGTCGTCCACAGCAGGGTCGCCCACCACCACCGACAACGCTGCTGTCGACGCGTCGGTGCGTGGCCAGCGGCGCTGCACCGATGACATCACCCGATCCCCAACTCGAACATGGCGCACATCACCCACGCAATAGGGAATGCGATACCCACCCCGCGCGACGAGAGCTGGAAGCCACCGATCGATATCGAGCGACATGAACCACACCCCCCGGTGGTCGCCAGCGCGCACGTAGGTCCGCACGTTCACTTCGGGAAATGAACCCACATATGGCATCGGCGCCCATCCGGGCACGCCAAGGTCATCCATATGGAAGGGAATGAGACCCACCCATGCCGACCCGTCGAATGTGTCGACCTCCACACCGGCGGGCAACAGCGCCTGCACCTGCTCCGCGGGATACCGCCAATGGCAGAACACCAGATCGTTCCAGCGCTGCACCATCACCGCTCGTGGCACACCGCCGACCGGTGGTGTTGCCACCTCTGGTGCGCCCGGGTGCCAGAGCGACGGATCGGCCATCGGCGCCGCGGTCATTGCGCCACCTGCGCCACCATCACCGCTGCGAGCACCGCGCGTGTGGACCACCCGATGGTGCGCACCCAATTCGTCGTCACCAACGACGTCACAACCTCACTGATCTCGTGTGCATTACCGCTATCCGCGAGACGTGAGTGCCGCGGCACCTGGAGCATCACCGTGGAGCCGAGAACCACGGCCAGTACGAGACCCGCAACGAACGGCAGAAGGCGGCCGACCCCCGCAGGCGGCGCGAAGAACAGCCACAGAGCACACACACCTTCGACCGCCATCGGTGCGCCCACCACCCGCGCGGTGAGACGTTGATGGCGTTCGGCGTACGCCGCCGATGCCGACGCCGGCACATGGGCGAACAGCGGATAGTGCACAACCTGCACAAACCAAATCAGGCCCGCCATTGTGGTGGTGGCAAGCAGATGGACGAGAGCGATCAGCACGGGGGGACTCCTTCGGTGACGACGTCTAGCCTGCCGACCAATGACCCGATCGGCCACTCGTGCACATGAACCGCGCTGGTGCGACAGCTGTGGACGCGCGATCGAATGGCGTGCGAAGTGGGCGCGTGACTGGGATGCGGTGCGGTACTGCTCGGATCGATGCCGCCGTGAACGACCGGGGACAACCGATCGCGCGCTCGAAGCAGCCATCGTCGAATTGCTTGCGACCCGATCCACCGGAGCGACGATCTGCCCAAGTGAGGCCGCACGACAGGTCGGTATGGACGACTGGCGCGCACTGATGGAGTCGGCGCGGCGCGCCGCCCGACGACTCGTTGTTGCCGGACGGGTGGAGATCACCCAAGGTGGTGTCGTCGTCGACCCGTCCACCGCGCGCGGACCGATTCGGATTCGTGCCGTCCACACCGTCGACGAACCGACTCGTCAGCGTCGGCGGCGCCGCTGACTCGCCTTAGCCTGCACCCCTGTGAGCAGTTCCTTCGCCGCCGCAGATCACAGTGAATGGTGGCGCAATGCCGTCGTGTATCAGGTGTACCCGCGGTCGTTCGCCGACGCGAACGGTGACGGCACCGGCGATGTGAACGGCATCCGGCAACGCCTTCCCCATTTGGCCACCTTGGGCATCGATGCCATCTGGATCAGCCCCTGGTACCCATCACCTCTGCTCGATGGTGGCTATGACGTGGCCGACTACCGGAATATCTCGCCACGATTCGGCACTCTCGACGATGCACGGCAACTGATTGATGAGGCCCACACACTCGGGATCCGCATCATCATCGACATCGTGCCGAACCACACCTCCTGGGAACACCCCTGGTTCGTGGAGGCAATGGCAGCCACACCGGGGAGCTCCGAGCGCGATCGGTACCTCTTTCGTGACAGCGACGGCGACTCACCCCCAACCAATTGGATTGCCGTCTTCGGTGGGCCCGCGTGGACCCGCACGCCCGACGGTCAGTGGTACCTGCACCTGTTCGACTCCAGCCAACCCGATCTGAACTGGACCAACCCTGAGGTGCGGGCCGAATTTCGGTCGATCTTCGAATTCTGGTGCGACCTCGGTGTGGACGGGTTCCGGATCGACGTCGCGCACGGTCTCGCCAAGGACATGTCATTTCCCGACATTTCCGAATCCACCGCCGTGCTGGAGAACGCCAAAGTGCCCGACCACCCCCATTGGGACCGCGACGAGGTGCACGACATCATCCGAGAATGGCGCGGCATCCTCAACCGCATCGGCACCGAGCAACACCGCGACGTGATGATGGTCGCCGAAGCCTGGGTTGCCCCCGAGAGCCTGCCCAAATACCTGCGCAGCGACGAGTACCACCAGTCGTTCAACTTCGATTTCCTGACCTGCGAGTGGGATGCCCCATCGATGCGCGATGCGATCGTGCGCGCGATCGGCGCTGCCGATGCGGTGGGCTCCACACCCACGTGGGCGCTCTCGAACCACGATGTGGTCCGCCACACGACCCGGTACGGCTTGCCGAATGGCACCGATTGGCGGGCCTGGCTCCTCGACGGCCCCCACGACATCTGCGATGCCGAGCAGGGACTGCGCCGCGCTCGAGCCGCCACCTTGTTGCTGTTGTCACTGCCGGGTTCCACCTATCTCTATCAGGGTGAAGAGCTCGGGCTTCCCGAGGTGTTCGACCTGCCACTGGAGGTTCTCGACGACCCGGTGTGGGAGAACTCCGGCCGCACCCGCAAGGGACGCGATGGATGCCGGGTGCCTCTGCCGTGGACCCCCGACGGTGTCTCATTCGGATTCGGCGATGCCCCGCCATGGCTGCCGCAGCCAGCAACCTTCGGCGCGCTCAGCGCCACCGTTCAGCGCGATGACCCCGACTCCACTTTGTCGCTGTACACCGCTGCACTCGCGCTGCGACGACGCCACTGGGTCGGCGCGGGCCCGCTCGAGTGGTCGGACCACTTCGACCGTCATGAATCGCAGGTGCTGTGTCTGCGCCGCGACGATCTGCTGTGCATCGTGAACTTCGATGTAGAACCAGTTGCTCTACCCGCAGGCGAACTACTGCTCACCTCGGCAGCACCCTCCGCTGATGGCCGCCTCCCCGGGGAGTCGGCGGCGTGGGTGCTGACCGCCTAGGCAGCGCAGCACATCACGTCAGAGGATGGCCAACGCCGCCGCGGTACGGCGCACGATCTCGTCCACTTCGGCCGCGCTCACACTCAGTGGCGGTGCGAACAACAACGAGTCCGCCACCGCTGGGCCCGAACCGGCGGGATACACCCACATGTCCTGGGCCAGACAGGCATCGACAGCCGCAGCGGCGCTCACCCCAGCGAGTTCCACACCGATCATCAGTCCGCGTCCGCGCACCTCGGTGACACAACGATGATGGCCAACAGCAGCGCGTAGTTCCGACATCATCCGCTCACCCGCAGCGGCCGCATTCGCGGTGAGATCTTCTCGCTCCATGATGTCGAGCACCGCGAGCGCCCCGGCACACATCGCGTCCGGGCCCGAATAGGTAAAGAACATGACATTGCCACCGGCTGCCGCGATCGGCTCGACCACATGGTCGGCTGCGGTCACCATCGACATGGGCACATACCCGCCACCGAGGCCTTTCGCCGACACCAAGATGTCGGGGGTCACCGGGTCGTGCTGGTAGCCCCAGGTCCGCCCGGTACGACCAAACCCCGTCATCACCTCATCGGCGATCAGTAGAACGCCGTAGTGCCGACACACCTCGGCCACCTGCTGCCAGTAGTCGACATCGGCAACCAACGCACCCGCTGACGCACCGATGACCGGTTCGAAGATGAACGCCGCCACCGTGTCGGGCCCTGCCGCCTCAATCGCGGCAGCGAGGGCATCGGCATCGTTCCAGGGCACCTTCGGCCATTCGGGCAACAGCGGATCGAGGCCAGCCCGGCGGGCCATATGACCACCGATCGCCAAGGTGGTGACGGTGGCGCCGTGATAGCTCGGCACCCGACCGATTACTTTGTATCGACGTTCGTCGCCACGGCTCAGGTGATGGGTGCGGGCGAGACGCACGGCGGTATCGGTGGCTTCTGACCCGCCACCGGCGAAGAACACATGCCCGAACCCGTCCGGCAGCCATCGCTCGGTCAAGCGGTCCGCGAGCGCCAGTCGGTTTGGTGTTGCCCAGATCGGCACCACGTAGTCGATGGAACGCAGAGCCGTCGCGACCGCATCGGCGATCTCCGTGCGCCCGTGACCGATATTGGTCACCACCGCCCCACCCGCGGCATCGATGATGCGCCGACCATCGGCGCACACCAACTCGATGCCCTCGGTCGCGACCACCACCGGTGGCTGCACCGCTGGCGTGACGAGGCCGTATCGGTCGTGGGAGGCATCGGTGAACGTCGCGCTCATCGCCGAAGTATCCCAGATTCACCGGCCTCGTGGTGCACCGTCGTGGTCTGGCATGCTCCGACGATGAGCAGCACAGAATTCGCCGACCGCGTCGCCATCGTCACCGGATCATCTTCGGGAATTGGCGAAGCCATTGCCCACCGTCTGTCGGCCCTTGGCGCAACGGTCGTGGTCAACTCCTCGTCGTCGGTCACCGCAGGCGAGGCCGTTGCGGCCGCACTCCCGAACGAATCGTCCTACATCCAGGCCGATATCTCCGATGCCGATCAGCGGCGCAATCTCATCGACGCCACCATCGAGCGCCACGGTCGGCTCGACATGTTGATCAACAACGCGGGATGGACCACCCGGGTCGATCATGCCGACCTCGATGCACTCACAGAGGACATCTTCCGCCGCACATTCGAAGTGAACATCTTTGGCACGTGGGAACTCACCAAGCACGCAATGCCGTACCTTCGGCAGTCGTCCGACGGCAACGTGGTCAACATCACGTCCATCGCCGGGGTCCGACAGGTCGGGTCATCGATCGCCTATTCGATGTCGAAAGCCGCGCTGAACCATATGACCCAACTACTCGCCAAAGTGAGCGGACCGGTACGCGTGAATGCAGTGGCTCCCGGCTTGGTCGCCACGCCGTGGACCAGCGACTGGGATGACCAGCACGCAATGATCGCTCATGTGGCGCCCCTCGGCCGGTCGGCGACACCGGATGACTGTGCTGAAGCCACCCTGGGACTGCTGCGCTCGACCTACGTGACGGGCGCTGTGCTCGTCGTCGATGGCGGCACCACCTTGCGGATCTGACCCCCTGCTTCCCTGAGCAACCGCATCACCGCAGCGTCTCGACTCGCGCGGTGCACCGCCTCTGAGATCAGAGGCCGAGCGACTTCGAGATGATGGTCTTCATGATCTCGTTCGTGCCACCGTAGATCGAGGTCACCCGAGAGTCGGCGTAGTTACGCGCAATCGGATATTCAACGGTGTAGCCGTAGCCGCCGAACAACTGCAGACAGCGGTCGGCGGCCTCTTTCTGCAAGTCGGTGCACCAGTACTTGGCTTGCGCAGCCTCCGCCGCGGTCAACGTGCCTGCGATCAGTTTCATCACACACTGGTCGACGTAGGCCTGAGCCACGTCGACGGCTGTTTTCACCTCGGCCAACACGAACTTGGTGTTCTGGAACTCGCCGATCGGACGACCGAAGGCCTGACGCTCACGCACGTATTCCACGGTCCAGTTCAGCGCTGCCTGTGCCGATGCAACACCGGTGATCGCAATCGACAGCCGCTCCTGGGCCAGGTTCGACGACAAGTACCGGAAGGCCCCGCCCTCGTCGCCCATTCGGTTCGCCACCGGGATACGCACGTCATCGAAGAACAACTCGGCGGTGTCTTGGGAATGGTTACCGATCTTTTCGAGGTTGCGACCCCGCTCGAAACCCTCCATGCCGCGTTCGGCGACCAGCAATGTCATGCCGGTATGGCGTGCCGAGGGGTCGGTCTTGGCCGCGACGATCACCAGATCAGAATTGATGCCGTTCGTGATGAATGTCTTCGACCCATTCACCACATACATATCGCCGTCGCGGACCGCCGTGGTGCCGATGCTGGCGAGGTCGCTGCCCGTCGCCGGTTCGGTCATCGCAATCGCCGTTATCAACTCACCCGAGGCAATGCCGGGAAGCCACCGTTGGCGTTGCTCATCAGTGCATAGCTCCAGGTAGTAGGGAATCGTGATGTCATTATGCAAAGTGATGCCCAAGCCGGCTCCACCGATGCCGGCGTACGCAAACTCTTCGGCAATGACCTGGTTGAAGCGGAAGTCATCGACTCCCCCACCGCCGAACTCCTCGGGGATCTGCATGCCGAGAAAGCCATTGGCACCCGCCGATGTGTAGATCTCACGCGGTGCGATGCCCGCGCGCTCCCAGTCCATGTACTGCGGAGCAATCTCTTTGGCCACCCATGATGAGAACGAGTCACGGAAGGCGTCATGGGTGTCATCGAAGAGGGCGCGCATGACCGGGAATCCTACGGAGCGGCCGAGGGGCACCGCGAACCCGACCCCTGCCTCCATACTGTTCAGGTGAGCGATGGCGACACCAGCACCGCAGGCGGCGACGACTTCGTGCGCGAACTCGTGCGCAACGAACTCTCCAACGGTGTCGTCGACCGCGTGATCACCCGGTTCCCACCGGAACCCAACGGCTACTTGCACATCGGACATGCCAAGGCGATCACCTTGGATTTCGGGCTGGCCGCAGAGTTTGGCGGTCGCTGCAACCTCCGTTTCGACGACACAAACCCCGATACCGAAGACACCGAATTCGTCGACGCGATCATCGATGACGTTCGCTGGCTGGGATACGAACCGGGTGAACCGCTGTACGCGAGCGACTACTTCGAGCAGCTGTACCGATGGGCCGAGCACCTCATCGAACAGGGGCTTGCCTATGTCGACGATCAAGACGCAGACACCATCTCGGCTCAACGTGGCGGATATGGCAAGCCCGGGGTCGAGAGCCCGTTCCGCGACCGCACACCTGAAGAAAACTTGGCGCTGTTCCGTGCGATGCGCAACGGTGAATGCGCTGAGGGGTCTCGCGTCCTGCGTGCCCGCATCGATATGCAGCACGAGAACATGCAGTTGCGCGACCCCGTCATGTATCGCATCCGCAACGAGCCGCACCACCGCACCGGCGACACCTGGCATATCTACCCCACCTACGACTGGGCGCATGGTCAAAGCGATGCAATCGAAGGGGTGACCCACTCGCTGTGCACTCTCGAATTCGATGCGCACCGCCCGCTGTACGACTGGTTCCTGCAGCACCTCCCCCTCACCGGTGATGCCCCGAACCAGACCGAATTCGCCCGACTCGAACTCACCCACACCGTGACATCGAAACGTCGCCTCGCTGGGCTTGTTCACGACGGCATCGTCGACGGCTGGGACGACCCGCGCATGCCGACGCTGCGTGGCCTGCGACGCCGCGGATATCCAGCGGCAGCGATCCGTGACTTCTGCTCCTATATCGGCGTGTCGCGTACCAACAGCCGCCATCAGATCGAACTACTCGAGTGGTTCGTCCGCGACCACCTGAACCGCGATGCGCTGCGGCGCATGGCGGTGCTACGACCTCTGCGACTCGTGATCACCGACTGGCCAGACGGCCATGTTGACACCGTTGACGTGGTGAACAACCCCGAGGACCCGGCCGCCGGTACCCGAGCGGTGCCCTTCGGTGGTGACTTGTGGATTGAACAGGACGACTTCCGCCTAGACCCACCGCCGAAGTACTTCCGACTCACACCGGGACGGGAAGTGCGTTTGCGCGCCGCCTACCTGGTGACCTGCACCGATGCCGACACCGATGCCGACGGCAACGTCACCACCGTGTACTGCACCCATGATCCAGGGTCACGCGGTGGAACCGCGCCCGACGGCCGCAAAGTGAAATCGACGATGCATTGGGTGTCGGCCGCTCACGCACTCGAGGGGTCGGCAATGCTGTACGACCGACTCTTCAACGCCGATGTGCCAGGTGATGCAACCGGAGATCCGATGGACGACCTCAACATTGCCTCGCGTGAAATTCTCACCGGCTGCCGCTTTGAGCCGGCGCTGGGCGACGCTGCACCCGGTGATGTCGTGCAGTTCGAACGTCTCGGCTATTTCGCTCACGACCCACGCACGGCGCTGTTGTTCCACCGCACGGTTGGCCTTCGCGATGAATGGGCGCGCATCAGCGCGCGCAGCTGACTCCGCCGGTCAGAGATGGGGCCAGCCGACCGCCTGTTCGAGTTGTGCTGCCACTGAGATCAATAGATCTTCGCGGCCCGTGGCTGCCACGAGTTGCACCCCAACCGGTAGGCCTGTCGGTGTGCGGTGCATGGGCAGGCTGATCGCTGGCTGGCCCGTCACGTTGAACGCCGGGGTAAACACCACCCACTGCTGTGCTCGCTTCATCGGCCACAGGTCGTCGCCAGGGCGTTCATCGTGCTCACCGATCAACACCGGCACCTCGGCCAAGGTGGGCGTCAGCAACAGATCGAATCCGTCATCCCACCATTGCAGGCAACGTCGACGGTAGGCACCCATGGCGGCCAATGCGGCTGCGTAGTCACGAGCGGTCTGCACTCCCGCGAACGATGCGAGAGCTAGGTTGCCCGGTTCCACTTCATCATCGGTGAGCGGACGTCCGAGCATGCGCCCGAACTCTGCGATACCCATCGCGGCGTTGGCGGACCAGACGGCCATGAAATCGCGGGTGGCGCTCGGGTCGGCCAACACCTCGGGGAAGGATTCGACCACATCGTGACCGAGCGCCTCGAGTGCCCGTGCGGTGAGCACCGCGGCCTCGGAACACTCGGCATCTATTTCGTCGCCGCGCGGATGCCCCGACAACACGCCAATGCGCAGCCGGCCCGGATCGCGGGTGAGGGCATCGATGTAACCGACCGGCGATGTGGGCGCGATGACGGCATCGCCCACGCTAGGACCGGCAACTGCCGCCAGCAGGCCGGCGGTGTCGCGAACCGAGCGGGTCACAGCCAGTTCGACTCCGAGGCCGTTCTCATGGCGATCCGGCCCCATGGTGATGCGACCCTGCGTGGGTTTGAGGCCCACGAGCCCACAGCACGCCGCCGGGATACGAATCGACCCGCCGCCGTCTGAGGCATGGGCCATGGGCACCATGCCCGCAGCGACCGCAGCTGCCGCACCACCCGATGACCCGCCAGGCGTGCGATCGGTGTCCCACGGATTGCGAGTTGGGCCCCACGCCAGCGATTCCGTGACCGGCACCGTGCCCATCTCCGGGCTGGTCGTGCGCCCGGCGATGATCAGACCGGCATCGCGAAAGCGACGCACAAGGGTGGTGTCGTGATCCGAGATTGGCATTTCTCCGCGGAGCGCCCGGTTGCCATTCGTGAGCGGCACACCGGCCATATGCGCATGCAGGTCCTTCAACAGGAACGGCACTCCGGCGAACGGCCCGGATACCTCGCCCGAGGCCATTTCACGCGCCCGGTCAAACCAGCGGATATTCACCGCGTTCAACGGGCCGTCCAACGCTTCGATCCGTTCGATGGCCGCGTCGAGTAGTTCAACGGGGCTCACCTCACCAGATGCGACGAGCGCGGCCTGACCGGTGGCATCCATCCACCGTGTGCGATCTGCCAGTTCCCCCATGTACAGCACCCCCTGCCGCGCGGCGTCGGCGCACGGGCGCCGACCCCGACCGACCCTAGTCGGCCACACACGGCGCGGGTTGAGAGTGCCCCGTCGCAGCACACGAGGTGCTCGTCGGCCGCTCAGGGTCCAACAACGACGAAAGTCGCCCGAAGGCGACTCACGACGACATAGCGATTTGGCAGCCCGTACGGGATTCGAACCCGTGCCGCCACCTTGAGAGGGTGGTGTCCTAGGCCACTAGACGAACGGGCCAAGTAGCACCCGAGATGTTATCGCCACAGTCTGATGACACCACCGGCCACCGGCGACGCACCACATACGGGTTCGGCCGGTCCAGATGGACCGGCCGAACCTCATCGAATGGTTGGGGTGCGAGGACTTGAACCCCGAATAACAGAACCAGAATCTGCTGTGTTGCCAATTACACCACACCCCATTGGGCACCGCGAGTGTACCGACATGGTGACGATCACCCACGTCCACTCAGGGTGTCGAAACCCACGATTCGGCCAATCGCCACGCCGACGGCCTCGACAACATGACGTCGAGCCGATGTGGCGCCCGACAGCACCCCATCACGCACCGGCGAGGCGCCGACGGTGCCAAAACCAACAGCGCGCGCAATGAGTTCACTCCGCAAGACGTGGTAGCGGTCCGTCACCACCACGACGGCATCGACTCCTTCGGGGGCGAGTGCCGCATAGACCGCCGATAGCGACTCCCATGTGGTGGACCCCTTTGGCACCACCGTCAACTGTTCTGGGGGAACACCACTGGCCACGAGATATCGGCGGCCCGCCTCAGCCTCGGTGAACCGATCGCCGAGCCGTGCCCCTCCGGTGAGCACCACGCGATCAATCCGAGCGTCGGCTACAAGATCCCGCGCGTGATCGAGGCGACTAGCGAACTGTGCCGATGGGCGTCCGTCATACTGGGCAGCGCCGAGCACGACCGCCACCCGCACTGCGCCATCGGCGTCGTCCACCCGGCCCGCTCGCACCGTTTGCGCCAACGTCACCCCGATGTACAACAGGCACAGTGCGGCAACGACGACAACCACGCGTACGGCGGTGCGTGAACGCACGCTCATCGCTCAGCTCACCAGGTCGGTGCGGGCTGCGCGCAGACGGCGCAGAGTCTCCTCGGATCCCAGCACTTCAAGCGACTCGAACAGTGGCGGCCCGACGGTGCGCCCGGTCACGGCAACCCTCACCGGCGCCTGTGCCTTGCCGAGTTTCAACGAGAAGGGTTCCATCACCCTCTCCAGTTCAGCCTTGGTTGTGGCCGCATCGAACCCGGCCGGGTCGATCGTGGCGTAGGCCTCGATCACGGCATCGAGCAGGCCCGCGGCATAGTCGGCGCTCATTACCTTGTCCCACGATGGCGCGTCACGCACGGGTTCGTCGCTGAACAAGAAATCCACCACCCCTGCTGCTTCGGACAGCGTCGTGAGTCGGGGCTGGATGTGTTCGGCGATCCGCGAGAATCGCATCCGGTCCCACTGCGTTGGCAACCACGGGTCGACCGCATCGATGAATGCCACGGTGTCGAGAGCGCGAATGTATTCACCATTGAACGCCCCGAGCTTGCGGACATCGAAGAATGCCGGTGAGAGGTTGACGCCGCCGAGATCAAAAAGTTGCTCGATCTCTGCCCATGGCCGGATCTCCACATCGTCTCCAGCCGACCACCCAAGGGTCATCAGATAGTTCACCATGGCGTCAGCCAGATACCCCTCATCGCGGTACTGCTCCAGCGCCACCCGGTCCCGGCGCTTCGACAACTTCTTGCGTTGTTCATTGACCAGCACGGGAACGTGCCCCCACCGCGGGACCGCCCATCCGAGAGCCGTGACCAGCATCTGCTGCTTTGGCGTGTTCGACAAATGCTCCTCGGCGCGCACCACATCCGTGATTCCCATTAAGTGATCATCGACGACATTGGCCAGGTTGAACACTGGCGATCCGTCACTGCGCACCAGCACGAAGTCCTCGATGACGCCATTGTCGAACTCGACCTCGCCGCGCACTCCATCGCTCACGACAGTGGTTCCGTCGGGCACCCGAAAGCGCAGCACCCGATCAGGGCCTGGGCCAAGTCCGGCATCGCGCGACCACCCCCCGTAACCGGCACCACCGTCGGCGGCTGCGCGTTCGGCGATCTGATCCGGCGTCAGGTCGCAGTAGTAGGCATGACCGCTCTCGTACAGACGTGTTGCGGCATCAATGTGCGCCTGCCGATTGTCCGACTGCATGTACGGCCCCTCGAAGGTGGGATCGTCAGCAGAGATGCCCAGCCACGCGAGAGCGTCGATGATGCCATCGATCCACTCGTCGCGGTTTCGTTCAGCATCGGTGTCCTCAATGCGCAAGACGAAACGTCCACCACGACGACGGGCAAGCGCCCAATTAAACAGCGCCGTCCGAGCTCCACCGACATGGAAGAAACCCGTCGGCGACGGTGCGAATCGGAATCTCGGCGCCTCGTCGTGGGGGGTGTCCATCGATGCGACGCTATCGCGACCTCCTCGGACCCTCCGGCGATCACCTCGGGTACTCTTGGCGACATGCGTTTCAACGAGCCACACGGCGGTCACCGATCGGTGTCGGGCGGCCAAGCCCGCGCCACCGTGTTCGGCATCAACGATGGCCTCGTATCGAACGTGTCGATCATCTTGGGTTTTGCTGCGAGCGGCGTGGATGCCGACATCGTGCGGCTCGCCGGAGTGGCTGGCGCCGTCGCCGGCGCAGTGTCGATGGCGGCCGGTGAATGGGTCAGTGTCACTGCCCAGAACGATCTCATCCGTCGTGAACTCGACATCGAAATGGGCGAGTTGACCAACAACACCGAGCACGAGACAGAGGAGTTGGCCGCGATTTACGAAGGGCACGGCATGGCGGCCGACAGTGCCCGGACCGCGGCCCGCGAAGTGATGCGCCGACCCGAACGGGCCCTGGCCGTGCATGCGCGCGAAGAACTTGGTGTGGACCCAGAAGATCTGCCATCGGCGTGGATCGTCAGCGTGCTGTCACTGCTGTCGTTCCTCGTCGGCGCACTTGCTCCGCTCATCCCATGGACATTCAGCTCGGGAACAGGAGCGGGTATCGGCTCGTTGGCCATCGGTGTCGCCGCGGCCGCTGGTGTCGGCGCGGTGGTTGGGCGCTATGCCGAGCGGTCGATCGCGGGCGCAGCTGCGCGCCAGGTCGCCATCGTGCTCGGTGCCTGCGCTGTGACCTTCGGTATCGGCCAGATCTTCGGCGTCACGCTGGGCTGAACACGCCGGGTCAGGGCTCGGTGCCACCGCCGTGCCCGCGGCGTGATGCAATGTCGCCATGACCCAGCTCAACGTCCTTGGCGAGGAACTGCAACCGTGTTCGATGGATCCCCTGACCGGCTACTACCGCACCGGATGCTGTGAGAATCGCGGTGACGATCCGGGCATGCATGTGGTGTGCTGCCGCGTCACCGACGACTTCTTGGAGTTCTCACGGCGTACGGGCAACGACTTGTCCACCCCCATGCCCCAATACGGTTTCGCAGGGTTACGCGACGGCGATCAGTGGTGCGTCTGCGCAGCGCGATGGCAGCAGGCCTTTGAGGCCGGTCATGCCTGCCCGGTGGTGTTGGCCTCCACGCATCTCTCAGCTCTTGAGCATGTGAACCTCGACGACCTCCGCGCGCACGCGCTCGACTGACGGCACCGCTCAGGTGTCGCCGAGGGCACGCAACAGTTGCACCGGGGTGTCTTTTGGCGTGATCTTCGGCCAGGCGTGCGAGATGTTCCCGGCGGCATCGATCAGAAACGCAGAGCGTTGCACGCCCATGTACTTGCGGCCATACATCGACTTCTCCACCCATACGCCGTAGGCCTCGGCAACGGCGTGATCCACGTCGGCGAGCAGCGTGAACCCAAGGGAGAACTTCGTGTCGAACGATGCCTGCTTTGCCGGCGTATCGGGGCTGATCCCGATGATCGTCGTGTCCCCCACCTGATCGGCGATATCGCGCAATCCGCACGCTTGGGTGGTGCATCCCGGGGTGTTCGCTTTGGGATAGAAGAACACCAACACCCGTCGCCCCGTCTGCGCGGCGACAACATCGATGATCGTGCCGGTCTGATCCTCAAGAACGATGGCTGGGGCAGGGTCTCCGACGTTGGGGGTGCTCACGGCCGTGATCCTAGATCAGCCCCGAACTGAACGAATAGGTGCGCTCAGTGCGCCGCGGCAGCTGCCACACCGGTCAGGGCGCGCCACTGTGCCGGATAGATCGACGTGATCTGCGCCGGTGTCGCCCGAAGTGTTGATTCAGGCACCATGTCCACGATGCGGCGCGCCTGGTCGTAGTGATGGCCGGTGTGTGCCACACCGGCAAACATCGTCCGACGGAGTTCGACGAGCTCGCTGGGCGGGGCGTCGTCGTAGAGACCCCAGATCGTGAATGCGATGTCGATGTCGTGCACGACCGGAGCCCGCGAGAACATCGAGGCGCGTCGGAGGGCAATGCCAAGACATCCCGCAATGAGGTCACGCACATCCTCTCCTGGCGTCGGGCACACATCATCGGCACGCAGACGCGCAATGCGCAATGCAAAGCCCTGATCGGGACCTTGCGATCCGAGGCGCGCCCCGGATGGCTGCAGTCCATCGATCTCGGCGGGGCGGTCACCCCGCCACGGATCGGGGACTACATCGGGTGAGGAGTAGTAACGCGATGCACGCGCACCGGCGGGGGCAGATCTGGGGGCAGCCATATCCGATGTTCTACCCCAGAAGAAGCCCGTACACGATGCTCTCCGACAGAGCACGCCACGAGGCCTCGATCACATTGGCGCTCACACCGATGGTGGTCCAATCGCGCTCACCGTCCGTCGCGGTCAGCAACACTCTGGTCACCGCACCGGTCGCCTCGCCGCCATCGAGGATCCGCACCTTGAAGTCGGTGAGATGCATGCTGTCCAGACGGGGGTATACGGCTCGTACGCAGTTGCGCAACGCGAGGTCGATCGCGTTCACCGGGCCGTTGCCCTCGGCGGTGTGCACGTGACGCTCATTGCCTACCCACACCTTGACCGTTGCCTCGGTGGTGAACTGGCCGATGTCGGCGCCGTGCACCTCATCGGTGATCACCCGCATCGATTCCAGCCGGAAGAAATCCTGTTCCCAGCCGGTGGCGCGACGCATCAGCAACTCGAGCGACGCATCCGCCGCCTCGAACTGATACCCCTCGTGTTCGAGGCGCTTCAAGTCGTCGATCACTTGGTTGATCGCGGGCCCGTCGAGTTCAAGACCCAGAGCCTCTGCCTTGATCTGAATGGTGGCTCGGCCCGCCATCTCGGACACCACAAAGCGGGTGCCGTTACCGACCACTTCGGGGTCGATGTGTTCATAGGCGTCACGGGCGCGCACAATCGCGCTGACGTGCAGGCCAGCTTTGTGAGCAAACGCTGATGACCCGACGTACGGTGCCTGCGGATTCACCGCGCGATTCAACGTCTCGGCGATGCGATGCGACACAACCGTCAGACGTTCCAACCGGCCCTCGTCGAGCACCGAATAGGCCTGCTTGACCTGGAGGTTTGGAATGATCGTGGTGAGGTTCGTGTTACCGGTGCGTTCGCCGAGCCCATTCAGCGTTCCTTGCACATGACGGGCGCCAGCGGCCACCGCCGCCATCGAGTTTGCCACCGCGCAACCGGTGTCGTCGTGGCAGTGAATACCGATCGTGACGTCACGGCCGACGTGTGCGTGCACATCAGCGACGATCGCCGATACCTCATGGGGAAGCGACCCACCGTTGGTGTCACACAGAACTACATGGGTGGCACCCTTCACGATCGCTGCCTCAAGGGCACGCAGAGCGAACTCGGGGTTCCGCTTGTATCCGTCGAAGAAATGCTCCATGTCGACGAGCACCCGCCGATCGTTGGCAACGAGGTACTCCACGGAATCAGCAATCATCGCAGCGCCCTCATCAAGGGTGGTCTGCAATGCCTCGGTCACGTGGTAATCCCAACTCTTCGCCACAATGCACACGGCTGAGGTGTTGGCATCGAGAAGGTGCTGGAGCGTGGGGTCCTCGTCCACTCGGCCCCGGGGGCGGCGGGTTGAGCCGAATGCCACAAAGGTGCTCGTGGACAACTGCAGTTCGCTCGCCGCACGCCGGAAGAACTCGATGTCTTTCGGGTTCGCTCCCGGCCAACCACCTTCGATGAAGTGCACGCCGAGGTAGTCGAGTTGTTCAGCAATACGCAGTTTGTCCTCAACGGATGCGCTGACGCCTTCGACCTGCAGACCGTCGCGCAGCGTGGTGTCGAAGATCTCGATGCGCTCAGTGGTGCCGGTGGCGTTATCGGTGGTGCTCATCTGCGGTGTCCTTGTCAGCGTGGTGTCGGATATGAAGTATCGGTCTGAAAAAGCGAAATGCCGCCCGAGGGGCGGCAGAACGAGCACACGGAAGCCGTGTGCTCTACGGAATAATGATGATGGTGGCGAAATGCGTCATCGCGTGTAAGTCAACCCGATCGTTGCGCTGACGTCAACTCGGACCCGCTGGAGTGGACCATGACCACCGACGGCGACGACGGCTAGCGTCGCCACGATGAGCGACCGACGACCGATGTTCATCGATACCGACACCGCCAGCGACGATGCGGTGGCCCTAGCAATCGCTTTTGCCGCGAGCGAGGTCGACGTCGTTGGTGTGTCGGTTGTCGCGGGCAACGTGCCGCTGGACATGGCTGTGCAAAACGCCCTCTACACCCGCGAGGTCTGTGGTCGCACCGATGTTCCCGTATACGTCGGCGCCGATCGGCCGCTGGTCCTGCCGCTCGGCACCGCCCAGAATGTGCACGGGGCCGACGGAATGGGCGACATTGGTCTGGACCTCACCGGGCGGACGGCCGATGTTGGCCACGGTGTCGATGCCCTCATCGCCGCCTCACAGGAGTATGCGGGCCGGCTGGAGCTCGTCACTTTGGGACCGCTCACCAACCTCGCCCTGGCTCTGCGCCGCGATCCCGACCTCGTCGACCGCCTGGCACGGGTGGTGATCATGGGAGCGGTGGCTGACCACATCGGCAATGTCACCCCGGTCGCCGAATTCAACATGTGGGTTGACCCGCATGCCGTGGCCGCGGTCCTCGCATCGGGACTCCCGCTCGAGTTCGTGGGATGGGATATCAGCCGGCGGGACGCTGTCGTTGTTCCGACACAGGCCGAACGCCTCCGCGCGATCGGCACACCGCTCGCCGAGTTCTGCATCGATATTCAGGCCACGGTCGCCCAGTTCTGTGCCACCGAGACCAAGTTGGCGGGGTTCGACCTTCCCGACCCGATCACCATGGCCTACGCGATCGACGGCGCCATCGCCCTCGAGACCCGCCAGATGTACCTGCGCTGCGAGACCGAGTCGGAACTCACCCGCGGCATGGTCGTGATGGATGTGCTGGGGTTCACCGGTGGCGAGGCGAATGCCACTGTGGTCATCCGAGCCGACCATGAACGATTCATGGCACGCTTCGAAGCCACGCTGAACTCATAGAGAGCCGGTATCGCCACCGCTGACCGTCACGCGTGGCGCCACCGCACCTCAGGTCGCGATTCGGCAGATCAGACGTGTTCGCACCAGTGCCGGTAGCGCGGATCGGCTGCGGTGACCGCTGCGGCATATGTCTCGGCAATGGCCCGGGTGGCCGGCCCAGGGCATGGGATCGACCGGTCGTCCACCGAGTTCACCGACGACACCTCGGCTGCCGTGCCCACCACGAAGGCTTCATCGGCGATGTACAGATCGCTCCGTGCGAGGTTGTCGCACCGCGTTTCGTACCCGAGGTCGCGCGCGATCGTCATGACCGTGTTCTGGGTGATGCCCTCGAGGGCACCTGCTGACAACGGAGGCGTCAGCAGCACGCCGTTGCGCGACACGAAGATGTTCTCGCCCGAACATTCGGCCACAAGACCGTTCGGTGCGAGCATCACCGCCTCGTCATATCCGGCCTTCAACGCCTCCACCTTGGCCAGTGAGGAGTTCACGTAGTTGCCCGTGGTCTTGGCTGCTGGCGGCATCGTGTTGTGTTCGTGTCGTGTCCACGACGACGTCTTGAGCCGCACACCCACCTCCACGGCATCGTCGCCGAGGTAGGCACCCCATGGCCAACAGGCAATGGCGACATCGACGCTGCATGGGATGGTGTTGAGACCCATCTCGCCGTATCCGAGGTACGCGATCGGACGGATATAGCACGAATCCAAACCGGTGGATGCAACCGTCTCCTTGGTGGCAGCGATCAGCTCGTCGACCGTGTACGGCAACTCCATTCCGAGAATGTGCGCCGAACGGTGCAGACGTTCGATGTGCTCGGTGAGACGGAACACCGCAGGCCCATCGGCGGTGGCGTAGGCCCTGATGCCCTCGAACACGCCGGTGCCGTAGTGCAAGGTGTGCGTCAGCACGTGCACCTGGGCCTTTTCCCAGTCGACAAGTTCGCCGTTCATCCAGATTTTCGGGGTGGGTGTGATGGGCATCGTGGGGTTCTCGCTGTGTGAGGTGTTGACGAAATAAAGAGCGGTCAGGCCGACACGCGGGCAGAGATGGCATCGCCAATCGCGCTGGTGCCACCACCGGGAGCATCATTGCACGCCGTCCTGATCCGATCCGCAGCGGCCCCTTCACCAAGGAAGTCCAACATGAGAGCCGCCGAGAGGATGGCTGCTGTGGGGTTCGCCGTACCGGTACCGGCGATATCGGGCGCTGACCCGTGCACCGGTTCGAACATTGACGGGCCGGTCCGGGCCGGGTTCAAGTTGGCCGACGAGGCCAGTCCGATACCGCCCGACACCGCCCCACCAAGATCGGTGAGGATGTCCCCGAAGAGGTTGTCGGTGACCACCACGTCGTAGCGGTGCGGATCCTGCACGAAATAGATGCATGCCGCGTCGACATGGTTATAGGCGGTATCGATATCTGTGAATTCGCTCGCAACACTGTTGAAGGCGCGCTCCCACAGATCTCCAGCAAAGGTCAGCACGTTCGTCTTGTGCACCAAGGTGACCTGTCGGCGCTCACGGGTGGCCGCCAGCTCGAAGGCGTGCCGCACACAACGCTCCACCCCCATCCATGTGTTGACCGACCCCTGGGTGGCCACTTCGGCCGGGGTGCCGCGCCGGAGCACCCCGCCCTCACCCACATAGGGCCCCTCAGTGTTTTCACGGATCACGACGAACTCGTGCGGCGTGTCATGGCCGGGAGCGGTTCCCACGAAGGGACGCTGATTCACATACAGATCGAGTTCGAACCGCATCTTCAATAGGAGCCCGCGCTCGATCACCCCGGGGGCCACACGCGGGTCGCCCACCGCACCCAGCAGAATTGCATCAAAGGCCCGCAACTCATCGAGGGTGCTATCGGAGAGAATCTCGCCATCGCGCAGGTACCGCGCCCCACCAAGGTCGAACTCGGCGGTGTCGATGTCCACCCCGGCAGCTCGCACCACTTTCAGGGCCTCTGCCGTCACCTCCGGCCCGATGCCGTCGCCTCCGATCACTGCGATGCGATGTGTCATGCGTCGCAGGCTACGGCCGAGACGGCCCTCGGGCACCGGGCGACACCACAACAAGGGGCGGGTATCGTCTTATCGCCATGGCAGCTCAACAACTGTCCCGCACCGCCTACGACCGACTGCGCGCGGAGTTCGAGGACCTCACCACCCGCGGCCGCATCGAGGTCGCCGAGGAAATCGAGGCCGCCCGCGCCGAGGGTGATCTGAAGGAAAATGCCGGCTATCACGCGGCCAAGGACAAACAGGGCCACATGGAAGGCCGCATCCGCGAACTCGAGCACATTCTCGACAACGCCGAGATCATCGAGGGTCACAGCGTCATCACGATGATCTACGAGGGCGATAGCCCCGATGATGCCGAGCGTTACATCGTGGGGAACCAAGAAGAGGCCGCTGGCCTGCCCGACGACATCACCATCGTCGGCCCACACTCACCCCTCGGGCAGGCATTGGCCGAGGCCGACCTCGGACCACTGGAATACGAGGGCCCCAACGGTGTGTTGCGAGTGGAGATCATCGCAATCGATGATCTCTGACCAACCGAGGCGATCCCCCTGAACACCATCGACACCCACGCACCCGACGGAACAGACGCCGTCCAAAGCGACGACGTCGAGATCAGCGCACCACCGGACCTACCACCGCTGCATCAGGTCGACCTCGGACGCCTGGGCACCGTCGAGGCTCGTGTGGCCGGCGACATCTCGTCGTCGCCGGCCACTCTCGCTCTACTCCACGGGTGGACCGCCAGCGCTGACATCAACTTCTTTCCCGCCTATGGAGCCCTCGCACAAGAGGCCGCCCTGTTCGCCCACGACCATCGCGGCCATGCCGGGGGGTTGCGGGCACGCCGTGCAGTGCGCCTCGAGGACTGCGCCGACGATGTGATCCGCGTGGCAGATGCACTTGGCGTTGAGCGCATCGTGCCCGTGGGCTATTCGATGGGCGGGGCGATTGCGCAGTTGGTGTGGCAGCGCCATCCCGACCGGGTTGCCGGCATGGTGCTGTGTGCCACAGCCGGCAGTTTTGCCGAGGCGCGCGACGAACGACTGTCGTTCCTCGGGCTCACAGGATTGGCAGCGCTCGCTCGGGTCACTCCCGGTCAGGCACGTGACTGGATCTCGGATCAGGTGTACCTGCAACGCAAAACCCAGACCTGGGGCCCATGGGCGGTATCGCAGGCGGCACGACACGACTGGCGCATGGTGCTCGAGGCCGGCCGGGCACTCGGATCGTTCTCCTCTCTGGACTGGATTGGCGAGATCGACGTGCCGGTGTCGATCGTCGTCACCATGCGCGACCCGGTTGTGCCATTGCGCCGACAGGTTCGACTCTTCGAGGCGATCGAGCATGCCGCTGCATTCCGCGTGGACGGTGAACACGATGCGATCGTGGCGGTTGCAGACCGCTTCGTTCCTACATTGGTGCGCGCCACGCGCCACGCACTGGGAACATCGCGATGAGCGACCGGTTGACCCGCAGTCGTCTCGCGCGCACCGCTCGGGTTGCCCGGCTTGGTGCTCGCGTGGGCGGCACGTGGGCGGGCACATCGGCCCGCAAGGTATTCGCTTCGGCGGAACGGCGCATCGAACTCGACGATCGTCGGCGCCTCGCCACCGCCGAGCAGGTCGCGGCCGAACTCGGCCAGATGAAGGGCGCCATGATGAAGCTCGGCCAGATGGCCAGCTATCTCGATGACGGCCTGCCCGAACCGTTCCGGATGGCGCTCGCCAGCCTGCGCAACGATGCACCGCCGATGTCGCCCGATCTCGCAGCCAGCGTCGTCCGCGATCAACTCGGCGATGACCCCACACAGGTGTTCGCCCAATGGGATCCAGAACCCATCGCGGCGGCCTCGATCGGTCAGGTTCACCGAGCCGTGCTCGTCGGCGACGACGGTGTGGAACGGCCGGTGGCGGTCAAAGTGCAGTACCCCGGTGTCGACGAGGCCATCGCCGCGGACCTTCGCAATGCAGACATGTTGGGCGTGCTGCTGCGGCAGGGATTCGGTGGTCTCGACCCGAGCGAGTTGGTCGAGGAAATCACCCAGCGCCTCACAGAAGAACTCGACTACCGACGCGAGGCCGAGAACCAAGCGATGTTCGCCGACTTCTACCGGGACCATCCCTTCATCCATGTCCCCGAGGTGGTGACAAGCCATTCCACCGCACGGGTACTCACCTCCGAGTTGGTCAACGGCCACACCTGGGATGACGTGATGACCTGGGATGAGGCCGAACGCAACGCGGCAGCCGAGACGATCTTCCGATTCGTCTTCCGCAGCCTGTACACCATGCGATCGTTCAACGGCGACCCTCATCCCGGCAACTATCTCTTCCACCGCGGCGGGCGCGTGACGTTCTTGGACTTCGGACTTGTAAAGCACTTCACGGCAACCGAGATGGAGACCTTCGAAACCATGGTCCGGCTGGCCGCCGTGGACCACGACGCCGCCGGGTATCGAGCGGTACTGGAGTCTGCCGGCATGTTGCAGCGGGATGCTCCGGTCAGCACGGACGAAGTCGGCGCCTATTTCTCATACTTCTACGAACCAGTCGCGACCGATCGCACGATGACGTGGACACCGACCTACGCATCGAGCATCGTGCGTCATACATTTGACCGCTCGAGCCCCATCGCCCAGTACGCCACCGTGCCCCGAGCGTTTGTGTTCATCCAGCGCATCAACCTCGGTCTCTACGCCCTGCTCGGTGAACTAGAAGCCACCGGCAACTATCGGCGCATCGCCGAAGAGCTATGGCCATTCGTCGCTGCGACACCCTCCACCCCTGCCGGGGTCGCCGAAGCCGAGTGGCTGGCCCGGCGACGCAGCGCCGCCGACGCCCAGTAGCGTCGCGGGCATGTCATTGCGCCGCCGTCCGAGAACCTCGTTGCTGCTCAGCACCACCGTCGCGGCGGGTGCCCTGGTGCTGAACGCCTGTGGTGGCGACGACCAGAGCGTGGACGACGCCAACGTCACCGACGTCGAATTGACCCCCGCTAGCGAGGGCTCTGCCGACGAACCGGCCGACGCCCCCGCCGACGAACCCTCCGACGGCGCAAGCGACCGACCCGATGTCACCCCGCCCACGGACCTGCCAAGTGAACTGGTGATTACCGACATCATCGACGGCACTGGGCCTGTGGTGCAGGCGGGCGACACCGTGTGGGTCGACTACACCGGCATCCGGTCCGAGGATGGCGTCGAGTTCGACAACTCATACGACCGCGGCGAGCCCTTCCGCTTCACCGTCGGTCAGGGATCGGTCATCGATGGTTGGGACCAGGGGCTGATCGGCGCCAGCGCGGGTACGCAACGCCGACTCGATATCCCTGCCGAGCTTGCCTACGGCGACCAATCTCCCGGCGGTGTGATCCGTGCAGGTGATGCCCTCACCTTCGTGATTGAGGTCCGTGCCGTGGTCGGATCGTCGACGGCTGCCGATGCGCCGGAAGTGGCACTCACTCCAGCGGAGACGGTGACCGAACTCGTCGTCGACGACGCCATCGTCGGAGATGGCGCTGCACTGGCCATCGGCGACACCGCAATCGTTCACCTGCGGATGGCCCGCGCCGACAACCTGGTGCAACTGATCGACACCTGGGGTGACAACAATGCGCTGCTCATCGAGATGGTCGACGGCTTTACCGTTCCCGGATTGTTTGAGGGCCTGCAAGGTATGAACGTCGGCGGTGTGCGGGTTCTCACAATCCCCGCCGAATTGGCCTTCGGGTCCGACGGCGCCCCCAGTGTGGGCCTCCCCGCCGACACGCCCGTCACCATCATCGCCCAACTCGTCGGACGCCTCTGACCCCGCGCCCGACCGCCGATAGGTTGGTCGGCTGTGACGAACCCACTGGAGCAACCATGAGCCCATCGGATACAAACCGTCCCACCACCTTGCCCGAGAAGATCTGGAACCGGCATCTCGTCGCGTCCACCGAAGGCGAATCCGACCTGATCTACATCGATCTTCATCTCGTCCACGAAGTGACCAGTCCGCAGGCCTTCGACGGGCTGCGGATGAACGGGCGCAACGTTCGCCGGCCAGAGCTCACGGTGGCCACCGAGGATCACAATGTGCCCACCGCCGATATCGACCGACCGATCGCCGATCCGGTGTCGGCAACCCAGGTCGACACCTTGCGTCGCAACGCAGCCGAATTCGGTATCACCCACTACCCAATGGGTGATGCTGACCAGGGCATCGTGCACGTCATCGGCCCCGAACAGGGCCGCACCCTTCCCGGTATGACCATCGTGTGCGGTGACAGCCACACGGCCACGCATGGCGCCTTTGGCGCGCTGGCCTTCGGCATTGGCACGAGCGAGGTCGAGCATGTGCTCGCCACGCAGACGTTGCCGCAGTCGCGACCGAAGTGGATGTCGGTCACCGTCGATGGAGAGCTCGCCTCCGGGGTGACCGCCAAAGATGTGATCCTCCACATCATCGGGGTCATCGGCACCGGTGGCGGATTGGGCCATGTCATCGAATACCGCGGTTCTGCAATCGAGAGCCTCTCGATGGAAGGCCGCATGACGGTGTGCAACATGTCGATCGAGGCCGGTGCTCGCGCGGGCCTCGTCGCCCCCGACGCCACCACATTTGAGTACCTCGCCGGTCGTGATCACGCCCCTCAGGGCGCAGATTGGGATGCCGCGGTAGCCGAATGGTCGACCCTGCACAGCGATGACGGGGCCGAGTGGGATACCGAAGTGTTCATCGATGCCGCCGACATCACGCCAAAGATCACGTGGGGAACAAACCCCGGCCAGGTCATCGGCATCGACGATGTGATTCCGTCTCCCGATGCAGCCAGTGACGCCACATCGCGCGGCAATATCGAGCGGGCACTCGACTACATGGGTCTCACAGCCGGTACCCCGATTCGCGATGTCGCTGTGGACACGGTATTCATCGGGTCGTGCACGAACTCGCGAATTGAAGACCTCCGCGCCGCCGCTGATGTGCTGCGCGGCCGCACCGTGACCGTGCCTCGGGTAATGGTCGTGCCCGGCTCGCACCGGGTGAAAGCAGAAGCCGAGGCCGAAGGGCTACACGAGGTGTTTCGTGCTGCGGGAGCCGATTGGCGCGAACCCGGCTGCTCGATGTGCCTAGCGATGAACCCAGACCGTCTCGCACCCGGTGAGAGAGCCGCGAGCACAAGTAACCGCAACTTTGAGGGCCGCCAAGGCCGTGGGGGCCGCACCCACCTCGTCTCCCCCGCTATTGCCGCGGCCACGGCCGTCACCGGCCGCTTCACCCGTCCGGAGGATCTGTCATGAAAGCCGTCCGAGTCATCACAGCCACTGGTCTCCCACTGCGTCGCAGCGACGTCGACACCGACCAGATCATTCCCGCGGAATGGCTCAAGCGTGTGGAGCGCACCGGTTTCGAAAAGGGGCTCTTCTCCACGTGGCGCGACGACCCCGCCTTCGTGATGAACGACCAGCGCTACAGCGGTGCCGGCGTGATCGTGGCCGGACCGGCATTCGGTGTTGGCTCCTCCCGCGAACACGCTGTGTGGGCCATTCAACAGGCCGGATTTGACGCGGTGATCGCCCCAAGCTTCTCCGACATCTTCCGCAATAACTGCACCAAGAACGGCTTGGTGCCAGCGCAGGTGGACATGGACATCGTGGAGGCCATCTGGGCTGCGATCGACGCCGACCCCGCAACACCGATCGTGGTCGATATGGAACGGCGCGTCGTGGAGGTGCCATCGGCCGGCATCACCGCACACTTTCCGATGGACGATGCCACCCAACACCGATTCCTTGAGGGCCTTGACGACATCGCGCTCACCTTGAGCCACGCCGATGCGATCACTGCGTTTGAGCAACAGCGGCCGTCCTGGCTCACCCACTCGTAGCGTCGCAACTCCAGGCTAAGTCAATGCGCTCACCGCCGAGTGCGGTGCCGCGAACCACAGCACTGCGCCCGTCAGCGGCCACCATCATCGTGGCATCACGAGCAACAAACCGGACTCCTACCGCAGTGATGTCCAGCACCACCTCTGTGCTGCGGCCGGCGATCACGGTGCCCTCCCCCGCGTCGATGCCAACGGCGTCAACACCTCCAGTCGCACCGAGTTCTCCAGACAGTGCAACATCGGCAGAAATGCCAGGGCATCTGTATGCAAGGTTCCACACACCGAATCGGCGCACCGCGCCATCTGCTCCAACAAGGCGGATCGACGCAGCAACTGGGCCGGTTGGCTGAGGCGAGTCGTCCGCGCAGGCATAGGAGCCGCTCACCACATCGCCATCGACGAGACCCGAGAACGTGCCCGACCCATCGGACTGGGGGCGCACGGTAACCGCACTGGAGAACTCCACCGATCGCGTCGCGACCACAAGATTCGCGGGGATGACCTCAGCGGTGACACCGTCGCGGGCGCCGGCACTCGTGCCCTCGATGACGACGCTCGCTCCATCGCGAACAGCCACGATCTGCAACGCGGTCGCTCCGCTTACCTCCACGGTCGAACAGGTGGCGTAATTCGTCCACAGGTCAATCTCGGCCGACGGCGTTGATGCCATCACCACCGTCATCTCGACATCGGCAGCCAAACCCGGCGCATCCACACGGACCGCGACACTGTCGGCGAGTCCAAAGGGCGTCGGAGCGGGTGCCGGAGCGGTCGTGGTCGCCGTGATCGCCACCGGCGGCGCCAAAGTTGTCGTCGTGGAGGGTGCGGGATCTGCCCCGGGCGAGCACCCTGCGAGTGCGGCAATCGCGCATACGCCAGCGAGGCGCATCGCTTGCATGGGCCTTAGGCCGGCCGCGCGCCTTCGGTCGCGGTATCGGCCTCAAACGTGGCCAGATCGCTCAGGCGTGGATCGTTCGAGAACACCTCGACCGGCTTTCCGGGCGGCAGGCGCAATTGACGTTGCAAGACCCGCATCTGGGTGTGCTGGTTGTACTCGACGAACGTCACTGCCCACCCGTCACGGCCGGCGCGCGCGGTCCGTCCTGAGCGATGCAGATAGTCCTTCGTGTCACCCGCGGGGTCGTAGTGGATGACGGCGCCGATGTCATCGATGTCGATTCCACGGGCTGCCACATCGGTGGCGACCAGCACGGCGAGACGGCCATCGGCGAAACGTTGCAGAGTGCGTTCACGGGCCGCCTGGGAGAGATCCCCATGGATCGCCGCCGCATCCACCCCCGCCTCGCGAAGTTTGTCCTCGACTTTGTCGCACAGTCGTTTCGTCTGGCAGAACACCACCGTTTTGGCGAAACCACGCGAGATGGATCCCACCACCCTCGCTTTATCCATGTGATGCACCGCGAGAAAGAGATGATGCATCGTGCCCACCGTGTCGTCGGCGGCGTCGATGGCCACCTCGACCGGATCGGTGAGATAATGACGGATCAGGTGACCGACATCGCCATCGAGGGTTGCGGAGAACAACATGGTCTGGTTCCGCCCGGTGCAATGGCGCAGCACCCACTCCACCTGAGGCGTGAATCCATCGTCGGCCATACGGTCGGCCTCGTCGAGGCAGACGATCTGCACCGCAGAGAGGTCGACTTCACCGGACTTGATCAAATCGATCAGACGCAACGGTGTTGCGACGACGAGATCGGTGCCGCGCTGCAGCGCCGCAATCTGTGGCTCACGACCCACACCGCCGTAGACCGGCAGCACGCTCAAACCCGCGGTGGTTGCCACCGGGTCGAGGACCTCAGCAACCTGCACCGCAAGCTCTCTGGTGGGAACCAATACGAGGCCGTGTGGCATCCGCGGGGTGGCCTGGCCCTGCATCCGCGCCAGCATCGGCACCCCGAACGCCAGCGTCTTCCCGGAACCGGTCTTGGCCCGGCCACACACGTCGTGGCCCTTCATCGCTACCGGAATCGCTTCGATCTGGATGGCGAACGGCTGCGCGAACCCAGCTGCGGCCAACCCGATATCAACCGACTCGGGCACGCCCAGCGCAACAAATCCTGTGGGGGGTTCCACTGGCGCCAACCCGCTGCCGCCGGTCAGCGAGCCGGTCCTCGCGGGCGTATCATCGTCGCGACGTGAACGTTCGTGACCGCGGTCGGAGCCGTCACCTGATGACCGGCGGCGCCCGCCCGAGCGGCCACCGGAGCGCCCCGACGAGCGCGCGTTGTTGTATGTCATGGTGACCTGCACCCTATCTGCCACCCCCCGGACCACGTCGTGCACGCCATCGATGCGACCCAGCCACCACCGGGCATTTCAGCGGTGCTTTGCCTGTGACGACGCACAGGAGTAGCCTCCCTACCGATGAACGCCATCGCCGACCGTCGCGAATTCCTTCTCCTGCTTACGTAGGGCGAACGCGCACGGTCCCGTTCGCCCGCCCCCACCGCCCCGGTCGGGGGCTTCTTGCTTTTTCAGCGCCCGCCGGATTCGACCGCCACGCTGCACACACCAACGATCGACACGACACCTCACGACGGAGACGACCACCACATGGCTCCCACACCCGCAACTCCCACACAGATGCCTTTCGAGCGGTACCAACCCTTCATTCCTCTGGTGCTCACCGACCGCACCTGGCCAAACCGCACCATCGACGCAGCCCCGATCTGGTGCTCGGTCGACCTGCGCGACGGCAACCAGGCCTTGATCGACCCGATGGACCCCGTGCGCAAGCTGGCGATGTTCCGCGAACTGGTCGCGATGGGCTTCACCGAAATCGAAGTCGGTTTCCCATCGGCCAGCCAACCCGACTTTGATTTCGTTCGTCAGTTGATCACCGAGGACCTCATTCCCGACAACGTCTGGATTCAGGTCCTCGTGCAATGTCGCCCGGAACTGATCGCACGCACCTACGAAGCGCTCGAGGGTGCCCCGCGAGCCATCGTGCACTTCTACAACTCGACGAACCCGCTGCAGCGCGAGGTCGTCTTCGGCCTCGACAAGCCCGGCATCGTCGACATCGCCGTAGAGGGCGCACGACTGTGTCGCGAGCATGAAGCGAACCTGGCCGGCACGCAAATTCGTTACGAGTACTCACCGGAAAGCTTCACGCTGACCGAGCCGGACTTCGCGATTGAGGTCTGTGAAGCCGTGATGGACGTGATCGCGCCCACTCCTGACGACCGACTCATCTTGAATCTGCCCGCGACCGTCGAGTGCTACTCCCCCAACGTGTATGGCGACGTCATCGAATGGTTCGGTCGCACGATTCGCGACCGTGACACGGTGATTATCAGCCTCCACCCTCATAACGACCGTGGATGCGCTGTCGCCGCCGCCGAATTTGGTGTCATGGCCGGTGCCGACCGTGTGGAGGGAACCCTCTTTGGCAACGGTGAACGCACCGGCAACGTCGACGTTGTCAACCTTGCCATGAACCTGTTCGTCAACGGGGTGGACCCCGGCCTCGACATCTCCGATATCGACGCCCTGCGGCGAACCGCTGAATACTGCAACCGACTGCCGGTGCACCCGCGACACCCCTATGTCGGCGATCTCGTCTACACCGCATTCTCCGGCTCACACCAAGACGCCATCAAGAAGGGATTCGCCGCCCTGCCCGACGACTACGAGACCTGGGGTGTGCCCTATCTGCCACTCGACCCCAAACATGTCGGGCGTACCTACGAAGCCGTCATTCGCGTCAACTCACAGTCCGGCAAAGGCGGCGTTGCCTACGTGATGAAAGAGGAGTTCGGCTACGACCTGCCCCGTCGACTGCAGATCGAGTTCTCCAAGACCATTCAGCACATCACCGAGGACTCGGGAACCGAGATCTCACCATCGGTGATGTGGGATGCCTTCAGCACCGAGTACCTGCCCGAGACACCGCATATGCGCCTGCGCAGTCACGAGTTGCACACCTCCACTGCCGACGGCGCGGGCCGTACCCGACTCAGTGCCCAAGTGGAGGTCGATGGCACATCGGTCACGCTCACCGGCGAGGGCGACGGACCGGTCGAGGCATTGGTGACGGCACTGCGCACCGAATGGGATGTCGCCTTTGACGTCCTCGACTACTCCGAGCATGCCATTGGCCGTGGAGCCGACGCCCAAGCGGTGGCTTACGTCGAGAGCGCCACCGGCACCTCCACCAAATGGGGTATCGGCACCGATCCGAACATCACCACAGCTTCGCTTCGCGCGGTGCTGTCGGCCTTCGAACGCCAGCGCTACAGCGACGACTAGGGTGGGATCATGCGCGTTGTTGTCGACTTCGATCTCTGTTCGGCCACTGGTGGGTGCGCCCAGGTATGCCCTGAGGTGTTCGAGGTACGTGACGACGGGTACCTCTACGTTCTCATCGAGGAACCCGGCGAGGAGTTGCGCGCCACGGTGACCGACGCTGCGGATCTGTGCCCGACCGCGGCGATCACCATCGAGGGCTGAGCCAGTGGCTGACGGTTTCCATGCCCGCCTTCAACGGGCATGGGAGGTGAGCGATAGCGCCCTGTGCGTTGGTCTCGACCCGGACATCAGCCGTATGCCCGAACCACTCGACGGGCGCCCCGACGCGATCGAACGTTTCTGTATCGACATCGTCGATGCCACCGCCGACCTTGTCTGCGCCTTCAAACCACAGATCGCATACTTCGCCGCTCACGGCGCCGAGGATCAACTCGAGCGGATCTGTGCCCATATCCGCGACAACCACCGCGATGTCGTGCTCGTTCTTGATGCCAAGCGGGGCGACATCGGCTCCACCGCAGAGCAGTACGCCCGCGAGGCATTCAACCGCTACGGCGCCGACGTCGTCACTGTGAACCCCTACCTCGGCACCGATTCGATCGAGCCGTTCCTGGCCGCTGGTGGCGGGGTGATCGCACTGTGTCGCACCTCCAATCCCGGCGGCGACGAACTGCAGATGCTTGAGGTGGAGGGCGAACCCCTCTACATCCGAGTTGCACGCATGGTTGCCCAACGTTGGGCACCGCTCGGCGATTGCGGAGTGGTCGTCGGCGCCACATATCCCCGCGAACTGGCCCGTGTGCGTGCAGAAGTTGGCTCATTGCCGATCCTGGTGCCGGGTGTTGGAGCGCAGGGTGGCTCGGCCGCTGATGCGGTCACCTCTGGTGCTGACGCCACCGGACGCGGCGTGATCATTAACTCATCGCGCGCAATTCTCTACGCCGACTCCGGTGCCGAGTATGCCGAGGCTGCGCGGCGGGTTGCCATCACCACGCGCGACGACTGTCGCATCTGATCACCCCTCGAGGGCAATGACGCTGGTCACCCCGGCCGCCGCACGCAACCGATCTGCGACACTGTCATCCACCCGTGACCCGATGGCGATCAGCATCAACGCAGAGCCGGGGCGATCGACCCGCCCCACGTCCATATCGGCGATATTCACCTGCGCATCACCGAGGATGGTGCCCACCGCACCGATCACACCCGGCCGGTCGTCATTGGAGATCAGCAACATGTGATCGGCAGGCGGCACATCAACACCGTGCCCGTCCACTTCCACCAATCGCTGGCGGGCGCTGCGCCCGGTGAGAGTGCCCGCAATCGAGTGCTGCCCACCGGTGATCGTGAGCAGATTGACGTACTCGTCCGACACCGCGGTCGACACCTCGCGCATCTCGAGGCCGGCGGCGCCGGCCAGACGCGGTGCGTTCACATAACTCACCTGCTCATCGGAGATCCGCGAGAAAAACCCTTTGAGTACGGCCAGGCCCAGAATACGCGTGTCATAGGCGGCGATATCGCCCTCCACCCGGAATTCGAACGATTCGGGAGTTGAACCGACCAGTGACGAGTACAACCGTCCGAGTCGCTCGGCCAGACCCAGATAGGGCCGAAGATTCTCGTTGGCTTCAGCGGCATCAACGTTCACAGCCCACGGCACGAAATCCCCGGCCAACGCCAGCAACACCATGTCAGCGATGGCATCGCCGGCCTTGTCTTGGGCCTCACGGGTGCTCGCGCCGAGGTGCGGGGTGACCACCACCTCAGGGCGGCCAAACAGCGGTGACTCGGTGCACGGTTCCGTCGAGAACACATCGAGCGCTGCTCCCGCAATGATTCCCTCATCAATACACGCAGCCAGGTCAGCCTCGTCAACGATGCCACCGCGCGCCACATTGATGACCCGCAATGAGGGTTTCGCCCCGGACAACAATTCGCGGTTGATCAAACCGGTGGTCTCGTTGTTCTTCGGCAGGTGCACGGTCAAGAAATCCGAGGCCGCAACCAGCTCGACCAACGACATCAATTCCACGCCCATCTGCTTGGCACGGTCAGCCGAGACGAACGGGTCGTAGGCCACGATCCGCATCTGAAATCCGCGCGCCCGGTCCGCGACGAGTTTGCCGATGCGGCCCAACCCAACGACACCGAGGGTCTTGTCGGCGAGTTCAACACCTTCCCAGCGTGAGCGTTCCCACCGTCCGTCGACAAGGGCCGAGTGAGCTTGAGGAACATTGCGGGCTTGAGCCAGCAGCAGCGCCATGGTGTGTTCGGCCGCCGAGATGATGTTTGACTGCGGTGCATTCACCACCATCACGCCACGCTCGGTTGCGGCGGGCACGTCCACATTGTCGAGACCGATCCCGGCGCGACCCACCACCACCAAATCGCGGCCCGCTGCCAGCACCTCGTCGGTGACCTGCGTCGCCGACCGAATGATCAACGCATGCGCGCCATCGATCGCGTCCACAAGCTCTGACGGGCTGAGACCCTCGCGGACATCCACCGTGTGCCCGGCGGCTCGCAAGCGGTCAAGGCCGCCGTCGGCAATGGCTTCAGTGACGAGGATCCGCGACATAGACCGACATCGTTACCTACCGACACGCTCGCCACCAACCACGCTCACGTCTTCGTACGAGATGTCAATGCGACCAGATGGCCCAGACCGGCCATGGCAGCCCACGCCCCCACGGCTACCGTGGGCGTTGTGAGCGATGACGTCGGCCCCGACATCACCATCGTCACCTTGTCTACGCCGGCCGAAATGGCCGATGCTGGACGCGTTCTGCAGCAGATCTGGGGGGCGAACCGGCCGATGGTCGGCGCCGAGTTGCTGCTTGCGATCGAGCACGCCGGTGGTTACGTGGCCGGCGCATACGACGGCGACCACCTGCTCGGCGCCTCGTTTGGTTTCCTCGCCCGACATCTGGGCCAGTCCGCTCTGCATAGTCACATCACCGGCGTGCTGCCGGGAGTACGTCACAGCGGGCTGGGACGCGCCATGAAGTACCACCAGCGCACATGGGCCGCCGAGCGCGACATCGACTGGATCACATGGACGTTCGATCCCCTCGTGCGCGCCAACGCATGGTTCAACCTCGAAGTGCTCGGAGCCGAGATCTCGGAGTATCTGGTGAACTTCTACGGGCCGATGAGCGACGCAGTGAACGCCGGGGATGACAGTGACCGACTTGTCGCTGCTTGGGCCGTTGCCGACCGAACCCGATCCGAGAATGTTCCAGCAGACCTTCACGTACCCACACCGGCCGACATCGTGGCTCTGCGACGCACCGACCCCACCGTTGCCGAGCGCTGGCGCGTCGACGTCCGCGAGGCCCTCACAACAGCAATGGCCCGGGGTGCCACGGTGATCGGTATGAGTCGCGACGGTGACTACCTACTGAAAGACAGCGAGTGACATGCACCTGACCAGAATCGAACTTCGTCGCATCGCCATGCCGCTGGTCACGCCCTTCCGCACCAGTTTCGGTTCCCAGACCGCCCGCGACATCCTGCTCGTGGGGTGGTGCCACGACGGCGCCGACGAGCCCACCGGATGGGGCGAATGCGTCGCGATGTCCGAGCCCTTGTACTCATCGGAGTTCGTCGATGGCGTCGCCACAGTGATCGAGCGATTCTTGGCGCCTGCATTGGCCGCTGCCGGTGACATATCGGCTGCCGACGTCGACCGGGTTCTGGCACCGTTCAAAGGCCACCATATGGCCAAGGCAGCGCTCGAGATGGCGGCACTCGATGCCGAATTGCGGGCGCAGAACCGCACCCTGCACCAGCTACTGGGCGGTACGAGGGACCACGTGCCAAGCGGTGTCAGCGTCGGCATCTTCGACAACCTCGACGACCTTCTTACCGCGGTGCAGGGATACGTCGATGACGGTTATGCCCGCATCAAACTCAAGATCGAACCCGGCTGGGACATCGAACCGGTCCGCCGCGTGCGCGACCTCATCGGCGATGACATGGGCCTGCAGGTGGACGCCAATACCGCCTACCGGCGCACCGATATCGACCATCTCTGCCGCCTCGACGAGTTCGGCCTGCTGTTGATCGAGCAGCCCATGCCCGTCGACGACCTGCTCTCTCATGCCGCCCTCGCGGCCGCGTCGACGACACCCGTCTGCCTCGACGAGTCGATCGAGTCGCTCACCCAGGCATCGGATGCCATTGATGTCGGCGCCACATCGGTGATCAACATCAAACCGGGGCGTGTCGGCGGCTACCTGACCGCGCGCCGCATCCACGACCTCTGCCGTGACCGCGGCATTGCGGTGTGGTGCGGTGGAATGTTGGAGACCGGCATTGGCCGAGCAGCTAACTGCGCCCTCGCAGCCCTCGACGGCTTCACCTTGCCGGGGGACATTAGCGCCTCGCGTCGCTTCTGGGCTCGCGACATCGTGCGTGACCCAATCGACGTTGTCGATGGATTGGTCGAGGTGCCCACCGCACCAGGCCTCGGTTACGACCTTGACCATGACGTGCTTGCCGAGGTAACCGCCGATCGTCGAATGATCACCCTGCACGCCGGCGAATGACCGGCGGGCTGGGCATCGCCCTCGCCCACCAGCAGCGGTAACGTGCGGGTGTGTCCCACGAGTTCCTCACTCCCGAATGGATCGAGGCCGCGCGGGAGATCCGTCAGCGCCATGCCGACGCTGTGGCCCCTCCGACCATTGAAGTTCGGGTGAACTTGACCGTCACGGAGGTGCCCTTCGGCGATGGTGAGATCGCTGCCCACCTCGACACGTCCGACGGCATTGTCGATCTCGATCTCGGCGTCGTTGATGACCCCCACGCCACCATCACGCTCACCCACGCCACTGCGCGGGCACTGCTGGTGGAACGCGATCCGGCAGTGGTGATGCAGGCCTTCATGACCGGGCAGGTGCAGGTTGAGGGCGACATCATGCGGGTGATGGCGCTGCAAGCTGGCCTTCCCGATGACGAGGTCTCGCTCGCTGTCGCCGAAGAAATCGTGGCCATCACCGCAGGCATCTAACACCCGCGGCGAACCTAATTACGAGGTTCGTAGCGACTCGAGCGCGCCGGCCAAACCGTCTACCGTCCACGTGGTCGCACTCTCGGCTGATGCACCGGGAGTCCAGGGCATCATTCGCTGCAGCGAACCGCCCATGACCGACAGCGTCTCACCCGTGACCCGGCATTCCTCTGCTGCGAGCAGCACGACGAGAGGTGACACATTGGCCGGGTCCCATTCGTCGAACCCTCCCGGGGGTGGCTCCATGATTTCGGGGAGCCCGGGTTGAGCGAGTGTGAGCCGTGTGCGAGCGCCGGGGACGATGCAGTTAGAGATGACGCCATAGCGGCCCAGTTCCTGCGCAGCGATCTGACTGAGCGTCGCAATTCCCGATTTTGCCGCCCCATAATTCGATTGACCCGGATTAGCGAACAGCCCCGAAGTGGAGGCCGTATGGATCAGAGATCGGGGTCGACGTTCACCGTCGTGATGGCGCTGACGCCAGTGAGCCGCTGCCCAGTGCGTCATCGCGAAATGGCCCTTGAGATGCACCCGCAGCACATCATCCCAATCGGCTTCCGTCATCGTCACAATCGCCCGATCCCGCAGGATTCCCGCATTGTTGACGACCACATCGACATTGCCGAAGGCTGCAACGGCGCCCGCGATAACCGCTCCGGCGGCTTCCCAATCCGACACGTCGTGATGGTCGGCGACCGCTGACCCTCCCGCGGCGACAATCTCTGCCACCGCGGCATCGGCGGCGGTGGCATCGGAGCCGTGGCCATCATCGTCGACTCCGAGATCGTTCACCACCACCAAGGCACCCTCGGCGGCCAATGCCAGAGCGTGGGCCCGGCCAAGGCCGCGACCGGCACCGGTCACCACCACCACGCGCCCTGTGAGCCGACCGGTCATTCCGACACGCTAGTGACCGAGCAACCGCGCCGACGAGACCGTCGCACGCGCGATTCGCACCCCAGAATCAGACGGCGGTGACTTCAGCGACCGTGCCAGGCTCGAATTCGTCGCCTGCACGCACCGTCTCACCGTTGACCGTGACCTCGTCCACGATGCCATCACGCGCACCAAGGATCAGTTCCACCTCGAAACCGGCATCGCTCAGAATTCTGCGTGCCGTCTCGAAATCGATGTCATCGCCCAGCGATGGCATCACAAGGACCTCCACACCGAGCGACACGGTGACCCCCACGGTGGTTCCACGATCGACGCTGGTACCCGGGGCCGGATCTTGGGCGATGATCTGACCCTCGGGGATTTCATCGTCGTAGATGGATTCGACCGTGGTGATGCGCAGTCCGATATCAACAAGTGAGGCCCGCGCTGCACCGACTTGGGCACCGCTGAGATCGGGCACCGTTCGCGCAGCCGGCCCCGATGACACCACGAGGCGCAGAACGGTTCCCGGTTCGACGCGGGATCCGGCACGCACGGTCATGTCGCCGGGCACATCCCACGAAATCACCTCACCTGCAGGAATGACCTCGTTGGCAATTCGTTCTTCATAGGGGTCGAGCCCCGCCCCGGATAAGGCTGCGATGGCCGCCTCGGCAGCCAGGCCGGTGACCTCCGGGAGCTCGCGCAGCAGAGGCCCATCGCTGACCTCCAGACGAAGGAGCCCACCCTCGGCGATCTCGACCCCAGCCGACGGGCTGCTTGATATGACCGTTCCCGCATCAGGAACCTCATCGGATCGCTGCCGCACGATTTCAACTTCCCAGGCGAACGGAGCAACGCGATTGATGGCCGCGGACTCTTCCACACCAACCAGATCGGGAACGGTGTGCACTGGCGTCACCAGCAGCCATCGCAGGGCAAGAACCACAATGATGACGCCCGCAGCAGCAGCGGTGGGCAGCAGCCATCGGGGACGCCGACGGGGTGCGGCGACGCCCCCCGCGTCGGGCTCGGCGGTGTCAGCAGCGGGTATTCCAGTGGAGGCGTCCGCTGCGGAGTCGTCCTGAACCACCTCGGCAACCGGCAGCGATCGTGTCGGTGCGGTGACAGGGCCAGTCGTCGCCGGGTCATCGGAGGTGACGATCGTCAGCGCCTCGGTGCGGTCGGCGACGGCGGTGCGCGGCACAGGTCGCGACGGCACAGGCACCGGTTCTGGCCTCGGGAGACGGCGCGCGACCTCCAGTAATGCGGTGCCCATCGCCACCGCATCGCTGCGCTCTGCCGGGTCGGGACGGGCTGCTCGCTCCAACGGTGCAGCAAGTGGTCCGAGTTCAGCGCCAACCGGGAGCAACCGGTCGACGCGTGCGGCGAGAGTAGCGGTAGTCGACCCGGCATCGAAGGGAACCGCCCCGGTCACAGCCTCAACCAGCACCAGCGCAAGTGCGTAGATATCCGACGCAGGTCCCGGAGGTGCGCCGTGTACCTGCTCCGGTGACGCGTAGGCCGCAACATGATTGTCGATACCGGCGGGGTCAACCCAGGACGGCTCAGCCAGCACCCATGCAGGACCCACATCCGCCAGTCGCGGGCGACCATCAGCACCGAAGAGGATCTTCGATGGCGTGATCTCCCCATGGACTAGATCGTGGGCGTGTGCTTCGGCCAACGCCCGACAGATATCGAGGCCGACCGCCAGAGCCTGCGATGGCGACAGACGCCGGCCTCGATCGAGCACATCACGAAGACTTCCGGCCTCGATCGGTTCGGTCACGACCCATGAGCGCCGACCCATCGGTGTTGTCTCACTACCCCAGTCGAACACGGCAACCAAACCGGGATGGCTCACCACTGAACAACGCCGCATTGCCGCGTCAAAGCGCTGATCGAAGCCCACGGGTGCCGACAGGGCCGGGGTGACGCATTTCAAGGTGACCGGCTGGTCGTCGACACCACGCGCATCGAATACGGAAAAGCTTGACCCCGACGACACCGCCGCGGTGACGACCCATCGGCCGCCGACCACCGTGCCGACATCGGGCAGCACCTGCTCGAGCGATCCATCCACGAGCCCTCGACGCTATCGGTGTTCACGCTCCGGTTGGGGTCACCGCCGACGGCCGGGCATGATGGCGTCGTGGCCGACACCATCGACCCAATCCCCTCCCCTGAAAGCGCCGAACAGGCCACTGCCGTGGTGGCTGACGACGCGTCGACGCCCTCGAACGATCGAGCACCAACCACGGGTGGCCGACGGCGCATCGACCGCGGTCTGCTCATCGTGTCCGCGGTCATCGCTCTCGGGCTGGTCCTCGTTGCGCGAGGTCTACTCATCGGAGTGACCGGCGACGACCGAGTGGACCTTCCCGCCACGGTGGAGTCGGTCGTCCCGGTGCCCGATGCCGAACAGGCCCTGGCACAAACGAATGTGTTCGTCGATCTTGCGCCCGGCTACACAGGTGTTCTGATCGTCGATGGCGTCGAACTTGACACCGTTGACCTGTCGAGTCTGCAGGACAGCCTCACCGATCCCGGGGAACAGATTTCGGTGCCACCGGTGACCGTGTTCGAACCCGGCAACTCCACGCTCACGTTCACCCCATCGGCTGCTGCCGAGATCGAACGGTTCGAGCCGGGAATTCACCGGGTGACGGTGGTGCACTGGCCGATCGCCGAAGGCCGTGAACGCGCGCGGTCGTTCACCTGGCAATTCAACGTGGTGTAATTCCCACCAAACGTTGTCGCTCAAGAGGGCGGTAGGTGGCCCGTTTCCAACAGCGTCTCAAAGGCGTCGGCATCTATCTGGGGTATGCCCAACTGCTCTGCCTTCGTGAGTTTTGACGCGCCGGCGCCCTCGCCCACAACGAGCACGCTCGTGCTCTTCGACACACTGCCCGGCGAGGTACCGCCGCGAGCAAGGACCGCGGCCTTGGCTCCATCGCGGGTATACCCGGGAACATTGCCGGTGATGACCACCACGTGGCCGTCCAGAGTTGCCGCAACCGTCTCATCGGGAATGAGCGCCGGATCGACCACATCGAGGCGGACACCATTGGCCTCCAAACGATCGACGAGTTCCCGGTTTGACTCCATGTCGAACCAGGCGGCGATCGAGGCCGAAATGACCGACCCCACCCCGTCGACGTCGTCGCGTTCGGCATCGGTTGCCGACAGGACCGCGCGCACATTGCCAAAGGCCACCGCGAGCGACTGCGATGCGGACGGACCGAGGTGTTTGATACCGAACCCGGTGAGCACCCGCCAGGCCGGTTGTGACCGGGACGCATCGATGGCCGCGATGAGTTTCTCGGCAGAAATCCGCGCGAAACCCTCCAAGGTCTCCACCATGTCGGCGTCGAGTCGGTACAGGTCGGCCACATCGTTCACAAGGCCGGCCGCGGTGAGTTGAGCCACCGTCCGCTCGCCGAGACCTTCGATATCCATCGCCCCACGGGTGGCCCAGTAGATGATGCGCTGGTCGCGTTGGAATGGGCATGCCGCTTCGACGCATCGCGTGTCGGCTTCGCCATCGACACGGACCAAGGTGGACGAGAGCGAACATGGGCACAGCGACGGAAAGCTCCACGGTTCGCTGTCGGCGGGGCGCTCCGACAGAACCGGGCCGACCACCTCGGGGATGACATCGCCGGCTTTGCGCACCACCACCACATCGCCAGGGCGCACATCTTTGAGCCGAACTTGATCCTGGTTGTGCAATGTGGCCATCGACACCGTCGAACCGCCGACAAACACCGGTTCGAGCACAGCAAAGGGTGTGGCCCGCCCGGTACGCCCAACGGAGACCTGGATGTCGACCAGGCGTGTGGTGCGCTCTTCGGGCGGAAACTTGAACGCGATGGCCCAGCGCGGCGCCCGCGATGTGAACCCGAGCCGACGACGCTGATCTGCGCTGTCGACTTTCACCACCACTCCGTCGATGTCGTAGTCGAGATCGTGACGATGATCGGCCCAGTACTGGCAGAACTCGAACACCTCATCGATGGTGTCGACCGTGCGGATCGCCGGGTTGACCGGTAACCCGAATTGTTCGATGGTCGTCAACATCGCCGTGTGATCAGCAGCGGTAATGTCGGTGCCCACATCACCGGTGACCTCGCCGACGTCATATGCCCAAAACGCGAGATTCCGCCGAGCGGTCACCGCGGAATCCTTCTGGCGCAGCGACCCCGCAGCCGCGTTCCGTGGATTCACCAGCGTGCGCTCTCCAGCCTCGGTTGCCGCTTGGTTATAGGCATCAAAGCCACTGACGGGCATGTAGACCTCGCCACGCACCTCGAATACCGGCGGGGCACCCTCGATCTGATGAGGGATATCTGAAATGGTGCGCACGTTCGCCGTGACGTCTTCACCCGTGCGACCGTCGCCACGCGTAGCCGCAGTGACCAGAGCACCACGCTCATAGCGCAGACTCATTGCCAACCCATCGATCTTGAGTTCGCATACAAACCGTGTCGGTTCACCATCGAGACCACGCGACACCCGATTGCCCCACGCCTGCAACTCGTCGGCATCCATCGCGTTGTCGAGACTCATCATCGGTGCGGCATGGGTGACCGGTGCAAAGGTCGCCGAGGTCACCGACCCGACGCCCTGGGTCGGCGACTCCGCATCGACTAATTCGGGATGGCGCTCTTCAAGTTCGTGCAGTTCGCGGACCAGCAGATCGAACTCGATATCGGGGATCTCGGGGGCGTCGTTGGTGTGGTACGCGATGTTGTGACGATCGATCTTGGCGCGTAGCGCAGCGATACGTTCCCGCGGATCCTCAGCCATGGCTGGAGTGTAGAGAGAGGGTGCGACCGGGTCGCACGCACCCCAGGCATTGCCGAATCACGTGCTCAGCATCAATTTGGTGGCGCACGCCGCATCGCGAACTCGGCGACCAACGTCGCGCAAGGTACGGCAAATATCAGCGGCCACTACCGGCGGATACGACGCGAGCCCACGGCGCGGGCTGATCATGCTGCGATCCCGCAACAGATCCGGGTCGATACCGCGCTTGACGAGGTCACACCACATGTCGGTAAGCGCACCCCAGGCCCGTGACGCCGTCACCCCAACCGGCCCGTCGGTACTGACAGCACCCCACGCGATCCACCCGCCACCATCGAGGAAGCGCTCGAGGTACCCCGCCACATTGGCGACCCGCGGCGAGGCCGGCAGCGACAGCACCTGCGGGCCTGCCTCGAGCAACGGCGGCCAGTCGGCGTCGTAACAGCAGTGCAACCCAACAGTGCCATAGGGCTGTGCGGCGGCCATGGCCGACGACACCAGGTCGGCTGCGGCGTCAGGAGCCAGGGGGAAATCGCTCGACATCAGGTCGGCAAGCCAGGGTTCGTCGAGAATGATCAACTGCGGGTGCCCGGGCAACGCCGATGCCAACAGCGCACCGAGTGCGCTCACATGGGCGGCCACCGTGCGCTCGGCAACCTCGAACGCGAGGCTGCGCGGCGCTCCAGCACGCACCAACGCGCCACCCAGGGTGACCGGGCCGACGAACTGCCATTTGAATGCACGCCCCTCCTGCAACAGGTGCGGTGCATGTTCCACGAATGCACGAAAGCCACCGAAGTTCTCGGTGTGCAGGCCGGTGACAACCGCCGCATCAGGATCGAGTCGGTCGACGTCGACCGCTACCGTGCCGTACTGGCCGAGGGTGATTCCCGCCGCGCCAACCATCGCCTGAGCAACCAGGGATTCCGAGCCGCTTCGACGCGGTAGCCGCGGTACCACCGGCACATCGAAGTTGGCAATGGTGAACTCGACAGCGGCCTGAGCGTCGCGGTGCGGAAGGCTTCCCACCCCCACGCTGGCGCCAGGAGTGATCACCTCGAGCGCAGCGCCTGTCGCCATCGGCTCACCTTGCCATGTCGGGCATGGGTGGCACGACCCGGACGCTGCCGGCCGGCACCGGGAGCGGACACCGTCACCTCCCGGCAGACTGTGCGACGTGCCCGACCACGTCGCACACAACGCCACCCCACACCGCCGTCGATCGCTGATCGCGGTCTGGGTGCTGCGCATGGCCTGGATCGCCGTCGGCTCCGCGGTGTCATTCGTGGTCGACGATGCCGGCGCCACCCGATGGGTGCTGGCCGCGGTGTGGACGATCGCTGCCGTGGCCGTATCGGTGCCCGCGGTGATCACGCTCACCGTCGCGCGCATCACGGTGCCGCTCGCGCCGATTGCCGTCGCCATCACTGCCATCGACAACGCCGCCCTCGAACCGCTGGCATTAGGTATTGCTGCCGTGGCCGCCAGCGCCGCCACCGTCGTCGTGTTGAGTGCAGAGGTCGGCGCTGCGTTTGTCCAAGCATCGGCCTACGGCGCAGAGACACGGTTGCTGTTGCGCCCTCCCGCAGCCTTCGGTGCCGCTGCTCTTGTGATGTGGGTGGTGTGGTCGGCCCTGTCGAGTGTTGCTGCAGTCGCACTCGCGCAGGAGATGGTTTTGACCACCATCGTGACGGGAGGGCCTGCCATCGCCGCCGCCGTCTTTGCAGCACCGCGGTGGCACCGCTTGGCACGACGGTGGCTAGTCGGTGTCCCCGCTGGAATCGTCGTGCATGATCCCCTGGTGCTCAACGAAACGCTCATGATGCGTCACCGGGACCTCACCGGGGTGATGTTGGCATCGGCGGACACCGGCGCGGCTGACCTCACCGGGCCAGCTGGGGGCACCGCCATCGAAATCACCGTGCGTGAATCGACCACAGTGCTGATCGCCGATGGTCGCAACAACCCGCGGGGACGAGCGATTCATGCACGTGCGGTTCTGGTGGCTCCCACGCGCCCTGGGTGGGCGTTGAATGCGCTTTCACGGACACCGTCCACGGCATCGATGCCCTGACCGCAACGGTCGTCAACAACCCAGTTCGATGACGCCTAATTGACGACGATGCCTCCGCCGAGCACGCAGTCGTCAGCAAGGTCATAGAGAACAGCGGACTGGCCGGGAGCCACACGGCGATGAGGGCGTGCTGTGGTGACAATGTGCCGACCAGAAGCATCGGGGCCGCCAATGGTGGCCGCCATCGGTTCGCCATGAGCACTGACCTGCACCAGCACGTCACCACACACCGGTGCATCAGTCCACGACATCGACCCGACGGCCATTGCGTCACGCAGCAGATGATCGTGGGCGCCAACCACCACCACCGGTCGATCAGGATCAGCATGGTCGACATCGACGACGTACCGCACCGGCCCACCGCCGGGCAGACCCAGCCCACGTCGTTGCCCGATGGTCACCGTTTCCACCGATTCGACGCGGCCGATATCGACCCCGTCGGTGTCGACCACCGCAGCCGCACGTAGTGGGATCCGATCCCCAAGAAAACGTGCCCGCCCTTCGTCAGATCGGATGAAGCACACATCTTGGCTGTCGGGTTTGCCGGCGGTGCGCAGGCCGATCTCTCGCGCGATCGCCCGGACCTCATCTTTGTGCATTGCCCCAATCGGCAGGAGCGTGCGCGACAGGGTTGCCTGATCTGCCATGTGCAGCACATAGCTCTGATCCTTTGCCGGGTCGGCACCACGGCGCAGGGTCCAACGGTCGTTACGGAGTTCGATTTGCGCGTGATGCCCCGTTGCCACAGCATCAAAGCCGAGGAGATGCGCCCGCTCGGCCAGCCGTTCGAACTTCAGATGCCGGTTGCACTCGATACACGGATTGGGGGTGATTCCGGCACGATGACCATCGACATATGGCGTCACCACATGTTGCTCGAAGTCATCGGAGAAGTTGAACACCACATGGTCGATGCCCAACTGGTCGGCGACACGACGTGCATCCTCGACATCGGACACGCTGCAGCAGCCGGTATCGGCATCGCCGCCCCACAGCCGCATCGTGACCCCAACAACCTCATGACCCTCATCGACCAGCACCGCGGCGGCAACAGAGGAATCGACCCCGCCACTCATGCCAACGAGTACCCGACTCATCGGCGCAACCTCGCAATGACATCGACCAGTACCTCGCCCGCTCGTTCGATGTCGTCCGCTGTGGTGGTGCGACCCAGGCTCAGCCGCAATGCGCCACGGGCGCGCGATGGCGGCACACCCATCGCCGCGGTCACATGCGAGGCCTGCATGGCGCCGCTCGCACACGCCGACGCAGCGCTCGCTGCGATGCCCGCAGTGTCGAGCATGAACAGCAACGCCTCCGACTCGACCCCCTCGACACAGACATGACAGATCCCGGGAACGGTGGCCTGCGGGGCCACCGTTGGTGCCACCCCATCGACCACCGAGATCATGTCCAGCAATCGGTTGCGCAGTTCATTCACCCGGGCCACCACCTCGGCCCGTTCAGCGGCGGCATCAGCTAGGGCTGTCGACATACCGACAACCCCGGCAACGTCCACCGTGCCGCTGCGACGGCCACGTTCTTGACCGCCACCCAGCAGCAGCGGAGCTGGCGACACACCGTTGCGGACAACGAGCGCCCCCACCGAATGCGGCCCCCCGAACTTGTGCGCCGACAGTGACACCATGTCGGCCACGCGACACATATCGGCCATATCGAGCCATGTGGCGGCCTGCACCGCATCACAGTGGAACCACGCACCCGGGGCGTGACGGCGGATCACCGCCGCCACCGCATCCAGGTCGGTGATCGTTCCGACCTCGTTGTTCACCGCCATCACCGATACCACCGCCACGGGCTGGTGAGCCTGCGCCCTATCAAGGGCATCGGCGAGCGCATCGAGGTCGATATGGGCGTCCTCGCGACACCGCACCACCACACCACCGCTGTGCATGACGGGATCGAGCACCGCATGGTGTTCGGCTGCGCTGCATACCGCCACACCACCGGTTGCGACGACGGCACCGGTGATGGCCTGATTATCGGCCTCGGTGCCACCGCTGGTCACCACAACATCGGCTGCAGCGACTCCCAGAACATCCGCCAGTCGCTCGCGAGCATCGTCGAGGGTGCGACGGGCATCGCGTCCACGGCGATGCGCTGCCGCCGGGTTTGCCCACTGGTCCGACCAGACCGCCGACATCGCGTCAACAACCGACGCCCGCACAGGACCGGTTGCCGCATGGTCCAGGTACACCCCGAGTCGCTCCGATGACACGCCCCTGAGCCTAGGGCAGCAACACGATCACGACGGCTGTGAGCCACGACCACCGATAGGTTGCCGACGTGGAACCCCGCCAACGCGATGATGCCGCCAGCAGCGACAGCGCTGCAGCGGGCGACGCGCGCACCATGGCCGGCTACACGGCCGACACCTATGGCCGTGCCTTCGCAGATGTCTACGACGACTGGTACCACGACTTGAGCGATGTGGATGCTCTCGCTGCAGTGGTCGATGAGCACGCCCCAGCGGGCGCAGTATGCGAACTAGGGGTCGGCACCGGCCGTGTGGCGCTTGCTATCGCGGCTCGTGGGCGCCGGGTCATCGGGATTGACGTGAGTTCGGAGATGCTGGAACAACTCGCCGTCAACGACACCGAGCGCACGATCGTGGCCGTGCGCGGCGACATGGTGGATGACCTCGTCACAGCAACCCACGACGAGCACATCGCTGCCGTGGTGGCGGCCTACAACACGGTGTTCAACCTGCACACCGAAGATCGCCAACGTGCGCTGTTCGCCTCCGTGGCCACCGTGCTAGCGCCCGGTGGGATCTTCGTTGTCGAGGCAGCCGTGCCGCCGAGCGATGACGACAGCAGCACCACGGTGGGTGTGCGATCGATGACGACCGAGCGGGTCGTGCTGTCGGTGGCGCGGCATCACGGCGACGACCACATTGCCGAGGGGCACTTCATCGAGTTCACCGATGGCGACCGAGTACGTCTACGACCGTGGAGTATCCGCTACCTCTCGATCACTGAAGTCGACCAGATGGCGACCGACGCCGGACTCGTGCTCGACAACCGATTCGCCGACTGGGACGGATCAGCATTTACGTCGGGCGACGACAACCACATTTCCATCTACCGGCGCCTTTCATAAGCGCACCGCGGAACCCACGACTCCCCATGTCGCCGGTTGGTGTGCCGACCCGGCATCTGAGCGGTCTATCCTGAGAAGCACTGTGAGCCAGCTCCGCCTGAACCAGCTGACCGGTCGCTGGGTGACCATCGTGTCCGAGCGGGCGCAGCGACCGACCGACTTCGCACCACGCTCTCCCGTCGCCGACGGTCCGAGTGATCGACCGTGCCCGTTCTGTCCCGGCAACGAGGAGTCCACGCCACCGGCACTTGAGACCATCGACGAATCAGGATCGTGGACCGTACGGGTGATCCCAAACCTGTACCCCGCCTTTGACGGAGAGGACGGATTCGCCGTTCACCACGAGGGGCCGGTGCATGTCACTGCCGACGGCACCGGCATCCACGAAGTCTTCGTGTACACCCCCGACCATCTCGCGGGCCTCGACCGACTCGACGACACCGCGGCGGAACAGTTCATGCTCGCCTTACAGCGACGCTTCATCTCGCACGCGGGCGCTAAGCACATCCGCTACACCCAAGCGATTGTGAACCACGGTCGCGAGGCCGGTGCCTCGCTCAGCCATCCCCACGGCCAACTCATGGGACTTCCCTTCGTTCCCGGTGAAGTTCTCGAAGAGGAAAAGGCCTTTGCCCGTTTCGCCGGCGGATGTGTTCTGTGTACAACGATCGAGGCAGAACTTGCGGCCGGCACGCGCATCGTCGCCGCCAACGATCACGCCGTGGTGCTGTGCCCCTACTGGAGCGGCACGCCATACGAATTGCTGATCATTCCTCGCGATCACGGCCAGCATCTACAGGATGCGACGAGTGAGTCGCTGGCCGCGGTTGGGCGCACGCTGCGCGATGCGATGGCCGCGCTACATGTCACCCTCGGCGATGTTGCCTACAACGTGGGTTTCCACTCGGCACCTCATCAGCACGCCGGCGAATACCACTGGCACATCCACATCTGGCCGAATCTCGTCACTCAAGCCGGCTTCGAGCGCGGGACCGGCGTGCTCATCAATGTTGTCCCACCGGAGCAAGCCGCTGGATCATTGCGGAGCGTCAGCACGAGCAGCATCGGGCGCTGAGCAGCGCTACATCCCGATCGCACGCACAGCCGCCGTCACCGCGGCGCCCAGCACGATCACCACGATGAGATGCGCCCGTCGCCACGCGGCAACTATCGCCGCGCCGACGCCGACCGCCCGCGCATCAATGGTCAATGCTCCCGCTGACGTCACCGTGTCGTTGACCACCAACGCGGCAATGAGCGCGGCGGGCACCAACGCCGCAGCGCGGTCGAGCACCGGTGGCAGCCGGCGACCCGCAGCCAGCACCATGCCGGTGGCTTTGAAGGTGTAGGCAACGACGGCCAGCACGATCACCAGTGTCCATGTCATCGTCGCACCCCCAGCATGACCGCCGCGGCAGCGCAGAGGATCGGAAGCCCCACCGGTAGCACCGGGGTTGCGACAAGGCAGATCACGGCCCCGCCGATGGCTGCGGCACGATGTGCAGGCTGGTCCATCAACGGTGCCAGCATCGCTACGAATCCGGACGGAAACGCAGCGTCAAGTCCGAATACGGCCGGGTCGACGGCGCTGCCCGCCACCGCCCCCACGAGCGTGCCGATATTCCAGAACACGTAGACCCCAATCCCCGTCACCCAGAATGCACGTCGCGCGTCAGCGTCATCACGCGCCGCCGACGCCATCGCGGTCGACTCGTCGATGGTGACCTGAGCCGCGATCAACCGGGTGGCCAACCGGCCTCGGGGAAGCACCCGCGACATCGCGAGGGCGTAGACACCGTTGCGGGCCGCAAGCAGCGTGGCGCCACCGAGAGCAGCCACCGTGCCACCACCAGCGGCGATCACGCTGATAGCGGAGAACTGCGACGCGCCGGTGAACACCGCCAACGACATCACACACGTCTGCCACACCGATGCCCCGGCACTGACCGCTCCCGCACCGAAGGCGATGCCGAACACCCCAACAGCCGCAGCGAGAACGAGACCCGCCGACACGACCGATCGCTGGTCGTTCATCGACCCATCGCGATCCACACAGTGGCCATTCCGGCAAGGTCGATGGCCGCACTGTGTGGGCAGCCCTGCCAGGCAACATCGTCGACCGCGAGTCGCTCGCCCATGGCATGACCTCGGCCGGCTCCACCGAAGTTGGCCGCGTCGGTCGACAAGATGACCTCCCATGCGCCCCGGGTGGGCAGCCCAACGCGGTAGCCACCGCGCTCGACCGGCGTCCAGTTCGTCACGCAGACCACGTGCGACACACCGTCTGTGCGCAGATACGGAAGGATCGAGTTCTCTGCATCTGCCGTGTCGAGCCACCTCATGGACTCGACATCGTCATCGCCCACCCACAGCGCCCGCCATGTGGTGCGCAGATTCCCGAGGTGCGCAACCAACGCCGACATCGCGCGATGAGGTCCATCAGGAACCGTGTCGGGATCGATAATGCCGGTGTGATCCCATTCCGACCATGGGGCAAATTCGGACCCCATGAACAACAGCGGCGCTCCAGGTGCTGACCACTGCCAGGCGTACAGATTGCGCAGGGTGGCAAATTTCGTCAGGTCGTCACCCGACATATTCGCCAGCAGGCTGCCCTTGCCGTGCACCATCTCGTCGTGGCTGAGCGGCAGCACGGACCGTTCGGCGAATGCAAAATCGGTGGTGTGCACCAACTCGCCATGGTGGTGGCGGCGATGCACGGGTTCGCGACGTGCCCAAGTGAGCGTGTCGTGCATCCACCCCATGTTCCATTTGTGCGTGAAACCGAGCCCACCGTCGGCAACCGGGGTGGTGACGCCCGGGAATGCCGTTGACTCCTCCGCGATCATCAATGCATCGGGGACCTCGTCGGCGATCACCGTGTTCAGTTCGCGCAGGAAGGCCACATTGTCGTGGTCGATATTGCCACCCTCGGCGTTGGGGACCCACTCCCCGTCGGCGCGCGAATAATCCAAGTACAGCATCGATGCCACCGCGTCGACCCGGAGGCCGTCAAGGTGGAATTCCTCGAGCCAGTAGCAGGCATTCGCAATGAGAAAGTTGCGTACCTCGTGCCGAGCCGTGTTGAACACGTAGGTGCCCCAGTCGGGATGTTCCCCTCGGCGTGGATCGGCATGTTCGTATAGAGCGGTGCCATCGAAACGTCCGAGGGCCCAGGCATCGCGAACGAAATGCGCAGGTACCCAATCGCAGATCACACCGATGCCCTCGGCATGGCACCGGTCCACGAGCCGAGCCAGGCCCACGGTGTCACCAAGTCGCGCCGTCGGGCTGTAGAAACCCGACACCTGATATCCCCACGACCCGCCGAAGGGATGTTCGGCCACGGGCAACAACTCGAGATGGCTGAAACCCATACCCACCACATGAGGGATCACCCGGTCGGCGAATCGATCCCAGTCATCACCCCCGGCGAACGAGGGTGCATGCACCTCATAGATCGATAGCGGTGCATCACCGTCGATGAATCGTCGCCGGCTTGCCATCCACTGGTGATCGGACCACGTGGGTGGCTCCGGATGCGGCACTCGGCTGGCATCGCCCGGTGGGCATTCACTGCGACGCGCCATCGGATCAGCGCGTAGGACTTCGCGACCATGGGAGCCAACGACACCAAACTTGTAGTGATCTCCCGGTTGGGCGGTGACGACGACACCCCACACACCAGATGATCCGAGTGGCTCTAGCGGGGTCCGTGACCACCCGTTGAAATCACCGAGCAGGCTGACCGCGTGAGCATTCGGCGCCCACAGGGTGAAGCGCCACTGAGCGCCCACCGGTTGCGGCCCCAGCGCTGTCCACAGTCGACGGTGAGTCCCCTGCCCGAACAGGTGCAGGTCGAAGTCGCCCGGCGACGGCGACACCACAGGATCCACAACCCCAGAGTATGGTGCGCGCCGTGCGCATCCTGATGCTGTCGTGGGAACTCCCGCCGACGAGCTCGGGCGGGATGGCCGCCCATGTGGACGGTCTGGCCCACGCCCTGGCGGCCGGAGGTGACGAAGTTGTGGTGATCACCCGTCGCGACGACCGCCAACTCGATCGCGATAGCACCCTCGCCGGCGTGCGCATTCTGCGCGCCGAGGTCGACCTGCCGTGGCTACCCGATCGAGCTATCGCCCGTGTGGCATCGGCGAACCACGCCATGGTCGCCGCATCAACCGCACTGGAGCAGTGGCGTCCCGACGTCGTCCATGCCCACGACTGGCAGGTGGCCTGGGCGGCTCAGGTGCTGTCGCATATGCACGGCGTGCCGGTCGTCACCACATTCCACGGCACCGAGCGCAGCCGACACGGCGGGCACGTCCCACCGGGTGTTCCCACCGATGTCAATGGTGTCGAGTGGTGGGCGGCGGCAAACTCTCGCCGCGTCATCACCATTACCGGCCTGCTCTCCCGACAGGTCATCGGCGATTTCGAGTTGGACCCCGCCGTTGTCCACCCGATCATCGGCGGCATCGACCCGGCATGGTGGCGCACGGTGGCGGCTGATGAGGCAGCACCTGCCCCCGACGACCCACCCCTGATCCTCACATGGGGCCGCGTGCAGTACGAAAAGGGCTTCCAGGTGCTGATCGACGCGATGGCCACTGTGCGCACTCGGGTCCCCGAGGCCCGCTGCATGATCGCCGGTCACGGCACCTACTCCGCAGAGTTGCAATCTCGTGTTGATGTGGCGGGCCTATCCGATGCTATCGATCTGCCGGGGTGGCTCGACGACAACCGGTTGCGCGCCGCGGTCCACCGCGCTGATTGCGTGGTGATCCCGTCGTTGTACGAGCCCTTCGGGGTGGTTGCCCTCGAAGCATTAGCCGGCGGCGGCCCGCTCGTGGTGGCGGCCACTGGCGGACTCGCCGAAGTCATTGGAGACAGCGGCGCTGCGCTCACATTCGAGCCGGGCAATGCCGCCATGTTGGCCGACCGAATCGTCGCCGCCCTCAACGACGTTGATCTTGGCGATGATCTTCGTCGTCGCGGCGCGGCCTTGGTGGACGACTACACATGGGCGGCGGTGGCGGACCGCACCCGTGAGGTCTATTCCGCGGCCATCGGGTAACCCGCCGAGCAGCGTTCCACCGGCGATGAAGTGCCATGCTGTCGGGCATGGACACCGTCGTAACCCTCGAACGTCGCGATGACGGCATTGCCATCATCACCTTGTGCAACGGGAAGGTGAACGCTCTATCGCGGGCGGTCACCGGGCAATTGGCAGCAATTGCCGACGAGCTGCGCAATGACCCGCCCAAAGTAGTGATCGTCACCGGCGGTGACCGCATCTTCGCTGCCGGTGCCGATATCAGCGAATTCGGCGGCCCGGAGGAAGCCCGCGAGGTCACCATCGCCATTCACACTGCGCTCGACGCGATCGCCGCTCTCCCCCGCTTCGTCATTGCCGAGGTGGCGGGCTACGCCCTTGGTGGTGGTTGCGAGCTCGCGATGGCATGCGACTATCGCGTCGCATCCACCAAAGCCGTATTCGGCCAGCCCGAAATTCTTCTCGGCATCATCCCCGGAGGCGGGGGCACCCAACGTCTTCGCGAACTGGTGGGAATCAGCCGCGCGAAAGAACTCTGCCTGACCGGCCGCCAGGTCGCAGCCGATGAGGCGCTGCGTATCGGTCTCGCTGACGAAGTCGTTGACCATGAGGCACTCCGAGAGCGGGTCCTTGAACTCGCCGGCCAGATCGCTCGGGGCGCAACCGTCGCGCAGGCCTTGACGAAACAAGCCATCGACGAGGGTGCTGACCTGTCACTCACAGACGGGTTGCGGCGTGAACAAGACCTCTTCGTCGAGGTCTTCACCTCTGAAGATTCCCAGATCGGGGTGCGGAGCTTCCTCGAGCACGGACCGGGCAAAGCCGAGTTCACCGGAAACTGACCGCCGCTTCCCTATCGCACATCGCCCGGTCGCCACGGCCGGCATGCACGACTTCTTTCATCATCTGCGCGACCATGACGGGGTCGCTCATTGTTCGGTGGCGCGCGCCCATGGCATCACATGGCACCGTGAACAGCGCCTCGTCGCCCATGGCATCCTCGATCGTCCCGCATCTCGGGTGGTGCGGTGCACCGCAGTCGCATCCACGTGGCGGCAACGGTGTCGCATCGCCACTCTTGCACCTGGCCGCGGTGTGATCTCCCACGGTGCGGCCGCTCGCTTACATGGCCTTGACGGCTTCGCCGACCATCAACCGGTCGACCTGCTCTGCCACAAGGGCGCCTGGCCCGGTCGGCCCGGTGAGGTCATCACCCATTTCTCACGGGGGCTGACCGATGCCGATGTTGTAGAAGTTGATGGCATCCCGGTTCTCTCGGTGCCGGCAACGCTGGCACTACTGGCACCTCACGGTGGCGCGGGCCCCACCAGCCGAGCCGTTGTCTCGGCCCTGCGGGCCGGATGGACCGTCGACGAGCTACGCGCCGGAGCAGTGCGTTGGCGCCGTCGCGGCCGCCCCGGACCGGGGGCGCTTCTTCACGCCCTCGATGCGATTGGTCAGGCGTCGACGCCGTCGAGCATCTCGTCGGCCGCAGCCCACGGATCGACGGTTCGCCCGACGACTGACTCGGTGAGTTCATCCCAACGGTCGCCCGTGCACAACTGACGCGCCCGCTCGTGGAGACGATTGGCCACGATCTCACGGAGTTCTTCTCGGGTACGGAACTCACGACGTTCGCTCAGCAGCCCCGATGATTCGGCATGTTCACGATGTGCGAGCACCGCATCCCACAGATCGGGCACCCCGGTTCCATCAGCTGCCACAGTCGCCACGATCGGCGGTCGCCACGAGTCGTGCGGCAATTCCGACAGGTCGAGCATCTGTTCGAGATCACGGCGGGTTTCGTCCACGCCGGCCCGATCGGCCTTGTTGATCACGAACACATCAGCGATCTCCATCAGGCCCGCTTTGTTCGCCTGCACACTGTCACCCCATCCCGGGTTCACCACCACCACGGTGGTGTCGGCCTTGCCAGCCACTTCGACCTCGACCTGGCCCACGCCCACGGTCTCGATCAGGATCCATTGCCGGCCGAGCGCATCGAGCAGGCGCACCGCCTCCGGTGTGGCCAGTGACAAACCACCAAGGTGCCCACGGGTTGCCATCGACCGAATGAACACCCCCGGATCTGTTGCATGATCCTGCATCCGCACGCGGTCGCCGAGGATGGCACCGCCGGTAAACGGCGAGGATGGATCGATAGCCAGCACCGCCACCTCAAGCTCAAGCGAGCGCAGGTGACCGATGAGCGCCGACGTGAGCGTGCTCTTACCAGCACCCGGGGCGCCGGTGAGCCCAACGGTGTAGCCGTCGCCACTGCGTGGATATGCGAGGCGACCCACCTCGCGAGCAGGGTCACCGCCGCGTTCGATCAGCGAGAGCAGGCGCGCTGTGGACGAGCGGTCGCCCTCGAGGGCAGCGCCGAAGAGTTGGACCGGGTCAGCAGGTGGCCGCGCCATCAGATTGCGTTCTCTGTCTGCGACAGGTCGATCACCTCGGTGACACCATCGATGCGGTCGCGCATAATGCGCTCCACGCCGCCTTTCAACGTATCGGTGCTGACCGGACAGGTACCGCACGCGCCGACTAGGCGAACGGTCACCACACCCGTGTCCTCGTTCACATCCACCAGTTCGATATCACCACCATCGGCTTGGAGCGCCGGACGGATGACTTCGATCGTTGCTTCGACCTTGCTTCGCATGCGCTCTCCATTCAACCAGCCGACGGGACCGTCGATGCACCCCGTACCCTTCGCACCGTGGGTTTCAGAACCGACGCATCCGTGACCTTGGCACATCAAGGCGGCTGGGATGAACTCCTGTTGATCGCCGGACCGATCGTCGTCGTCGTCGGCTTACTGGCCGTGGTGAAACGACGTGTGGAGCGCGCAGCTGCCGCGACCACACCCGACAGCGAGGTCGACGACAACAACGGGTAAACCTCAGCCGTGTCGACGCACGATGTCGGCGCCAACCCCAGCGAGGCGGCCGGTGAGGTCGTCGTAGCCGCGGTCGATGTGATGCACCCCAGTGATTGTCGTTGTGCCTTCCGCGGCCAGGCCGGCCACCACCATCGCTGCGCCCGCCCGAATATCGTGCGCTCGCACCGGTGCACCCGACAAACGGGGCCGGCCACGTACGGCAGCGTGATGGCCAGTGGTGGTGATATCGGCGCCAAGACGCATCAGTTCTTCCACGTAGCGAAAACGACCGGGGTAAAGATTCTCGGTCACCACGCCAACGCCATCGGCAACGCTCAACATCGTGACGATCAGAGGCTTGTAGTCCGTGGCCACGCCCGGGTAGGGCAAGGTCTGCACATCGACGGCACGCAGTCGCCCGGTAGAGGTCACCGACATGGACGGCACCTCCCGATCGCCCAACATCGCTGTCCCGGCGGAGATATCGATACCCATATCGCGGCACCGGCGAACGAACATCTCCATATCATCAGCCCGAGCATCGAGCATGGTGAGTTGACCTCCGCTGACCGCAACCGATGCGATGTAGGTGGCGGCTTGGATGCGGTCCGAGACCGTGTGATGTTCTGCCGGCCGCAGGTCGTCGCGCCCCACACCGCGAATACGCAGTTCAGCCGTGCCGATTCCAGAGATATCGCCGCCCATCGACACGAGCAGCCGACACAGGTCCACCACCTCGGGCTCCCGCGCTGCACCATCGATCACGGTGTCACCCTCGGCGGTCACCGCGGCCATCACGATGTTCTCTGTGGCCCCCACGCTGGGGTAGTCGAACACGATGCGCGCACCCCGCAGGCGATCAGCGGCGGCCGTCAGCTCGCCGTGCGCGAACTTGAACTCCGCACCCATCATGCGCAGCCCCTCGATATGCATGTCGATCGGCCGTGATCCGAAGTCGTCCCCACCCGGCATCGACAGCACAACCCGCCCGTAGCGACCGAGTAGCGGACCGAGCACATTGATCGACGCTCTGATGCGCTCAACCAGCTGATACGGCGCCTCCGGCGTGATGTTGCCGTCGTTCGTGAGTTCAACACGGTCGGGGCTCGGCCGGCTCACCCGGAGCCCGATGTGGGCCAAGAGATCGCCCATGATGTCCACGTCGGCGATCCGGGGCACGTTCGTCAACCGGGTGGTGCCGTCGCATAGCAACGCCGCAGCCATCAATTTCAACACTGAATTCTTCGCGCCGGGCACGACCAAGGTGCCATCGAGCGGCCCTGAGGAACGCACCTCGATGCGGTCACCGGTGAGATCGGGGCCCCCGAGGTCGCTCGTCACGGACCCCAGTATGCTCCCGCCGTGCCGGTCGGACAGCGCACCCTGCGCACCACCTGGCCCGCCGGAGACCCGCGAGGCCCCGCAGCGCTCACGCCCCGTGAGGACGTCGTCGCCGAAGTTCTCGTGGCGAACGACCCAAGTGACGACCCTCAGTCGACCACACACGCATCATCCGACGCGGTATTTCGACAAGCACACGGTCCGTTCACCCAATGGGAACGTCGCGTCAGCACCAGCCCTGACGGGCAGATCCATGAGATCACGTCCTACGGCATCGAGGTGCCGTGGTTTGGTTGGCTCTACGCGCTGGCGGTCGCCCACACGGTGCGGCACCGCCCCCCACACGGGTCGATGCCGTGGTGGGCACCGCCGGATCGACTCGATGCTCGGACCGTGCGCGTCCTCGGCCTGCTCGCAGCAGCCGCCATGGCATCAGCGTTCACCAACACCTTGTTCACCCAAACGGTCGCCTTTGCTGCCGACGATTTCGGGGTTGGTAACACGGGCATCGGCGTTGCCGGATCGCTCGTACGCGCCGGCATCATCATCACCATCCCCCTTGCGGTTGCCGGCGATCGAATCGGCCGACGACGAGCTGTGCTAATCGCTGCATGGTCAGCGCCGACCATCACAGCATTGGGCGCACTCGCGCCGAATTTCGGCCTGCTCGTCGCCACGCAGGCCATCGGGCGGCCGCTGGGACTCGCCGTTGATTTCTTGATCGCCGTGATTGCGGCCGAAGAGATGCCGCGCAACTCTCGGGCGCATGCGGTTGGCCTTCTCGCCCTCGCCAACGGGTTGGGTGCCGGTATTGCCGTGGCAGCCCTGCCGCTTGCCGACCTTGGTGATGCGGGATGGCGTTGGGTCTATGTGGTTGCACTGATCTGGCTGGCGGTCGCGGTCGACCTCACCCGACGCCTTCCCGAAACCCAGCGATTCGTCCGCCCCCATGTGCGCCGTACCACCATCGATCGATCACGTTTCGCTGTTCTCGCCGCCATCGCCGTTGGGGTCAACGTCCTCGTCGCTCCGGCCAGTTTCTTTCAGAACGGCTACCTCGACGATGAACGCGGCTACTCCGCCAGCCTGATCGCGGTCTTCACTCTCTGCACCGCCACCCCTGCAGCCGTGGGGTTGATGATCGGAGGGCGCGCCGCCGACAGCAGTGGGCGGCGGCGGGTGATCGCCGGCGCCCTGCCGTTCGCCGCGGCGGGAGTCGTGGCGTCGTTCGCCGTCGGTGGTCCGGCGATGTGGGGCGCCACCTTCCTCGGAGGGTTGCTCGGTGGCATCGCCTACCCCGCAATCGCCGTCTACCGCACCGAATTGTTCCCGACCGGTGCACGGGCACGAGCATCAGGTCTTCTCACCCTGGTGGCTCTGGTCGCCGGCATTGTCGGCCTACTGAGTGCCGGCGTGCTCCTCGATGCGGGCTGGAGCCATGGACGCGTGATGGCGCTGTTGGCTCTCGGTCAACTGCTTGCCGTCATGATGGTGTGGGCACTTCCAGAGACAGCTCATCGCGAACTCGAAGACCTGAACGACATTGATTGAGCGGTCAGCACTGTGCGCGCCCGGTGTGACCGCGGCAACACTGGGCCGCGGTGACATCACACCGCGACAAGTGGGTTGGTGAGAATGCGTCGCGCCTCGTTCAACTCGATGATCGAGGTGGAGGCATCGGTGCTGTCCCCTCCGTGATCCGGATGAATTTCACGCATTCGAGCCCGGTAGCACCGCATGATGTCACGCCGATCGGGTGTCGGACCGGTCGGATCGAGCCCCAAGATGTTCATCGCCCATCCACGCGGGTCGGCTAGGGCCGACAATTCGCTACTGCGCGCACCCGCCAGATGCTGGATCAAGGAGGCCCCGATCGGGCCACGCCATCTAGTTGCCCGGTCGAGCAGAGGCGCAATGGTGCGACGATGCTCTCCGGCGAGGCGTTCCAGGGCGTACACCGCACCCAACACCTGCGCGAGGTCGGTGCCCGTGGTCGCGAAGTCGAAGCGGATCTCATCGCCGTCAGACTCGAGCCGATGGCGGCTCACCGCAAGTCCGTGACGATCGATCTGGTAACGGTGCCGCAAACGCGGTTGCACCACACGCTCGCCACGCTCGACCTGGCGCAACAGGTGCGTCACCTCGAGCAGGTCGTCAACAGACAGCTCGCGGCTGTGACGCGCAACCACCGCTCCGAGCAACAAGCCGCCGAGACCCGGCGACGGATCCACCGGCAGGTCGAGCGCACCAAGTGACAATCGGCGGGTCGGCTGCGCCGGACGGCTGTGGTAGACCTCGATTTCGGCGAGCAGCACGTCCGGAGCGTACCGGTCAGCCGTGGCGCCGTCGGATTGTGCTCACACACACGTCGACGGAGACGCGGTCAGACCCAGGGCCGGCAGGTGTCGCGCAGGTCGCCCGCCGCCGTCGTGACGTCCGCGGGATCGAAGTCGTCAGCCGTGAACGCCGCGCAGAGCTGTTCAGCGTTCCCCAACACCGTGTCCCACACCCTCGCTGTGATGCCGAAGGGGGCGCCCGCCGAGCGGATCTGTGGGACGAGATCGAACAGTTCCATTCGCGCTCCGGAGGCGTTCACATCGCGTGCCAGACGGTCGGCGATGGAGAACACCACCGACAAGATCCCATCCGGCGCAGCGTCGGCGTCCGCATCCAAATTTGCCACATCGCCGGCCTCGATCGCATCGAGCAACTCATCAACCACCTGTTCTGCATCAGCGGCCACGACCACCGACGTACCGTCCCATCGATGCGGGATCTGGGCATCGACCAATGCGCTGCTCAACGACGAACGCTCGGCCGCAGACCACTCATCGAGTTGAAATTCGGTGCCGTCCTCATCTGGTGACAGCAGTTCCGGGAACGGCCCAATTTCTGCTTCGAGACGCTCGAAGACCACATCGGTCTGCTCTTCAACATGCTCGGGGACGAGTAACTCATCGCCGTTCCACATGTGTTCGATTCCGGCGGTGGCGAGAGCCTCGGCCAACGCAGACCGCTGGTCGAAATCCCAGACGCCAAGGTCGTAGTGCACCACGACGGTGTCAGGATCGTCGGGGCGGAATTCGCCGGTGTCATCCACGTCGGCAGGCTAGCCCGCGACCAGTGACCGGCGTGGCCGTCACCCCAACCCAATGTGGTCGCCAAGGAACTGCTCCACCAGTTCGAACTCGCGACGACGCGACGCCGGTGCGGAGAACCCATGCCCTTCGCCCTCGAACTCGTGGTAGTCGATCAGGCCGTCCGGTGCACCCGCCACAAGGCGGCGACTCTGCTCGATCGGCACCACCGGGTCGTCGGTGCCGTGCAGGAGCAGCAGCGGTGCGCCCAATCGCCCGATATGCATCATCGGCGAACCGACGTCATAGGCCGGATCGCCAACCGGGCCAACCAGCCCGAGCGGGTAATGGGCCTCGTAACGATGATCGACATCGAGCAGGGCTGCAAGATCACTCACGGGATATGTGGCCACCCCCGCGGCCACCGGCGGCGCGGCAGAGCACAACACCCCCAGAACCGTCAATCCTCCCGATGACGACCCGGCCACGGCCGTGGTGGCAGGTGACGCCCACCCCGCGGTGTGCACATAGTTGATGGCAGCGCGTACGTCGACGACGTCGTGCACGCCCCACCCACCGCGAAGGGCCTGCGCGAATTCTCGACCATGGCCGGTGGTGCCGCGAGGGTCGACCACCACCACGTCCACGCCGCGCGACCACCAGTAGGCAATTCGGGGGTTGAACTCCACGCGCCACTGATCGGTCGGGCCTCCGTGCACCATCACCAAAGCAGTTCCGCCGCCGGCTGCATACCGGCGCAGGAACACCGCCCCAGCGGGCCCATCCACACGGTGCACCTCCGGCTCTGGCAGTCCGTACGCCTCCCAGCCAACAGCGGGCCCCACCATGAGTGTGGTGCGGTGCACGGGGGCATCGGCTCGATCGTCGCCCACGCGATACGACACGACCTGCGTTGGGGTGCGCGCCCCGCTACGGATCGCGACCAGGTGCTCCCCCGCCCACGACAGCGATGAGTGCACACCACGGCCGATGTCGGTAGTCGCACCGCTGGATCGATCAACCAGGACAAGTCTGCCGAAGCCGGCGTCGTTGCGACAGAGAGCGACAGTGCGGGCCGACGGTGACCCGGTGAAGGAGACAGCGCCGGGGCCCCATGTCGGATTGCCGTGTTCACAGGGTTCATCGACCAACGCATGGTCATCGATCCACACGTTGAGCCATCCGTAATCGTCGCGGAGACAGCCCAGTGACCCGTCGGCGAGGAACCGCGGCTGGGTGGTCTGGGCGGTGCCAACCAGCGAGCGTTGAGCGGGACCGTCCGGCGCGGCCATGACGCAGCGCACAATCACCGATCGATCCCACGCCATATCCGGTACCGACCACGCCTGCCAACGCACATCGATGTCTCCGTTCACGACCCGGATAGCCGGATCCATGCAGAAGTCGTGTTCGCCGTCATCAATTCGGTATTCGCGATCGGCGTGCAGGTCTGTCAGCCACACTTCGGCCTCATCCACGACAGACACCACATAACGCCCATCGGCGCTGACTGCGGGCATACGCGTCGAGCGTCCCCGCGCCGTCAGCGGCCGCGAACCCCCGTGCAGGTCCCCAAGGTGCAGCTCGCCGTCACGACCAGCCACCACGAAGGTGTCACCGCTGGGCATCCACGCAGTCGCACCTCCACCATCGCCACGCCCAGCGGCGATGTCAATGCCAAGAGCGACCTCGCGTTCAGGCCCACCATCGACTGGCACCAGCAGCACCCGAGCTGGCCCGCCGGGACTGCGGGCTACCACCGTGACGCGCGACCCTGTCGGGTCGATTCGCGCCTCGGTCAGATCGCGGCCTGATAACAGCAGTTCAATCGGCACCGCACCCATGACGGCGACGGTACAGCACCGCACTACGGTGTTCCCATGGCAAACCCCGCCGCCCAGCGTCCCGATCGCAACCTCGCTCTTGAACTGGTCCGCGTCACCGAGTCCGCAGCCCTCGCTGCCGCGCGCTGGGTTGGCCGTGGCGACAAAGAGGGCGCTGATGCGGCAGCCGTCGATGCCATGCGCCTCAGCCTGTCGACGGTGCAAATGAACGGCGTCGTGATCATCGGTGAGGGCGAAAAGGACGACGCGCCGATGCTCTACAACGGAGAGGTTGTTGGCGATGGCAGCGAACCTCACGTCGATGTCGCGGTCGATCCGATCGACGGCACCACCCTCACCGCGCACGGCCTCACGAACGCACTGTCGGTGATTGCCGTTGGTGAACGAGGATCGATGTTCGACCCGGGTCCATCGTTCTACATGGAGAAAATCGCTGTGGGTCCCGAAGCGGTGGATGCCATCGACATCACCGCCAGCGCCACCCAGAACCTGAAATGGATCGCCAAGTCAAAACGCACAACGGTGCGCGATCTGACCGTGGTGATCCTTGACCGCCCACGTCACGCCGATCTGATCGCCGAGGTACGTGCCTCTGGCGCGCGCATCCGGCTTATCCGTGACGGCGACGTCTACGGCGCCATCGCGTCCGCATGGCCCGATGCCGGCGTCGACGTTCTGCTCGGTATCGGCGGCACTCCAGAGGGTGTGATCTCGGCCGCTGCGATGAAGTCGATGGGGGGTGAGATCCAGGCACGGCTCGCGCCCCAGTCCGATGAGGAGCGTTCGGCCATGATCTCTGCCGGATACGACCTTGATCAGGTCCTCACCCAGGATGATCTGGTGCGTGGCGACAACTGCTTCTTCGCGGCTACCGGCCTCACCGACGGGCAGCTACTGCGCGGAGTGCGCTTCGATGCCCGTGGAGCCCGCACCCAGAGCCTGGTGATGCGGTCGCGCAGTGGCACCGTTCGCTTTATCGATGCCCGACACCGGGTCCGCAAACTGCAGGAATTCTCAGCGATCGACTATTCCTGAGCCGACGCTCAGGAATGGCCGGCAGCACTCAGACGAGCGTTTGCGCGCCCAAGCGCTGCAGTCGCTTCCGCGTCGTGTTCGTGACGCAGCCGTTCTTCGGCCCGTTCTTTTGCTGCCCGGGCGCGCTCAACATCGATGGCTGAGGCCACCTCGGCGGTGTCAGACAGCAGCGACACCTTGTCGTTGCTTACCTCAACAAAGCCACCGTGAACGGCAATGTCCTCCACCGCGCCGTCAGCGAGGAACACCCTCGTATGGCTCGCGTCGAGGGCGCCAAGAAACGGAGCATGCCCGGCTTGGAAGGCGATCTCGCCGCCGCCAAGTGTTCGGGTGATCACCATTGTGGCCTCACCGGAGTAGAGCACCGACTCCGGAGACACCACCTCGACGCTGAAAGAGGCAGACATGACTCAGGAGTTCTCCTCAAAGCTCTTCGCCTTGGCCAGGACCTGGTCGACGCCACCGACGTTCAAGAAGGCCTGCTCGGGGACATGGTCAAGTTCGCCGTCGATCAGTGCCTCAAAGGACTCCACTGTGTCGGCGACCGGCACGTACTCTCCCTGGAGACCGGTGAACACCTCGGCCACGTAGAACGGCTGCGACAAGAACCGCTGCACCTTGCGAGCGCGGTTCACCGTCAAGCGGTCCTCCTCCGACAGTTCGTCGAGGCCGAGAATCGCGATGATGTCCTGCAATTCCTTGTACCGCTGCAGGGTTTCCTGCACGCGACGGGCAACGGCGTAGTGGTGATCGCCAACGGTCTCGGGAGTGAGAATCGTCGAGGTCGACGCCAGCGGGTCCACCGCCGGATAGATACCGAGAGCGGCCACCTGGCGTGACAGTTCGGTGGTGGCATCGAGGTGGGTGAAGGTGGTGAACGGCGCCGGGTCGGTGTAGTCGTCAGCGGGCACATACACAGCCTGCAGCGACGTGATCGAACGGCCACGAGTCGAGGTGATGCGCTCCTGCAGCTGGCCCATCTCATCGGCCAGCGTTGGCTGGTAGCCCACGGCCGACGGCATACGACCGAGCAGCGTCGACACCTCGGAACCCGCCTGCACGAAACGGAAGATGTTGTCAACGAAGAGCAGCACGTCCTGGTTCTGCTCGTCACGGAAGTACTCCGCCATGGTCAGCGCCGACAGGGCCACACGCAGACGCACACCCGGCGGCTCGTCCATCTGGCCGAACACGAGGGCGGCCTTATCGAACACGCCCGATTCCATCATCTCGAGCCGGAGATCCGTTCCCTCACGGGTGCGCTCACCCACACCAGCGAACACCGACACACCACCGTGCTGCGAGGCCACGCGGTTGATCATCTCGGTAATGAGCACTGTCTTGCCCACGCCAGCACCACCGAAGAGACCGATCTTGCCGCCCGCAACGTAGGGCGTGAGCAGGTCGATGACCTTGATGCCGGTTTCGAACATGCGCGCCGACGGCTCGAGTGTGTCGAATGTGGGCGCCGGACGGTGAATCTCCCACCGCTCCATCTCGTCGAAGCCGTCGGGGTCTTGGTCGAGGGCCTCACCCCAGACGTTCCACACGTGGCCAAGTACCTTGTCACCGACTGGCACGGTGATCCCGCGCCCGGTGTTGCGCACCTCGGTTCCTCGCACCAAGCCATCGGTCGGCTTGAGGCACACCGCGCGAACACGGCCCGATCCCAGCTGTTGCGCGACTTCGGCGAGCACCCGTTCGGGCTGCCCATCCACGACGATGTCGAACTCGAGCGCAGCATTCAATTGAGGGAGCGAACCACGTGGAAACTCCACGTCGATCACGGGGCCGGCGATCGCAACGACGCGCCCAGGGCTGAGGGTGGTTTCGGTCATGCTCATAATCAGTTGTCTCCGGTTTCCGGTGATGTGACCAGCGACTCTCCGAGGAGGTCGACGTAACGCACGGACGGGTTCTTACCCGATCCGAGGGCTTCTGCACCACCGACGATCTCCATGATCTCGGTGGTGATCGCGTCCTGACGGGCGCGGTTCATGACAATGCTCAGGTTGCTGATGAGGTCTTCGGCGTTGTCGGTTGCCGACTTCATTGCGCGCTGACGGAAGGCATGCTCTGATGCAGCTGCGTTGAGCAGAGCCGCGAAGATTCGCGCCTCGACGTACCGTGGGAGCAGCGTTTCCAAAATGGTTGTGGGATCAGGTTCGAACTCGTAATCGCCACCGGAACCATCGGTGGAGCCAGCCTTGCCGTCACCACCGGCAACCGTATCCGCACTCAAGGGCACCAGTGGACGGAGCACGACTTCCTGGCTGCCTGCCGAGATGAAGCGGGTGTAGACAAGTTCTACACGGTCAACCTCACCGGAGGCATACAGGTCCACAACGTATTCGCCGATCTGCTTCGCATCGGCATAGGACGGGGCATCACTGAATCCACCGAATGCCGTGCCGAGTTTGTATTGACGGAACCGAAAATACCCTTCCGCCTTCCGCCCGACAGGAACCACCGTGTAGCCACGCCCAGCGGCAACATCGGCCTTGATCTCACCCTCGGCTGCACGTTGCACACCCGCGTTGTATCCGCCGCACAATCCGCGGTCGGCTGAAATCACCACGTAGCAAGTGGTGCGAACTTCATCGCGGCCCACCAGCAACGGCAGATCAGAACTTGCTCCGGCTGCCGCGAGATCGCGAACGACCTCAGTGATCTGCTCCGAGTAGGGCACAGCCGCCTGGACCCGCTGTTGAGCCTTGACGATGCGCGAACCCGCGATCAATTCCATCGCACGCGTGATCTTCTTCGTTGCCTGCATCGACTTGATGCGGCTCCTCAGCGCACGTTCGGTACCACCTGCCATCTAGATCACTCCGTGGCGAGGGTCTTGTCGGATGCAGCGTCGCCCACCTCGTCGGCGTCAACCGATGAAGGATCAACCGCCACGCCGGAAGCGGCGTCAGAGCGTTGGAAACTGGCCTTGAATGCCACCACCGCGTCGGCGAGTGCATCGGGCACGCCCGCGGTACGGATTTCGGTGAGGAGGCCCGAGTGGCGGGTGCGAACGAAGTCCAGCAGTTCTTCTTCGAACCGGCGCACGTCAGCAACCGCCAAGTCGTCGAGATAGCCCTTGGTGCCAGCGAAAAGCGACACAACCTGCTCCTCCACCGACATCGGACTGTTCAGCGACTGCTTCAGCAATTCGACCAGGCGATAGCCACGGTCGAGCTGCGCTTTCGACACAGCGTCGAGCTCCGAGCCGAATGTGGCAAAGGCCTCAAGCTCACGGAACTGTGCGAGGTCAAGTTTCAGCGTACCGGCGACCGACTTCATGGATTTGATCTGAGCGGCGCCACCCACACGTGATACCGAAATACCCACATCGACAGCTGGACGAACACCCGACTTGAACAGGTTGTCCTGTAGGTACACCTGGCCGTCGGTGATCGAAATAACATTGGTCGGGATGAACGCCGACACGTCGCCGCCCTTGGTCTCGATGATCGGCAGTGCGGTCATCGATCCTGCACCGTTCTCATCGGACAGCTTCGCGGCGCGCTCCAGAAGGCGACTGTGGAGATAGAAGACGTCGCCCGGGTAAGCCTCACGGCCCGGCGGGCGGCGCAGCAGCAGCGATAACTGACGGTAGGCCTCAGCCTGTTTCGACAAGTCGTCGTACACCACCAGGGCGTGTTCGCCCTTTTCCATCCAGTGCTGACCCATCGCGCAACCGGCGTAGGGGGCGAGGTACTTGAACGGTGCGGCGTCGGCTGCAGGAGCCGTCACAACCACGGTGTACTCGAGCGCGCCGGCTTGACGCAGGGTCTCCACTGTCTGAGCAACGGTTGAACCCTTCTGGCCGATCGCGACGTAAATGCACTTCACGCCCTGGCCCTTCTGATTCAGGATCGTGTCGATTGCGACAGTGGTCTTGCCCGTCTTGCGATCGCCGATGATGAGTTCGCGCTGACCGCGACCGATCGGAGTCATGGCGTCAATGGCCTTGATACCGGTCTGGAGCGGTTCGTGAACCGGCTTGCGGCCCATGATGCCGGGTGCCTGAATCTCCATACGGCGCAACTCGGTTCCAACCAGGTCACCTTGGCCGTCAACCGGCTCACCGAGCGCGTTCACCACGCGACCGAGAACACCGTCACCCACCGGGATGGACAGGATTCGACCCGTTGCCTTCACCGGCTGACCTTCTTGGATGGCTTCTGCGGCACCAAGAACCACCGCGCCAATCGTGTCCTCATCAAGGTTCAGCGCCAAGCCCACCGACCCGTCAGCAAACTCAAGGAGCTCATTCACGGCGGCGTCGGGCAATCCGGACACGCGGGCAATACCGTCGCCGATCTCGGCGACACGGCCCACAGTGCGGGCCTCGACAGAGGGCTCATAGCCCTCGAGGTTTTTCGTGATGGCCGCCGCGATGTCGGCGGCGGAGATCGTGAGTTCAGCCATTGGTGTGCTCCTAGAGACGGCTCTTCAGCTGGTCGAGACGGGTGCGGACGGTGCCGTCAATGACGGTGTCACCGACGGTGGCGACAACGCCACCGATGACAGAAGGATCGACAACGACCTTCAGGTTGACCTGCTGCCCGGTCGCATTGGCCAGGGCAGCGGCTAGACGGGTCTTTTGGTCATCGGAGAGGGCTACAGCGCAGCGCACCTCGGCGACCTCAAGATCCTTCGAACGCGATGCACGAGCGACAAGCGAGTCGATGATCTCGGGCAGGTCCCGACCGCGGCCGGAGCCGATGACCATCGACACCAACTGCTTGGTCGTGGCAGTCGCGCGGTCACCAAGAAGCGACTCCACAATGCCCTGACGGCGATCGGCTGGCACCGTCTCGTCGGTGAGCGCATTGCGAAGCGCGTCGCTCGACTCAAATGAGCGAGCGAACCGGAACAGTTCGTCCTCAACCTCGTCGAGCGTTCCCTCGGCGCGGGCGATCTCGAATAGGGCGCGGGCGTAACCCTCAATGCGTGCGTCGCTCATGACGACGACCCCACTTTCTGGATGAAGCCCTCGATCATTTGCTGCTGAGCAGCATCGTCGAGAGTCTCGGCAAGAAGACGCTGAGTGACCTCGGCGGACAGGCTGACGATCTGGGCCCTCAACTCGTCTCCAAGGCGATCTCCCATCGATGCAGCGTCTGCCGCTGCTCGCGCCTCGAGTTCTGCGACCTCGGCATCGATGCGTGCCCGACCATCGGACAAGATATCTGCTGCTTGTGCATCCGCTTCCGCGAGCAAACGGGACCTCTCGGCATTGATGTCACCTGCTGCCCGACGAATCTCCTCCGCCTCCTGACGTGCACCCGTCACGGCCGCATCGGCAGCATCGAGGTCGGCCTGAATACGCGCGGTGCGGTCTGCCATTCCCTTCTTTGCGGTGGGACCAGCAAACTTCCACAGCAGAGAGAAGATGATCAACGATGCGATACCGCCGTAGATCAACTCTGCCGCCGGAGGCCACAGCCAATGCACGCTTTCGGATGGATCAATGTCGCCGCCTGCTGCGACGAACCCATGGATGTTCACTGCGACACCCCCGTGTTCATGAGTTCATCGACCACTCGACTCACCGCATTGGGATCCGGCGCCCGCCCCGTGGCGAGCTCGACTGCGCGGCTGGCAACCGTGGCAACCGCGGTGCCGACTTGAGGTCGAGCCGCGCCATGGGCAGCATCTACCTCGGCCGATGCTGTGGCACGCCGCGCCGCAATCGCATCGTTCACCTCAGACAGACGAGCAGTGCGTTCCTGTTCGACCGTCGACCGTGCGGCGTCGATGCGAGCAGCAACTTCGGCCCGCACCTCGGCCAGAGCCGTTTCGTATGACGACACTTCACCGCGTGCTGCGTCTCGCTCGGCCTCAGCCGACTCGTGAGCCTCTCGAATTGACGCATCGCGAGCATCCATACTGCGGCGAAGGCGCGGATAGAGGAAGAACCTCATCAATAGGGCGAACACCACGAAGGCGCCGGACCCCCAGAAGAATTCCTTCGCTTCGGGCATGATCGGGCTGGGACCCTCGTCGCACGCTTCAAGACTCTCGATCTTGGTTCCCGGGCTTTCGCCATCGGGAATGATCGCGCAGTCAGCGAAGGTGTACTCCGAGTACCCCTCCTCGCCACCTTCGGCGGTGAGGAGCACTTGGGGTCCCTCTGACCCATATGTGACGACGGCTCTTAGCACGTCAACTCCTTAAACACGTTCTCGGTTATGGACATACGGACCGGAATCCGGACCGTCTCAACGATCAGAGACCGATGAGAATGAACACCACGAAGCCGATGAGGGCGAGCGCCTCGGTAAAGGCGATACCGAGGAACATCGTGGTGCGCACCATGCCGGCGGCCTCGGGCTGACGGGCCATGGCCTCGACCGACTTGCCGACGAGATAGCCGATGCCGATACCGGGGCCGATAGCCGCGAGGCCGTAGGCAAATCCGGCTGAGCCGGCGGCCTCGGCGGCCTTTGCGCCTTCATCGGTGAGCTGGGCGAGGATGCTGAATGCTTCCATGTTGGGGTTGTCTCCTGATTGTTTCGGTTGATGGGAGAAGTTGGCCCGAGGTCAGTGCTCGGGGTGGGCGGCGCCACCGATGTACACGGCAGCGAGGATCGTGAAGATGTAGGCCTGCAGGAACGCGACGAGCACCTCGAATGCAGTCAAGAAGACCAGCATGAAGAACGGCAGGATGCCCACGGGGATCAGCGCCACAGAGTCGCCCTGCACAAGTTCCTTGGTCAGCAGGGCAAAGGTCACGAGCAGAATGTGACCAGCGAGCATGTTCGCGAAGAGTCGCACCGTCAATGAGAAGGGGCGAACCAGGAACGTCGAGATGAATTCGATAGGGGTCACCAAGATGTACAACGGAGCAGGGACCCCCGGGGGGAAGAGCGAGTTCTTCAAGTAGCCCAGGCCCTGGTGTTTGAAACCAACGCCGATGAACACCACCCACACCAGCAGCGACAGGAACAACGGAAGAGCCATTCGTGCGGTGGCAGGCATCTGGATGATCGGAATGATTCCCGGCACGTTGCAGAGGTAGATGAAACTGAAGAGGCTCAGCAGGAACGGGGTCCAGCCACGTCCACTGCTCCCCATGGTCGGCAGAATGATTTGGTTCTCGACGAACTCAACGATCGCTTCGGCAAAGTTGCGAATTCCGCGCGGCGCCTTTGACCCGTCGGCATTGCCAGCGATGATGAAGATCACCGATGCGATGAGCGCGGCAAGCACGGAGATGGCCGCCACCTTGTTGAACGACGGGAAGACATCCTGCCAGCGCAGGATCTCGTTGATCGGTGGGAATTCGAGTGCGAGCACGTTTCTTACCGTTCCTAGTGATTACGGGTGGGTTGATCGGATGCCGGAGTGAGCGAATGAGATGGATACGTGGTTCAACTCCCAGAGCAGCAGCCCGAGGTGCGCCACAATGATGACCGCTCCAAGGGCTTGGAGTGAAATCCACTGCTGATCGCGTACCAACAGCACTGCAATCATGATGATGCCGAGGCGGATGACGAACCCTCCCAACGCCGCCACCATGACGGCCGGCGGCGAGATACGCGCTGCGGACGACACCATCAGCGCCGCGAGAACAAAATTCGCGAGCACCAACGCCAGCGCGAAGGCACCTGACGCAAGGCCGTCAAGACCCCACACAACGGTGGCCGCACCGACGATGAGAGGTGACGCGATCACACCACGCCGAGCGAGATCACCAGAGATCTGCATTTCAACGGCGGGGGTCTCCGCTGCATCCACGGCAATGTCAGCCGGTGACAGTTCGGCATTCATACCGCAGCCTCCGAATCGCTGCGCCGTGGCGCACGCGCTGCGTTCTTGCGCTCGGCCTCAAGCGCAGCGATCGTTGCCTCATAGGCATATTTCATGCGGACGAAGACACCGACAGCAGCGAAGACGGTCAGACCGATCATGAATCCCGGCCGTGTGCCAAGCCAGGAGTCGATCAACCAGCCAAGCCCCAAAAAAAGACCCAGCATGATCGCTGCTTCCATGCCGCGGCCGAGGTTGTCGTCGGCTCCGGCGCCACGTGCGTCACGTGCTCGGGTGAAGAGGAGTTGCATCGGTCGGGGTGTGCGTTGCGCTTCGTGAGTGCAACACCGGTGTACGGCATCGCGGGGGGTGTTTGTGAAACCTCGCACAAACTAGACGGTGCGACATGGTCGCTGCAACACGATCCGAAGGATTCTCACCGAGGGCGGATCTGCTCGGCCGCGGGTCGATCGAGTGCGGCCTCAATCTCCTCGGTCCGTTTACGGCGCACACTCGGATGCAGCACCGTGAACAGCACCAGTCCGATCGCTGCCATGCCGAACGGGAGGTACGTCGGGTTCTGATCGGTGAGCACCGGGTACAGCACGAAACCCGACAGCACCAGGGTCCACGCCCACAGGATCGCGACCGATCGACGGTGCCCGTGGCCGAGGTTCATCAGGCGGTGGTGCAGGTGACCCTTGTCGGCCACATCGATCGCCTGGCGTTTCGAGATGCGTCGCACGATGGCAAACAATGTGTCGAGGACCGGCACGCCCAAGATCAACAACGGCAGCACCAGAGGCGCCAAGAAGAAGAAGGTCTGCCCGACGAACTCTTGGCTGCCCGGCGTGGCACGACCTCCAACAACCGACGTCGAGGCCGCCATCAGCAAGCCCAGTACGAACGCTCCTCCGTCACCCATGAAGATGCGCGCCGGGTTGAAATTGAACGGCAGAAAACCCACCGAGATACCCGCGGTGACCACCGCGATCAGCGGGCCAGGGTTTGGCTGGCTGAGCAGGTCGAGCTCCCCGAGTCGCCAGGCGTACAAAAAGAACGCGGCCGATGCAATCGCCACGATCCCTGCGGCTAACCCATCAAGGCCATCGATGAGGTTGATGGCCTGTGTCATGCCGAGCAGCCACACAACGGTGACAACCGGTTGCCAGTCGCCCGACAGCACGAACACATCGACGAATGGAACGCGGAAGTAGAACATGGTCACCCCGAACCACAGCAGAACAAGCGCTGCGCCGACGATGCCGGTGACCTTGGCTGGTGGCGGGAGATCCATCAGGTCATCGGCCACTCCGATGACCAACACGACCACCGCGGCGATGACGACCCCGAGTAGTTCTCGCCCATCACCCAGCACCGCATCGAAGCGGCCGAGCACGGCTGCGACCATCATCGCCACCGCAAGGCCAATGACCATCGCCACTCCGCCCACATTGGGGATTGCGAGCACATGCACACTGCGCTCGTTCGGTTCGGCCATCCAACCCCGCACCCGCGCCGCATAGGCGACAAACGGGGTTGCTACCGCCGTCGCCGCTGCGGCGATCACCCCTATCAGGAGATAGTCACCGAGCGACGGACCCATGGATGATCAGGAGTAGATGGGAAAGCGTGCGCACAACTCGGCAACCGCGGCACGCACCTTGGAGATCTCGGTGGCATCGTCGCGCCCACGCAGGGCGCGAGCGATCAGCCGGGCCACCGTGGGCATCTCGGCCGGGGTCATGCCCTGAGTCGTCACCGACGGCGTTCCGATTCGTACCCCGCTGGTCACAAAGGGGCTCCGCGGATCATCGGGCACCGTGTTCTTGTTCAGGGTGATTCCGGCCTCATCCAATGTGGCCTGGGCCTGTTTACCGGTGAGTTCGGCATCGAAGGGTCGCAGGTCGACGACGATCATGTGGGTATCGGTACCCCCCGACACCATCCGGAAACCCTCATCGGCAAGAGCCGCAGCAAGAGAAGCCGCATTCGCCACGATGCGGTGGGCATATTCGGCGAACTCTGCGGTCGCGGCCTCGCGAAATGCAATCGCCTTACCCGCGATGGCGTTCTCTTGAGGTCCTCCCTGCCACCCGGGGAACACCGCCTTGTCGATCGCGGCCGCATGCTCGGCTGTGGTGAGGATGCAACCACCTCGCGGACCGCGCAACGTCTTGTGGGTCGTGAACGTCACCACATCGGCGAAGGGCACCGGGTTCGGATGCGCTCCGCCGGCGACCAGCCCTGCCAGGTGGGCGATATCGAAGAGCAACAGCGCCCCGACTTCGTCGGCGATGGCGCGGAACGGCTCGGGGTCGATGCGGCGTGGGTAGCTCGTGGTGCCGGCCACGATCATCCGCGGCCGATGCTCAAGCGCAAGATCGCGCACCGCATCCATATCGATGCGTTCTTCGGCTCCAACGCCATAGTTCACGAAGTTGTAGAGCATCCCGCTCGCATTCACCGGTGAGCCATGAGTCAGGTGACCGCCATGGTCGAGCCCAAGACCCAGCACCGTGTCACCAGCGCTGAGCAGTGCTTGGTACACGCACATATTTGCGTTCGCACCCGAGTGCGGCTGCACGTTGGCATGGTCGGCCCCAAAGAGCGCACACACCCGAGAGATCGCCAAGGACTCAATGTCGTCGACCACGTGGTTGCCGCCGTAGTACCGCTTGCCGGGGTATCCCTCGGCGTACTTGTTGGTGAGTACCGACCCCACTGCGGCCATCACCGCAGGCGAGGTGAAGTTCTCACTCGCGATCAGTTGCAGACCAGTGGCCTGACGCTGCTGCTCGGCCTCGAGCAGTGCCGCGATTTCGCGATCGGGATCGGTATCGGATGGGAACGGCATCAGAACGACTCCTCGAGTTCGGTCAACTGGGCCACGCGGCGGGCATGGCGCCCACCTTCAAAGGCTGTGGCGAGGAACACATCGATAATTTCCAACGCCAGTCCCTCGCCGACGACGCGCGCACCAATTGACAGCACATTCGCATCGTTGTGTTCGCGCGCCATCCGTGCGGTGTACAAACAGTTGCAGAGCGCGGCTCGAACCCCACGCACCTTGTTCGCAGCCAGCTGTTCGCCCTGCCCGCTGCCACCCAACACGACACCGACATCGGCCTCGCCATCGCGAACCGATCGCGCGGCCGCGGCGCAGAACTCCGGGTAATCGACGCTGTCGAGGGAGTTGGTGCCGTGGTCGATCACCGTGTGACCGGCAGCGGCCACATGTTCGATGAGACGTTGCTTGAGGGGAAAGCCGGCATGGTCGGCTCCGAAGGCAATGGTGGCCACGGGTCACGAGTGTACGACCTGCGCCCAGATCGACCGGGTCGAGATGCGATCGGGGGCACCCGCCCGCCCTGGAATAACGTGAAGGGGTGAGTTCTCCCCCTGTGTCCTCCTCCGCTACCACACCGGTCATCATCGGAGTCGGTGAGGTTCTCCAACGCGTCGATGACCCAACGGTGGCCGAACATGCCATCGGCCTGATGGCTGACGCTGCTCGTGCTGCTGCCGTCGATGCAGGGGCCACTCGTGCGCTCGACACTCTCGACGCCGTCGCGGTGGTCTCCACACTCACCTGGCGCTACGGCGACCCAGCGCGCCTCGTCGCCGCCGACCTCGGCATTGCGCCCGACCGGCTCATCGTCACCACGCCTGGCGGCAACTCGCCGCAGTCACTGGTGAACGAGGCGTCGCGACGCATCGTCGCCGGGGAACTCAACTCCATTTTGTGCGTTGGTGGCGAAGCGTTCCGCACCCGCATGCGCGCTCGGCGTGGCGATGTGACCCTCGACTGGCCAAAGGTGCCTGCCGAGACCTTGGCCGCCGAACCACCGGAGACGTGGGGCAAGGACCTCACCATGAACTCGCCGCATGAGACCGAGCTCGGTCTGATGATGCCGGTGCAGGTGTACCCGATGTTCGAGACCGCGATTCGTGCCGCTCGCGGTGTGAGCCCGGCCGAGCACCTCGCCGATATCGCCCAGTTGTGGTCGAGGTTCTCTGCAGTAGCAGCCACGAATCCGAACGCATGGATCCGCACCGCGATGAACCCTGGCGACATCATCACCCCAAGCGACCGCAACCGCATGGTGGGTGCGCCGTACACAAAGGTGATGAACTCGAACAACGATGTCGATATGGCGGCTGCTGTCATCGTGTGTTCAGCCCAGCACGCCGAATCCCTCGGTGTGCCGCGCGACCGATGGGTGTTCCCCCATGCCGGCACCGACTGCCATGAGCACGCGTTCATCTCCGATCGCGACGAGTTTTTCCGCACGCCGGCAGTCGAGATCGGTTCGACCCGCGCCATGGAACTGGCCGGTGTTGGAATCGATGACATCGACCACATCGACCTGTATTCGTGCTTCCCCTCCGCCGTGCAACTCGGCGCCAAGTCGCTGGGGCTGAATCCGTACTCAGATGAACGGCAACTCACCCAGACCGGTGGCCTCGCCTTCGCCGGCGGCCCCTGGAATAACTACGTGATGCACGCCATCGCAGCCATGGTGCGCCGTCTGCGTGACGATGCCGGCAGCCGCGGGCTCGTGTGGGCGAACGGTGGTTATGCCACCAAGCACGCCTTTGGCGTCTATTCGACAGAGCCACCCGCAACTCCATTCCGCCACGACGCACCCCAAGAGGTGATCGATGCGCTCCCTCGCCGCAGTGCCGTCGCCCCCGCCGACCTCGACGACCCCTCGGGCCGCATCGAGGCCTACACGGTGATGCACGAACGCGACGGAACTCCCGGTACCGCATGGGCCGCGGTGCGCGTCGCTGATGGCCGCCGCATGTGGGCGCGCGACGACCGTCCCGACGTCGCGGCCGCCCTGTTAGACGGCGAGTGGGTTGGACGCCGGGTTGTTCTCGATGCCACGCACCGCATCACCGATACCTGACCCGATCGTGGATGCCTGATCTATCGAACAGCGTCGCACCGATTCATCGAGTGCTCAGGGCTGGCATGCTGGAGCGATGACCTCCGCACGCCCCGCCATCATCTTGGACTGCGATCCTGGCCACGACGACGCCGTCGCCATCGTGCTCGCTGCCCATCTATGCGATGTTCTCGGCATCACCACCGTGGCCGGCAACGCTCCGCTGGAACGCACCACCTACAACGCCCGGGTCATGCGGCACCTACTCAACCTCAACACCGAGGTGCATTCGGGAGCGGACGCACCACTGGTCGTGCCCGCAGCCGCCGCTGGCTATGTGCACGGCGAGAGTGGTCTCGACGGTGCAGAACTTCCTGAGCCGACCCGTCCGGTCGACGGCACCGATGCGGTGGGTTTCATCATCGACACGGTGCGGACCAACCCGGGTTGTTCACTGGTCGTCACCGGCCCGATGACGAACGTCGCGCTCGCCATTACTTCTGCTCCCGACATCGTCGACCTCGTGGCCGAGATCTCGTTCATGGGCGGCGGCACATTCGGGAATCGCACCACCATGGCCGAGTTCAACCTGTGGGCAGACCCGCATGCCGCCGCCACTGTCGTGCGCAGCGGCGCCCCGTTGGTGATGGCCGGGCTAGATGTCACTCACCGCTTCCAGGCCACCGAACCACGTATCACGGCGGTGCGCGCGGTGGGAGGCACTCTCGCCACAACCCTCGCAGACCTGTTCGATTTCTTCTCCGAGAACTACCGGAGCCGCCATGACGACATGGCTGGTGCAGCGGTCCATGACCCACTCTCGGTGCTTGCGGTCTGCCGACCCGACCTGTTCACATCGACAGCACGATTCGTCGACATCGTGACCGATGGCGAACACACTCGCGGGATGACAGTGATCGACCGGCGCACCCTGCTCGACCGGCCGGCGGCGAACTGCACGGTGCTCGACGACGTCGATGCCGATGCCGCGTGGCAGATCGTGGTCGACGCTGTTGCAGCGGCCACCCACTGAACGTCGACCGTCGCATAGCGTGCACCCCGTGACACAGGGCGACACCTTTCCTCGGCAGTGGGCGCGCACCCGACGGGGCACCCTCGGCGATGCCCGCGACCTCACGATCACCCCTGACGGATCCACCGTGTATTTCCTGCGTGCGCGGTCCACCTCAGACCCGGTGCATCTGCTCTGGGCTGTGGACACCGCGACTGGAGATGAACGCCTCGTCGTCGACCCGGCACAACTGTCGACCTCTGGCACCGAGTCCGCGGCTGAACGTGCCCGCCGTGAACGGTTGCGCGAATCCGCCGATGGCATTGCGGCCTACCACTGCAATCGCGATGTCACCCGTGCGGTCACGGCACTCGCCGGCACTGCGGTGCTGATCGATCTCGACACGGGCCGATGCACCACGGTCGATCTCGGCGCTGCGGTGTTTGATCCGCGACTGTCACCAGATGGCCACCGCCTAGCCGTCGTGCGCGACGGGCGCCTCGTCGTTGTCGAGGTGCCGGACCCGGCCACCACGGCCACTGATTCTGCCCCGGTGATCACCGCCGATATCGGCGAGGCCACACCAGATGTCGCCTGGGGCATGGCGGAATTCATCGCCGCCGAGGAGATGGAACGTCACCGCGGGTTCTGGTGGGCTCCTGACGCCGAAAACCTGCTGGTATGCCGCGTCGATGAGTCGACGGTTCCGGTGTGGCATATCTCTGATCCAGCCGCGCCGTGGGAGGCACCTCGTGCCGTGCGGTACCCCGCAGCAGGAACCGCCAACGCCGCCGTCACGTTGTACGTCTGCGCCGCCAACGGTTCGTCGATGATTCCCGTGCCATGGGATCGCACCATGTGGGAATACCTCGCCCGCGCCGGATGGGACCGCTGGGGACCGTGGTGCGCTCTGCAGAGTCGCGACCAACGCACCCTCGCCACCTTCCGCATTGATCAACGAACAGGGGCACTGACCGAAATTCATCGCGACCACGATGATCACTGGGTGGAATTGGTGCCCGGCGCTCCGGTGCCCATCGGACCAGATGCTGTTGTGACCTGCGTGGATCGTGACGGGTACCGCCGTCTGGACATCGATGCACACGTGGTCACCGACACCACGCTGCAGGTTCGGTCCGTCGTCAGCGCCGACGATGCCGGCGTGCTCTTCACTGCGAATCCGGTTGAGGACCCAACCGTGATGCATCTGTGGTCGTGGACGCCACAGCAACGACTCACGCCGGTGTATACCGGCGACGGTGTGGTGCAGGCCACCGGCGACCATCGTCGACCGTTGTGGCGCGCAAGCACCTTGGATAATGACCGCCCCGACTGGCACCTCATCAGCTCCACAACCATTGCATCAGCGGCTGAGGACATCTTGGTGAACCCCTCGGTCCACCTCACCCGTTCGGCCAACGGCCATGACGTCGCGCTCGTGCTCCCGTCGGAGTACACCGGCAACCCGTTGCCGGTGCTGCTTGACCCGTACGGCGGGCCACATGCACGGCGGGTGGTGCGCAGTCGCCGAATGTTCGCCCCGTCTCAGTGGCTTGCCGACCGCGGCTACGCCGTCGTGGTCTGCGACGGCCGAGGCACACCTGGGTACGGGAGCGAGGGCGAGCGAGCCGTGGCTCTCGATTTGGCCTCTGGTGTGCTCGATGATCAGATCGCGGGCCTCGACGCTGCGGTCAGCCTCGCCGACCGACTCGGTGCCACCCTCGATACCAGCCGGGTCGGTATCCGTGGATGGAGTTTCGGTGGCTACCTCGCTGCATTGGCCGTGCTGCGTCGCCCCGACGTCGTGCATGCCGCCATTGCGGGCGCGCCCGTCACCGATTGGCGCTGGTACGACACCCACTACACCGAGCGCTACCTCGGCCATCCCGACGATGAGCCAGTGGCCTACTCCTCGACGTCACTCATCGACGGATTGGCCCGTCTGGAGCGCCCATTGCTGCTCATTCACGGCCTCGCCGACGACAACGTCGTCGCCGCGCACACCCTGCGCCTCTCATCGGCTCTGCTCGCAGCCGGCGCCCCACATGAAGTGTTGCCACTGGTCGGAGTCACCCACATGACCCCTCAAGAAGTGGTGGCAGAGAATTTGCTGCTGCATCAGGCCGAGTTCTTAGACCGTCATCTTTCCCCCACCGCGGGCACCGGTATGAGTACGGTGTGAGTCACCCTCTGACGACAGGAACACCGAAGATGAATCATCGACTCGCCGACTTGTATCGCGGGGTCGCGGTGCACGCCACCGCCGACCTCGAACACCGCGCCGCGCTCGAACTACTGGCGCTCGTGATGATGGCCGACACGCGTGTTGAACCTGCCGAGGTGGACACGATCCGCGGAATCTCTGAGGACTGGCGCGACGACGAGTTTTCCTTCGAGCACTACCTCGAGCGGGCCGTGTCAACCGCCCGCACCGCGATCGAATCCGGCGATGTCATCGACCTGATCGCCGATATCGACGCCCGTATCTCATCACGGGTACTGCGCATGGCTCTGTTCTCCGCCGCCCGTGAGGTCGCGGCGGCCGATGACCTTATGAACGAAGCCGAGGGCGACATCCTCGCCGAAATCGCCGTTCGTTTCGGCTGACCGCGATGCGCAACGCGCCGCTGCTGATCACCTACGCCGATCG
>JAFMNE010000003.1:18105-19523 GCA_017859395.1 Ilumatobacteraceae bacterium | reverse complement strand
GGGATGCCCTTCACGAAGTTCTTCGATCATCGCGGCCGTCAGATCCTGTTGTGGACCACGTTCACCTCAGCCCAGATCGATATCGACGTCGAGGGTCCGCAGGGCACGGCCTACCTCGACCGTGTGGTCGATGCCCTAGCCAACGGTGGCGTCACCCTGGTCCGTCTCGATGCGGTTGGGTATGCGATCAAACGACGCGGCACCAGTTGCTTCATGATCCCTGAGACATACGAGTTCATCGCAGATTTCGCCGACCGGTGCCGGGCGCGCGGTATGGAGGTCCTCGTTGAGATCCACGGCTACTACCAATCGCAGATCGAGGTGGCCTCTCGGGTGGACCTCGTCTACGACTTCGGCCTTCCCCCGTTGGTGCTCGATGCCTTCTTCACCGGAGATACAACGGTGCTCCGCAGGTGGATCGATATCCGCCCAACGAACTGCATGACCGTGCTCGACACCCATGACGGCATCGGCGTCATCGATGTGGCAACAGATGTGACCGATCGCGCGCAGCCTGGTTTGTTGAGCGACGAACGCGTGGTCGGGCTCGTCGACGGCATCTCGCGACGCTCGGGAGGCACGAGCGGCCTGGCCACTGGGGCCGCCGCAGCCAATCTCGACATTTACCAGGTCAACTGCACCTACTACGACGCCCTTGGCCGCGACGATCAGCAGTACTTGATGGCACGGCTCCTTCAGTTCCTACTGCCCGGAGTCCCGCAGGTGTACTACGTGGGATTGCTCGCAGGGACCAACGACATCGATCTGCTCACCGCCACCGGTGTCGGCCGCGACATCAACCGCCGGTACTACGACCCGCACTCGCTCAGCGAGGCGCTCACCCGCCCGGTTGTGCGCCGTTTGGTCGGGTTGCTGCGGTGGCGAGCATCAACGACGATCTTTGACGGCACTTTCACCCATCTCGACGCGCCGCCAGGGCGGGTTGCGATGCGGTGGAGTGCAGACGGCCAGGTCCTCGACGCTGAACTCGATATTGCGGCGACCACTTTCCGCATGGTTGACGTCGACGGCACCGTCATCGACGACTTCGCGTACTTCGACGGCTGGAGCTAGGCGGTGGGAGGGGGCGAACTGGCCCTGATTCTCGTCGCGGTGCTGACCGGCGGGCTCATCAAGAGCATCACCGGCATGGGGTTACCGATCATTGCCATTCCCGTCATCTCACTATTCGTCGATCCGGCAACCGCCATTGCGGTGCTCGCCCTGCCCAACTCGCTGCAGAACCTCACCATCGCTGTGCGGCATCGCTCCCATGTCAGCGATACCCGCGGGCTTGCGCTGTTTTGCGCCACCGGCATAGTTGGCGCAGGTGCCGGCACGCTCACCCTCGGAGTGGTGCCCGAACGAGTGACACTCAGCATTTTGTTGGTGGCCGTCGTTGCGTACCTTGCACAGGC
>JAFMNE010000003.1:14533-17671 GCA_017859395.1 Ilumatobacteraceae bacterium | reverse complement strand
TCGAGCACCGCAATGGCGATCACCAGTATCAATGCAAAGGCATTGAACGCCACGGTGGCCAACCCAACCAGACGGGTCATCGACGGATGCGCGGGGCTCTCCCCTGCCCGCAGACGACCGTGCAGCGACTCGTAGCGCCACCCCGTCCAGAACAACAGCCCGCCACCAATCGCTACCCACACCGCCCCGAAGGTGCCGAGCACATAATGGAATTCCAATGCGGCGATGCGCGCGGTGACCGCTCCCGCGAGCATGGTCGCGAGTGCCGTGCGTTCCCATGCGAGAGAAGTGCGCTCTTGCTGCACCCCGGGGTCGAAATAGTGATCGGGTCGCTCAGGACGCGAGGCACGAGCCATCAGCGCGAATCGACGATCAACAAAATCACCGACACCAACCCGATCAGCGCCACTCCGAGCGCCATGATGCGCGGCAGTCGCGAGGGGGGCAACGGCTCATCGAGGCGAATAGCGCGCTCGTTCAATGCCCAGCGCCGATACGCAGTCGCCGACGCCACGAAGGCGAGCACAAGAACGACGATGCCAAGGATTTCCACCCCGGCCACGTCCGATAGGACCACGATGGCGCCGAGACCGCCGGCCACCAGAGCGAGCGAGGTGCGCAGCCACGACAAGAAGGTGCGTTCATTGGCCAGGCTGAAGCGATAGTCAGGCGTCGATCCAACCGCGGTCGGATCGGGTGGGAAGAGATACTCGCGTAAGCCCATCGCGTCGATCATGCCATGTTGCGCCCAGCGCGCCGTGGCAGGCCCTACCCAGCGTCAGCGGCCGACCGCGGGATGAGCCGCCAGAGCAGCGAGCATCCGGTCGTTCTCGGCCGGTGTGCCGATGGTGATCCGCACACCGTCACCTGCGAAGGGACGCACCACCACACCCACGCGTTCGAGAGCCAGGGCGAGCTCGGCTGCTGCATCGCCGACCGGTAGGTACACGAAGTTGCCCGCGGGCTCGGGTAGCCACCACCCAGCGGCGCGCAACGTATCCACGACCCGTGTCCGCTCGGAGACGATACGCGCCACGCGTTCGTTGATCGCCGCAGCATTGTCGAGCGCGGCGAGCGCCCCCGCTTGAGCCAAGGCGTTCACGGCGAAGGGCACCGCCACTTTGTCGATATCGGCGATCACACCCGGGTGACCGATCGCATAACCCAGTCGAAGACCTGCCAACCCCTGCGCCTTGGACAATGTGCGTGTGACCACCACATTGTGATGGATGCCCACAAGATCGCGCACGGCATCGTCACCGTCGGCCGACGCGAACTCTCGGTACGCCTCGTCGACCACGACAATGGTGTCGTCGCCAGCCGCGGCGGCCAGTCGTGCCAGATCGGCCGTCGGGCACACCACCCCGGTCGGGTTGTTGGGTGTAGCCACAACCACCACCTTGGTGGCCGGAGTGAGCGCGCCGATCAGCGCATCGACATCAACACCGAGATCCGCGGTGAGGGCGACGTCAACCTGGCGACCAGCTGCGAGCCGGGTGTAGATCGGGTACACCTCGAATGAGCGCCACGGAAACAGCACCTCATCACCATCGGCGACATATGTCGAGAAGATCTGGTGCAACACGCCGGACGACCCGCTGCCAACGGTGATACAGGCCGCATCGACACCGAGTCGGGCAGCGAGTGCCTCGCGTACCGGGGTCGCCCGGTGGTCGGCATAACGGTTCACCCCGGTGGCTGCCGCGGCAATCGCCTCGACGACGGCGGCTAATGGTGGCTCTGGATTCTCGTTGGATGCGAGTTTGATGGCGTCGGTGATTCCGTGTTCTGCCTCGGCCTGTTGGGCATCGCGACCCGGCCGATAGGCAGGCAGATCGGCGACGGCAGCGCGCGGTCGTCCCGGGGTTCGCTCGGTGGTGCTCACGGCTGCTGACCGTAGCGGCCGACCACCCCCGCGGTCATCAGCGCATCGATCACCTCGGGGGCGTACCCGAGTTCGGTCAGCACCTCGAGCGCGTTCTCTCCGAGGTGAGGTGCCGGCCGACGCGGAGGGGCACCCGGGTCGGTCGTTGGCACCACGGGAGGTGTCACGCGGTAGGCACCAAGGTCGGGATGATCGACCAGTGGCAGTGCGGCGACGACATCGTCGAGGGTGACCACCTCATGGGCCGGCACGCCCTCGCGCTGGCATGCGACAAGGAACTCCGCGGTGGAGTATTCCTCGGCGATTCGGCGGTACTCCCGGTACAACTCATCGATGTTCTCCAGACGGCCGAGGCGGGTCATGAATCGCGGGTCGTCGAGCATCTCGGTGCGACCACCGATACGGATCAGCCCTTCGAAGTGGTGCCGTTCGTAGGCCAGGATCGTCACCAGTCCATCGGTGGTGGGCAATGGCGCGCGCTCGGTGCTCATCAGACGTGGATACCCACTGGGGCCCTGGGGCGGTTCCGCGATGGCGGCCGCACCGTGCTCCACCAGCAAGAACCCCCGCATCACATCGTCCATGGCCAAAATCGACTCACCACCCTCGCCGGTGCGTTCACGGTGGAAAAGACCTGCCGTCACCGCCTGGGCGATAGCCATACCCGACACCTTGTCGGCGACGAGTACCGGGGCGAGCACCGGCGGCAGACCAGCGCGACGGTTCACATCCACAAATCCGGTGGATGCCTGCACGATGTCGTCGTAGGCGGCGGTGTCGGCATCGGCACTGTCGGGCCGGTGACCAACGGCGGCGCAATAGACCAGTGATGGGTTCACCGCTCGAAGATCGTCGTAGGTGATGCGCGCGCGGCGCCGAGAGCCCGGGCGCAGATTGGTGACGAAGACATCAGCGGCAGCCACCATCGACAACAGCACGTCGTATCCCTCATCGGTTCGGATATCGAGCACGATCGACCGTTTGTTGCGCAACAGATTCAGTGCCACACCCGACACGTCGGGGGCGGGGCCCGGACCCATATGTCGGTTTGCATCGCCCTGCGGGGTCTCGACGACGGTGACCTCCGCTCCGAGATCACCGAGAATCTGCGTCGCGAACGGCCCCATCACCACCGAGGTCAGATCGACAACACGAATGCCTGCGAGAGGGCGGAGGGGGTCGAACAGTGCGGACACGGCTCAGGAGTGGATCACGTCGATCGGCAGGTCGACCAACCGGGCTCGCAACCACTC
>JAFMNE010000003.1:2661-14262 GCA_017859395.1 Ilumatobacteraceae bacterium | reverse complement strand
ACCCGCTGCACGGAAACGTCGCCGAGTGGCGGCACCGCATCAACCGGTGCCCCAACGTCGACACTCGCATAGGAGCGCGGATCGGTGGCGGGTACCTGCACGGTGCGATCGCCGAGATGCACATAGGACGGAACCAGAGTCGCGTCGACAAGGGCCGGGCGATACACGCCATAGGGTCGGCCAGCACCGGGCGCACCGCTCAGCAGATACATCCCCGGAATACTCGACAGCGCCGTCTCGATCATCGCGTTCGACACGGCACGACCCACCAGTCGCTCATCGGGATCTTTCAAAGTGATCGACAGGCGTGCAGTGGCGGCGGCATTGGACGCCGGATCATCGATGTCGGTGCGGTCGAGGCGTACGGTGCACGACGCCACATCATCGGGACCGACCGGGCTTGCGGCCCAGAACGCGGCCTCGGCAAGTTCCGCTTTGGCCTCGATGTCCAGACCGGTGATCGCCACGACCATGTCTTGGCGGTAGCCGCCGAGTTCGTTCATGGCCACCTTCAACGTGCCCGTCGGCGGTTCGCCACGCACTCCACTGACACGAACCCGATCCGGTGCCACCTGGGTGAGCTCCGCTGTGTCGAAGCGGGCGGTGACGTCTGGTCCGGCGTAGCGGCCACCGGCGATCTCGTAGAGGAACTGGCTGGTCACCGTGCCGACCGAGACCAGACCGCCGGTGCCGTCGTGTTTGCCGATGATGCACGAACCGTCGGCAGCCACCTCGGCCCATGGGAAGCCAATCCGGTCGGCTCCGGGCACCTCGGTGAAGAACGAGTAGTTACCACCGGTGACCTGTCCCGAACACTCGATCAGGTGACCTGCAGCGACTGCTCCGGCGAGAGCGTCCCAGTCGTCGCGAGCCCAGCCATGATGGTGTGCGGCCGGCCCGCACACCACAGCGGCGTCGGTGACGCGCCCACAGATCACGATGTCGGCACCCGCGCTCAGCGCATCCACGATGCCCCAACACCCGAGGTAGGCATTCGCGGTGACGTAGTTCGCGAGGTCCCCGAGGTCGGCATCGGGTGTGAACGGCACAAGCTCTCCGGCAGCCGAGAGATCGGCCACCCGGTCGAGCAGATCATCACCATCCACCCAGGCAACATGGGGATGCAGACCCAACCGGTCGGCAACTTCTTCAACGGCGGCCGCACACCCTGCCGGATCGAGCCCGCCCGCGTTGGAGACCACGGAAATGCCCCGGTCGAGACATGTCCCCATCACCTGCTCCATCTGGGTGACGAAGGATTGGGCGTACCCGCCGCCCGGGTTCCGCGCACGAATCCTCGACAGGATCAGCATCGTCAACTCCGCCAGCCAGTCCCCGGTGAGGACATCGATCGGACCACCCTCGACCATTTCGCGCGCACCCGACAGCCGGTCACCGAGGAATCCTGAACAGTTGGCGATCCGAATCGGGTCGGTTGTCATTGGTCGCCCTCGTCGTCCGCGACGTCGTCGAGTTCGACGAGTAGGTCACCCATGTCCACCCGATCACCGACGGCGAAACGCACCGCAGCCACCACCGCGTCGGTTGGCGCAGTGACGCGATGCTCCATCTTCATTGCCTCGATCACCATCAACAGATCGTCGGCTGCCACGCGATCTCCCGCATCGACGGCGACGGCGATCACCGTGCCCGGCAGAGGTGCGATCGGGCCCGCTCCCGTGGCCGCTGCATCGTGATCGCTGAATGTGGGCGCGCACCGCCACGAAGCCGTTCCCGCCACCGTGGTGACGGTCACCGTGTCGCCGTCAACCTCGCGGCGGCATCGATGGTGGACACCGTCGATCTCCACACCGGAGGCGGTCACAACAACAGTGACCGCGAAGCGCAGATCCTCCCCGAGGGTGCCGTCGTCGCCTGGCTCCGGCCAGTCACCGATCAACATCTCGTATCCGGCCGGAATCACCCGGTACTCCACACCGTGCATGGACCCGTCCTCGGCTATCCAGCGTCGACGAGCCCCGCGGGTGCGCATATTGCGCCAACCAGCCGGCACGAAGCCCCACACATGATCAGCTGCCCGATTGGCATCCATCGCACTCAACGTGGCGGCGACGAGGTGCACGTCAAGCCCACGCCCGAACCCGGTGGCGGCCACCACATCGGGATGCGCCGGCAGATAGTCGGTGCCGACCCCGCCATCGATGAAATCGCCGTCGGCGCAGACCGCGCTCAACATGGCGAGGTTGGTCCGCACACCTGTGATGCGGGTGGCACGCAGTGCGGCGCCGAGCCGGTCGATTGCCTGTTCCCGCGAGCCGGCATGGGCGATCACTTTGGCCAACAGCGAGTCGTAGTCAGTGCTGACCTGTGTGCCGGGCTGCACGCCGGTGTCGACACGGACACCTGCCGGAACCTCGAAGGCGCTGAGCGTGCCTGTCGATGGCACCCATCCCGCCGCGGGGTCCTCGGCCACAATCCGAACCTCGACGGCGTGACCGTCGATCGCTACATCGTTCTGGCTCAACGGGAGCGGATCTCCCGATGCGACGATGATTTGAAGATCAACGAGGTCGCATCCGGTGATCGCCTCGGTGACGGGATGCTCGACCTGCAGTCGGGTGTTCACCTCCAAGAAGGTGATCGTGCCGTCGACGCCCACCAGGAATTCCACTGTTCCGGCGCCCTCATAACCAACGTGCTGTGCCAACGCCACCGCGCCGGTGCGCAGGGCCGCACGTGTGGCATCGTCGAGATGCGGTGCCGGAGCCTCTTCCACCACTTTCTGGTTGCGTCGCTGGATCGAACAGTCGCGGTCGCCGAGATGGATGACGTTGCCATGCCGGTCGCCCATGATCTGGACTTCGATATGGCGGCCTCCGGCAAGGAACGGTTCGATGAACAGGCGCGGGTCCCCAAAGGCAGCCTCGGCTTCTCGGGCCGCGGACTCACAGGCGGTGGCGAGGTCGTCGGGACCCACCACGATGCGCATACCACGGCCACCGCCACCGGCTGCTGCCTTCACGAGTAACGGGAATGCCAGCCCGGCGCATGAACCGAGCACCGCAGCGTGATCGCTGGGATCGTCGATCTCCACAATGGATGTTGTTGGCACACCGGCGTCGATCGCCAGACGCTTGGCGGCCACTTTGTCGCCCAGTTGTTCGATCTGCTCGGGGGTCGGCCCCACCCATACAAGTCCGGCCTCGATCACGGCGCGGGCCGCATCGGCACGTTCGGCAAGGAAGCCATAACCGGGATGCACTGCATCGCATCCGGTTCGAACGGCGGCATTCACCACCGCATCGAGACGCAGGTATGACTCCGCCGGGGTTGAGCCACCGAGCGACACAGCAACATCGCAGGCGGCGACATGCGGTGCGTGACGGTCGGCATCGGAGTAGACCCCCACCGCCGTGATGCCCCGTGCACGCGCCGTGCGCGCGATCCGGCAGGCAATCTCTCCACGATTGGCAATGAGTAGTCGGCGGATGGGACGCCAGGAGATATCTGCGTTCGACATCAGTGCCTCCACACCCCGTAGGTCGTTGCCCCTGAGACCTCGTTGGAGTGCACCACCGACAACGCCATCGACAGCACATGACGGGTGTCGGATGGGTGAATGATGCCGTCGTCCCACACTCGGCCCGTGGCAAACAGCGCACTCGACTCGCTTTCGATCTGCGCCTCGAGGGCCTGCTTGCGAAGGTCAAGTTCGGCTTCGTCAACGTCGATGCCGCGGCCTGCGGCTGCATTGCGCGCCACGATGTCCATCACACCCGCGAGTTGGCGACCGCCCATGACGGCGATGCGATGATTCGGCCACGAGAACACAAACCGAGGGTCATAGGCCCGACCGGCCATGCCGTAATTGCCCGCGCCGTAGGAGGCGCCCACCATCATCGAGATATGCGGCACAGACGAGTTCGACACCGCGTTGATCAGCTTCGCGCCGTTGCGGATGATGCCACCGCGCTCGGCTGCTGAACCCACCATGAAGCCCGTGATGTTGTGCCAGAACACAATTGGCGTATCGGTGCGGTTGCACAATTGGATGAACTGCGCACCTTTGGATGCCTCTTCTGAGAACAAGATGCCGTTGTTGCCAATGAACCCGACGGGGAACCCATTGACCGACCCCCACCCACAGACGAGCTTGTCACCGTAGAGCGGTTTGAACTCTTCGAAACGACTGCCGTCGAGCACCCGGGCGTAGATCTCCCGAATATCGAACGGCACCCGAACATCTGCCGAGGCACAGCCGAGAAGCTCGTGGCTCGGGTAGAGCGGTTCGTCAGCCGGTTCGGTTCGCCCAGGGCCAAGCTTGCGCCACCGCAGATGAGCCACGATCTGGCGGGTGATACGGAGAGCATCCATTTCATCGACCGCCAGGTAGTCGCTCAGCCCGCTGACCCGCGCGTGCATCTCTGCCCCGCCCAGAGTTTCTTCGTCAACAACTTCGTCGATGGCCATCTTCACCAATGGCGGGCCACCGAGATACGCGGTTGCGCGGTTCGCGACGAACACGGTGTAGTCGCTCATGCCCGGGGTGTACGCCCCACCTGCCGTTGCAGGCCCGAACCCGCACGTGATCGTTGGGATACCCGCGGCTGACAACTGCGTCTGGTGTTTGAAACTGGCGCCGCCACGATTGAAGACATCCGCTTGATGCGGCAGGTCTGCACCAGCCGACTCGTTCAACGAAATCCAGGGCAAACGGTTGGTCCGCACGATTTCGAAGAAGCGCGACGACTTGTCGAGACTGCTCGGGTTAAAGGACCCACCGCGGTAGGTCATGTCGGTGGCGGTGATACCGACCTCCACCCCTTCCACGATGCCAATCGCATTCACGACACCGGCACCGATCGGGAACTCGGAGCCCCATCCTGCAAGGGGACTCAGTTCAAGAATCGGTGTGTCAGGGTCGACCAGCCGTTCGATTCGTTCGCGGGCCAGCATCTTGCCGCGAGCTCGGTGACGATCGACGTATCGCTGACCGCCGATCGTCTCCAGCGTGGCGAGCTCGTAGGCCACCTGACCCCACAGGGCCTCCATCGCCGCCACGTTGTCGCGCCACTGCTGCGAACGTGTGTCCACCCGGCTGCGCAAGGTACTGCGATGCCGTCCACCGATCCCCGTCGTCACCTGCCCCACATCCGCAAGGTAGACCCCCGCACCCCTGTGCCGTCAATCGGTCAGTCGCCGATCCCTGTCAGAAACAGGTGGTGCGGTACCGTCGCACGGTGTGGGGTTACGTGCCTCGCATGACAAACACAACGATCGCGGGGGCGACGATGAGCGACGACATCGATCCGGTGGCACAGGTCACCGCAGACCTAGTGGCCGAACAAGATGCACTCGATGATGTGGTCGCTGGCCTTGACGATGACGCGTGGCGTCGCGATACCCCGAGCCCTGGCTGGACCGTGGCGGATCAGATCGGTCACCTCTGGTTCTTCGACCGCTCCGCAACCCTTGCCATCGCCGATCCGGACGGATTCCGTCGCCACCGCGACGAACTCTTCGCCCAGATGAACGCCGATGACGACCCCACGTTGGCCGAGGCGCGGGCGATGACACCGGCTGAACTGCTTGCGGCGTGGCGCGACGCGCGCGCTGGGCTGGCCGCCGCAGCGAACGGAGTCGATGCGGCGACACGCGTCGAGTGGTACGGGCCGTCGATGGGTGCGCGCTCGTTCTTGACCGCTCGGCTGATGGAGGCGTGGGCACATGGCACCGACATCGTCGACACCGTGGCCGACCTGGTGGGCGCCGATGCTCGACCGACAACGGACCGCTGCCGCCACATCGCCCAACTCGGCGTGATCACCCGCGGCTGGAGCTATGCAAACCGTGGCCTCACCCCGCCGGAGGAATCGGTGAATGTCACATTGACCGCGCCATCGGGTGACGTGTGGACCTGGCACCACGACGATGCGGTGGCTGAAGTCCACGGGCCGGCCGAGGATTTCTGCCATGTCGTTACCCAACGCCGCCACCTCGATGACACCGCCGTGCTCACCGTTGGTGACGCTGCACGCGACTGGCTGGTGCGCGCCCAGGCCTTCGCCGGGCCCGCCACTGACGGGCCGGCAGCCAGGGGGTGAATGGCATGGATTTCGACCTGCCACCAGACGACGATCCACGCCGGCTCGAGTTACGGGCCTGGTTGGATGCCCATCGCGATCCCTCCCCTGCTGAACTGCACGCGGCTGGGCTTGTGGTGCCGCATTGGCCGCGGCCGTGGGGTATCGAGGCCGATCCGATCCACCAGTTGATCATCGACGAGGAACTACGCCGCGCCAACGTCTCCCGTTCTGGCGCGATCTCCAACGCCATCGGTGTGGGGTGGGCCGCGCCCACCATCGCGCTCGCCGGCAGCGACTGGCAGCGCGAGCGGTTTCTCGATCCAATCTTCACCGGCGAGGAGATCTGGTGCCAGTTGTTCTCCGAGCCCGATGCCGGCTCAGACCTAGCTGCTTTGTCCACACGAGCGGTGCGCGACGGTGACCATTACGTGATCAATGGCGCCAAGATCTGGTCGAGCGGAGCGCACCACTCTCAGTTCGGCATCTTGATTGCCCGCACCGATCCTGATGTGCCCAAACACCGCGGATTGTCGTACTTCATCGTGCCGATGGACATCGACGGGCTCTCGCTCAGCCCGATTATCGACATGACCACCGCCCACTCGTTCAACCAGACCTTCTTCGATGATGTGCGGTTGCCGGTCGAGTACCGCGTCGGTGCGGAAGGCGACGGGTGGCGACTCGCCAAGGTGACCCTTGCCAACGAACGGGTGTCCTTGTCGTCGTCGGGGTCGCTGTGGGGGGCGGGCCCATCGGCTGGCCATCTGATCGATCTGGTTCGTGCCGCCGGAGGCGTGACCGACCCGATCATGCGTGACCGTCTTGCAGGGCTCCACATTGAGGCCGAAATCCTGCGCCTCAATCGCTTGCGCACTCTCAGCGCCAAACTCGCCGGACGCACCCCCGGCCCCGAAGCCTCGATCCAAAAGATCATGGGTGATGAACATGGCCAGCATGTGATGGCCATCGCCAAAGATCTTGCCGGTGCCAACGGGATGCTCACCGGTTCGGGTCCACGAGGCGACATCGACGTCTCGGCGCGTACTGGGGCCACCGAGGTGAACTTCGGTCGCGGATCGGCCAGCCAGTTTCCCGATGTCGACCCGATCTGGCACTACGGCTGGCTCTTTGGCCCAGCGCTCACCCTGGGTGGCGGCACATTCGCCGTTCAACGCAACATCGTGGCCGAACACGTGCTCGGCCTGCCCCGCGACATCCACGGCGACCACGGCATGACCTGGGCCGAATCGCGCCACCGACACGAACCGACCGCCAGCACCACCTAAGGAGCACACCGTGCAGACACGCATCACCGACATGTTGGGAATCGATATTCCGATCCTCGCGTTCAGCCATTGCCGTGACGTCGTTGCAGCGGTGACCCGCGCTGGTGGTCTGGGCGTGCTCGGTGCCGCAGGCCATAGCGACGCACAACTCGATATCGACCTCGACTGGATCGAGGAGCAGGTTGGCGACCTTCCCTACGGCGTGGACCTCATCGCGCCCGCGAAGTACACCGGCAGCGACCAAGGCGGAATGACCGTGAACGACCTAGTTGCGATGATTCCAGACGGACACCGCACCTTCCTCGACGAACTGTTGGAGCGGTACGACGTCCCCGATCTACCCGATGATGAACGCCCCCGTCGCGGGCTGTCGGCCGAAGCCAGTGCGCCGCTCACCGCCGAGCGTGCCGCACCACAACTCGACATCACCTTGGCGCACCGTGCCGCTCTCGTGGTGAACGCCCTAGGGCCACCACCGGCGCACATGTTGGATCGAGCCCACGAAGAGGGACGTCTCGTCGGCGCTCTGGCCGGCAAGGCCCAGCACGCCGAGCGCCATGTCGCCGCCGGGGTGGACCTGATCATTGCTCAGGGCTCCGAGGCCGGTGGGCACACCGGTGAGATCGGCACGATGGTGCTCATCCCCGAGATCGTCGACGCCGTTGGGGCCACCACACCGGTGCTCGGTGCTGGCGGTATCGGCCGTGGACGTCAGATGGCCGCGGCGATGGCTCTCGGCGCTGAAGGAGTGTGGTGCGGGTCGATCTGGCTCACCACCGACGAGGCGGAAACCCATCCCACGGTGAAACAGAAGTTCTTGAACGCCACCTCGTCAGACACGGTGCGCTCACGATCGCGCACCGGAAAGCCCGCGCGACAATTACGCACCCCATGGACCGACGCCTGGGAAGACCCGGCAAACCCATCGCCACTGCCCATGCCCCTGCAGCCAATGCTGGTGGATCGTGCGATCCGGCGTATCGATCGTGCGGCGCATCGCGCCGACAGTGGTGCTGCAGACCTCGCCAATTACTTCGTTGGACAGGTGGTGGGCCAGATGAATGAGTCGCGACCGACATCGCGTGTCGTCTATGAAATGGTCGAAGAGTTCGTTGATGCCATCGAACGCCTCGAACGGGTGATGAACGCCTGATCAGACGCGCCGGTAGGCGAGATCGGTAATCGTGCGCCCGGCATCGATTCCTTTGATCTCGAATCGTGTCATCACCCGACCGTCCCAGCGTTCGACGATGCCGCCATCGAGTTCAGGGAGCGCGTCGCACACCTGCACCATCTGCTCCACGTAGTCGTCGATGTCGGTGGCCATTCGCAGCAGGCCGCCGGGACGCAGACACCGCAACAACGGGCCGAGGCGATCCGAATGCACGATCCGACGCTGACGCTGGCGTGGCTTGGGCCAGGGGTCGGGGAAAAACACCCACACTTCATCGAGACTGGCCGTGGCGAGCCGCGCGCAGAACTCGAGCGCATCTCCGTGCACCACACGCAGGTTCGTGAGGCCGTTGGCCTCGATGTGGGCCAACACTCGGGCGATGCCGGGTGTGTGCACCTCGGCAGCAATGACGTCGATATCGGGCCGAGTGGACGCGGCCGCCAGTGCGTTCTCCCCCGCTCCACCGCCAATCTCGAGAACCACCGGTGCCTGACGGCCAAACACGGCGGGTGCATCCAGCGGCGGCCCATCGACATCGAGCGACCACAGCGGTTCGAGACGTTCCAAGGCTGCCTGCCGAGTTGGCGACAAGCGTCGCCGGCGGGGTTTGAAGGTGCGGGGCTGCGCACGACCGTTCTGGTCCACGCGCGGGAGGGTACCGATGCCCCACTCGATCAGTACTGAGTGGACCGGAACCGTTCCATCAGGTGTCGGCCGGCGGTAATCGGTGCCGGTTCGTCGACCCCGTCACCGCGACACGCCGCCAGGGTGGAGATCACCGCATCCCAATTGGCGTTGTGGAAGAAGGCCACCGAGAAGCGCTCAGTGTTCCCGGCATTGCGCGGCGGCAGTTGCACACGGTGCATGGTGGACCGCAATCGCCCTGCAGTCCACCGTTCCAGCGCATCGCCGATGTTGACCACGTAGGCGTCACTGCGAGGTGCCACCGGCACCCACTGGTCATGCCGATCGAGAACCTCGAGGCCGCCGGGTGCCGCATCGGTGCGCAGCAGCGTGAGCGTGCCGTAATCGGAGTGAGCACCGGCACGCAACTGCCCCGGGGCAAGGGTGTCGGGATCGATGTGTGGGTAGTGCAGCAGGCGCAATGCCGATGTGTGCGAATCGATGGCATCGCTGAACGTGCCGGGCGGCATTCCCAGCCCACGCGCCATCAGTGAGAGCAGCCGTGCCGACAACTCCCCGAGCGTGCGGTAGTACTCCGACATGGTGTCCGCGAATGCCGTGGGCTGTTCGGGCCATCGATTCGGTGAGTACGCGAACGCAGCCGCGGGATCGGCCGCGATGAGTGCGGCCACATCATCGGGATGGTCCACCGGCCCGATGGAGTAGGTCTCCTTCGCATCAGGCGGGGTCACACCGCCTCGGCTCGCGGCGAGCCGCTCCACCATGTAGCCCCCATAGCCATATGCCTCACCCTCGGCGATGGCGACGCGCGCCTTCAGCTCCTCATCACGGGCGAAGAATTCCCGTGCCATCTCATCGACACGTCGCTCGAGGCTCTGATCGATGCCGTGGTCGATGATGCGCACGAACCCGATATCGGCACATGCGCGGTCGAGAGCCGCGCCCACACGCTGCGGGTCGCCGTCGAGTGAGACCGTGGGGATGTCGCCGATGTGGCTACCGGCGGCTCGTTCGTTCACGGCACGGTCAGGCTGCGGCGCCTTCGAGGATGTGCACTCCACATGCCGAACCCAACCCGATCACGTGAGCAAGACCGAGGCGTGCACCCTCGATCTGGCGGTCGCCGCACTCCCCGCGCACGTGCTGGCAGACCTCCCAGATGTTGGCGATGCCTGTCGCCGAGATCGGATGACCTTTGGATTGCAATCCGCCGGAGACGTTCACCGGTAGGGACCCGTCACGGAACGGTGCACCGGATTCGAAGAAGTCGACGGCCCCACCCTCGGGACACAGCATGAGATTGTCGTAGTGCACCAGTTCGGCGGTGGCGAAACAGTCGTGAAGTTCAACCAGGTCGAGGTCCTCAGGCCCCACTCCAGCGGCTTCATAGGCCTGCCGGGCAGCGTTGCGGGTCAGCGTGTTCACATCGGGCAGTACCTGGCAGGCCTCCTGCCATGGGTCGCTGGTCAGGACCGAGGCGCGTACCCGCACCGCTCGTCGCCGCTGATCATCCGACAGCGACGCCAACCGTTCGCCGCTGACGACGACGGCGGCCGCGGCCCCGTCACAGTTGGCTGAACACATTGGCCGGGTGTTCGGGTAGGCGATCATCACATCGCCCATGATCTGCTCGACGCTCATTGCCGACGTGTACGCCGCAAGTGGGTTCAGCGTGGAATGACCGTGATTCTTCGACGAGATACGCGCGAAGAGTTCGAAGTCCGCACCACCGTAGCGATGACCGTATTCCATACCGATCTGGGCGAAGACGCCGGGCATCGACTGAGTACCGATACGGCCATCCACGGGGGCAACAGCGCCGAAACGCCCGCTGCGCTCCCATTGCTCGCCGTCAGATTTGGCCTGTCCCCCGGCGCCGAGTAGGCCCGCTCCGGCCAGTTTCTCCACGCCGACCGCGAGGCCCATATCGCATTCACCGGCTTTGACGGCCATGATCGCCGTGCGCAGCGCGGTTGCGCCGGTGGCGCAGGCGTTCGACACGTTGTAGGCCGGGATTCCTGTCTGGCCGACCTGTTTCTGTAATTGCTGGGCGATGCCGCCCTGGCCGAGCAGGTTGCCGGCCGCGAACACACCGATATCGGCCATGGTCACATCCGCATCACAGAGCGCGCCCATGATCGCCTGCGCGCCGAGGTCGACCACGTCGAGGTCGGGGTGCTTGCCGAACTTCGTCATGTGAATCCCGAGGATCCAGATGTCATCGGTGGCCATGTCGTTCCTCCTGTGCTGCCGGCTGCTCTCAGGCCGGCTCAAACCCGTAATTGACGGCTTCCACCCCGTTGCTGTCGGCACCGACCACCCAGGTGGTGAGCCGAACCGCCATGCCCAGCGTGACGTGATCAGGGTCGGGTGGGCAGTTCACGATGTTGCCGCGCACGCTGGTGCCATCACAGTCGACAACCCCGGCCACGAACGGCACGTCCACACC
>JAFMNE010000003.1:2050-2434 GCA_017859395.1 Ilumatobacteraceae bacterium | reverse complement strand
CGTGGTACCGAGCGGGGACGAGTCGGTGATCGATAGACCGCAGATGTCACCATATGGCATGCGACCGACCGCGTTCCCAATGGATATGACCGGACTCGACGATGCCGAACAGGCGATGGTCGACACGGTGGCACGGTGGGTAGACGTCGAAGTGCGCCCACGGGTGCGCGAGATGGAACAGGCCGGCGACTACCCCGAGGCCTTCATCGACCAGATGAAACAGATGGGCATGTTCGGCTTGGCGATCACCGATCCGATGGTGGCGACAGCGGTGTCGGGGCGTTGTTTCGCGCGCATCAGCGAGGAGGTGGCGCGCGGATGGATGTCGTTGTCGGGAGCCTTCGGCGGGCATTCGGTGGTGTCGTCGCTGCTCTGTCGGTTCGG
>JAFMNE010000003.1:0-1779 GCA_017859395.1 Ilumatobacteraceae bacterium | reverse complement strand
GAGAAAGTGCCGGGTTTCACGGTGTCACGTGACCTTCCCAAACTTGGTTACAAGGGCGTGGAGAGTTGTGAGCTGGCCTTCGATGATTGCTTTGTGCCGGCGTCGGCGTTGCTCGGTGGTGACGAGGGTCGCGGTTTTGCACAGATGATGGACGGTCTCGAGATCGGCCGCATTCAAGTCAGTGGTCGCGCGATCGGTGTAGCGCGAGCCGCCTTCGACGACGCGCTGCGATACGCCCAGGACCGCCACGCCTTTGGCAAGCCGATCTGGCAGCACCAATCGGTGGGGAACATGCTCGCGCAGATGGCCACCGACATCGTTGCCGCACAGCAGTTGAACTATCTGGCGGCGGAACGTTACGACGCCGGTATGCGCGCCGATCTCGAAGCCGGCATGGCCAAGTTGTTCTCGTCGGAGATGGCGGCACGGGTCACCCTCGATGCGGTGCGCATTCACGGTGGCCATGGATATTCGACGGAGTTCGATGTGGAGCGCTACTACCGCGACGCACCGTTGATGATCGTGGGTGAGGGCACCAACGAGATTCAACGCAATGTCATCGTGCGCCAACTGGTCGAGCGCTCACGCTGACGCTGCGGGCATCGGGGGTCACCGTGTCGGCACTCAGCGTCACTCGAATCCAGGTGGCGGCGTGAACCCTCCCAGTTCGCGTTCCATCAGCGCGGCAAAACGAATCGAGCGACGGTCCTGCAGGTGTGGTGCAACGATCTGCAACCCGGCGGGCAGCCCGTCAGCGCACAGTCCGGCGGGTGCGGTGGTGCCCGGCAGATACGAATTGCATGACCAGCCAGCCCAGAACAACTGATCCACCACCGGTTCGGGCGCGCCATTGATCGCAATGGTGCGCGTGGCGCGTGTGCCGGTGTGGTCGTGTGGGTACGCCGTCGACGCTGCGGTCGGGCACAGCAGTAGGTCGTACTCGCCGAAGAATCGCGCCCACTCGCCCCGGTAGGCCGCGCGTCGGTTGTGGTGCTGCCACCATTCGCGGTGCGTCATCGACATCGCGTGGTCGACAAGTGCTTGATATGACCGGTCGCCGGCCTCCCACGCTGCGGCTGCCTCTTCAGCGGCTGCGAAGGTGGCGTCGTCGGCCATGGCTCCCGTCGCTGCGCGCAACAACATGAGGTAGTTCTCGAAGTACTCGTGCTGGTCGATATCGGGGGTGGCCTCCACCACAGTGCATCCCGCGGCGGCCAGAGCGTCCACACATGCCTGCAGCTGATCGAGCATCACCGTGTCGTTGGCAATGACAGGAGTATCGAGCATGACGGCCACACGGAATTCCGAGAGACGTTGCTGGCGCGCCTCGGGTAACGCCACGCGATAGCCGGTGGCATCGAGGCCGCTGGGGCCGGCCAGCACCGACAGCGCGACATCGAGGTCGGCCGCCGAGCGTGCCATGGGCCCACACACGCTGATGTCCACCTCGGGCAGCATGCCGGGGACCACATGACCCTCGTAGGGAACCAGCGACATGGTCGGCTTGTGACCGAAGACCCCGCAGTAGTGGGCAGGGTTCCGGATCGATGCGCCGATATCGCTCCCGAGCTCGAGCGCGGCCATGCCTGTGGCGAGAGCGGCTGCGGATCCACCGGAGGATCCGCCGGGAACCCTCGTGACATCCCACGGGTTGTTCGTGGTGCCGTAGATCTCGTTGAAGCTCTGCCAGTCACCGAGCATGAACGGCACATTGGTCTTGCCATAGATGACCGCACCCGCGGCCTCGAGTCGCTGGACGGCGACAGCGTCGGTGTCGGG
>JAFMNE010000056.1 GCA_017859395.1 Ilumatobacteraceae bacterium | reverse complement strand
CCGGATACGAGCACGCTCTGTCGTCTCCGATCACGGCCGAGCAGGGCTGTTCTCGGCTGTCGACCCATCTTGCAGTGGGCACGGTGTCGGCACATGAGGTGATCCGACGGGCGGAGGCCGAACGCGGCCGTGCCGATGCGCGTCGACGCGCATCGTTGGAGGCCTTCGGTGAGCGTCTTGCGTGGCGAGATCATTTCATGCAGAAGTTGGAGGATGAGCCTGATTTGGAGCGTCGCAGCTACATCACCGAGTTCGACGAGTTGCGCGCTGATCCCGATGAGGCGCTGCTGGAACGCTGGACCACCGGACGCACCGGGTTCCCTTTCGTTGATGCCTGTCTCCGATCACTCGCTGCCACTGGATGGCTGAACTTTCGGGCGCGGGCGATGGTGGTCACCGTCGCCGCCCATGATCTCTGGCTGCCCTGGCAGGCTTTCGGGCCGCAACTCGCGCGATGGTTCAGCGATTACGAACCGGGTATCCACTGGCCGCAGGTGCAGATGCAGTCGGCAACCACCGGGACCAACACCATCCGGGTCTACGACCCGTGGAAGCAGGGACGAGATCACGATCCCACCGGAGAGTTCACCCGCACCTGGTGCCCGGAACTCGCACACCTCGACGTGTCCGATCTTCATTCACCTGACATCGCCACGCGTCGCCCCACCGGCTACCCCGCACCAGCCGTCGATCACTATCGGGCGGCCGCCGCGGCAGTGGCGCGCATCGAGGCCCTGCGCGACACCCTCGGGCCCGAACGGCGTGCGGTGCTCGAACGCCATGGCAGCCGACGGCCACCGCCCGAGCGCCGTCAGCGAGTTCGTGACCCGCGTCGACGCCGTGGTAACCAGAGGCGATGAGCGCCGAGATCGTCGACTGGGGAACTGCAGAGGTCCGATTGACGGAGAGGGTGAGCGTGCTGGCAGGCGCGGAGGCCGGCAAGTATCCGTCGGGGAACTCGCTGTTGGTGCGTGGTGACGGCGAGAGCGTGATCATCGATCCGTCGGTGACCGTGGTGGAGCACGGTGGTGCCCCCGCACCGATCGATGCGGTCATCAACTCCCACGGACACGAAGACCACATCGCCGGAAATGGTCTGTTCGCGACGTCTCGAGTGCATATCCACGAACACGACCGTGATGCTCTGACCTCGCCCGACGTGATGATGGACGCGTACCAACTCACCGGCGCTGATCGCGATGAGTTCCACCACACCCTCATGACCGAATTCCACTTCGCCCCTCGCCCCGACGCCCACGGTTTCTCCGATGGGTACCGGTGGGAACTCGGCGGGGTTGCGGTGGAAGCGGTGCATCTTCCGGGCCACACCGCTGGCCACTCTGGATTCCGCATCGATGGCGGGGTGTTCTTCTGCTCCGATATCGACCTGTCTGGTTTCGGTCCGTACTACGGCGACACGTGGAGCAGCCTGGATCAGTTCGAGGCATCGCTGATCAGAATCCGCGATGAAGAGGCCGACCATTACGTCACGTTCCATCACAAAGGTGTGATCTCGGGCCGCGAGGAATTCTTGGGTTTGCTCGATGCCTTCCACGCGGTCATCGACCGTCGACATCGCGCCATGCTCGACTATCTGGTGGAGCCCCGATCAATTCCGGAGATGGCCGCCCACCGTTTCGTGTATCGACCCCATGTCGAGCACTCATTTGCGACGGCGATTGAGAGCCGCACGGCACGCCTACACGTGGAGCGGATGCTCGAACGCGGCGAGGCCCATGAGGTGGAGCCTGGTCGCTATCGCGCAACCTGACAACCGCCGGTGGGACGTTGGCTCAGAGGTCGTGGCGCAACTGCGTTGCCACATAGGCGACGATCTCGCGCCAGTCCTCGTGGACTCCTGGCCCTGGAAGGTCAAGAGCGGACAGGCCGACCGACACTACTTGCACGAGAAGTGCCACCGACCGTGCGGATACGTCGGTGGTGACGCGGCCACGCCCTTGGAGATCGGCGACGAGTTCGGTGAGTCGTGTGATCTGTTCTGCTTGTGCCTGGCCGACCTGTTGGGCGAGGCGTTCGTCGCCCAAGGCAGCAGCGAGAACCGTGACTCGATCGGCGCGGGCAGCACGTAGTTCGCTCTCCGCCGACTCCGCGAAAGCATCGATCATCGGCGCCAGCATCGAACCGATTCCGTTCTCGGTGGTGTCGACGTGGGCGAATGCCTCCTCGGTTCGTTCCGCGAGACGACGCACGTACCGCTCGGCGAGTGCCGCATCGATGAGAGCACGCCGGTTGGTGAACTCCCAATACAGCGAACCGTTGGTGACACCGGAGCGGTCCATGACATCGCGCAGCCGTACGCCATCCACCCCAAACTCGTCGATGAGTTCGATTGTCACGTCAAGCAGACGCTCACGAACGCCTCTGCTGCGGTCAGCCACGGCTTCACCCTAGTCAGGGTCGATAGTGATCATCTGTGGGATCACACCACGGGCTGAACCACGCCGGTAACAGCCTCGCGATACTCGGCGATGCGGGCGAGATGGCCATCAACATCGGTATCGCCCGCATTGTGAGTGGCGATCGCCAAATGCGTGCATCCCAGCGCAGCCCACTTCTCTGCATGACCTCGCCAACGATCGGGGTCCCCTCCGGCGAACTGGGCCTGAGCCTGCACGGCAAAACCATCCATACCTCGGCCAATCTCTGCGCGAACGGCGCGAATCTGCTCCAGACACGCCGCCGATTTCTCGTTCGGTGAGCCCAACGGAATCCAGCCGTCGCCAAGTCGGGCGCACCGGTCAAGTGCGCCAGGCGCCGACCCACCGAACATCAACGGGATCGGCGCTGTTGGCCGCGGCGCAATCGAGGCAAGCTCCATTTGATGGAATTCGCCGTCAAAACTGAACACATCCTCGGTCCAGAGCCGTTTCATGAACTCGACCTGCTCGGTGAGGCGAGCCCCTTTGCGCGCAAAATCGACACCGAGAGCGTCGTATTCCACCTTGTTCCATCCAATGCCCAATCCGAGCGTCAGCCGATTCTCCGACAAGATGGCGACTTCGGCCGCTTGTTTTGCCATCAGGGCTGCTTGGCGCTGCGGAGCGATCAGGATCGACGTCACCAACTGCGCCCGTTGTGTGCACGCGGCGAGAAAACCAAACGTCACCAACGGCTCATGGAATTGGGTATCGGAGTCGTAGGGGCCCTTGAACCCACCTGGCCGGTCACGACCAGCCCCGAGCACATGGTCGTAGAGCAGCAGGTGTCCAGCACCGAGTTCTTCGGCCCCCTGCGCGAAGGCGCGCATGGCCCCCGGGTCCGATCCGATTTCGTGATGAGGGATGACGACGCCGAGTTCCATGAGGTCAGGCTCGCAGATCGGTGTGCGGTCACCACGACCCGGACGAGCCGCCACCACCCCCACCGCCAACACTGCCGCCACCACCACCAAAACCACCTGAGCTGTCACTGCTGGAACTGGGCGCAGTGATCGTCGACGTGAACGTGGAGCGCGTGTCGTACATGACCATGGTGGTTGCTACCGCTGCGGTGATCGATGCCTTCTGAATGCGTTCGGCAGCCCGCTTCCATGCATCTGCCTCACCAAGCGCGACGGCCCATGCCGAATATTCGCGGAGGACGCCGCGATCGTAGGCATCCTCGACGTGGCGAGCTTCGCTGGCATGCAGAAACCTGCGGAACGATTCCGTCTGCAAGAAGGCGGCGGACCCGGCTGCAGTGCGCGATGCACGCTCACGAAATGTCGCCACGAGCGCGGTCAGGGCAACCATGGCCGTGCTCGCGATCACGGTGGAGCCCATGCTGTTCAGTACGCCGGCTCCATCGGACGACTCTGCGCCGGCGACGACCGCGATGAGTCCAAATATGAATATCACGGCCACACCAGCCCCGGCACCGTCGCCGGCGCTCCCGCGGGCCACCCTGCCACGCCACCACTTGCGGGCCCTGATGCGCTCTCGTTGCGATGAGCGGATGTCCGACCAGATCTTCGCGATCTCCTTGTCGTAGGACCCGCTAATCCGCCGCTCCACGCCACCGGGAAGCAGCCGGTCCAGAAGTTCGCGGTCAGCGGGCTCCCCTATTTCATCGACTCCAGGGCCTGCTGCGATAACGACTGCTCCGCCGTCCTTCTCCAGCGTCAGGGCACCGGCGCCGACCATCGACGACACCCAGTGCTGCGGCGCATCGTTACCCACCGACTCATCGAGCAGCACGCGGCCCTCCCACGGCATGATTCCTGCCGGTGGCACGAACTCGGTCGTGGCCATGTCGACCAACCCCTCGTCGGTCGCCCGTTCTGTCGGTTGCCCAGGCTCCCAGTGCGCCGCTGCGGCCGCGCCGCCGACGCCCACAATGTTCGCACCCCGCCGCTGCATGATTGCCAACACCGTTTCGATGGCAGCAAGCCCCACAGCCACCACCACGAGCACCCGCCACAAACGATCAACTGGCGACCGACGTTCCCCCGGGGGCTCAACCGCGGGCATCTCATTCGTCACGGCTGGTTGAACGGATCCTGAAATGTTCAATCCGTATAGAGCGCGCAATGGTTCAAGCACCACCGTTTGCCCGGTGGAGGTATCGGTCAGTTCACATCCGCCCTCCGAGCCAGACCACCCCACCGAACACAACGAGTTGTCCAATCGAAATCCATGCAACACCACCTCAAAGCGACCGGTTTCGTTGTCGGTGCCGGGGTCGATCAGCGAGTAGTCCAACGTGTCGCCGCTGATCGCGTCAGGCAACGTGTAGTTCAAGGTAACGCGATGCTGACCAACGTGGGTCTCATCTGGGTCACCAACCCGCATTCGGAACCCCGACCTCACCTCGGTCGTCGTCACACGATTCGAGATGGTGTCCGACTCAGCGGAGATGTCAGTGGGCTCACCGAAGTCGAGGCGGACAATGCGCTCGTAGCCACGCCGTTTGTTGCTGCCGAAGTCGATGTCCACCACCTCGGTCACACCAAGGCCGCGCTCACCAACTCTGGTGAGGATGATCTGCTTGGCGTCGAATCGCTCGGGAAACGACGGCGAACCCATGAGCCCCATCCCAACGAGCACGGCACAGGTTGCAAGAACGAGGTACGCCGCACCTCGACGCCGTATCTGTGAACTACCGGCAGCTGCCATTGCCGCACAGTAACTCGCACCCATGTGTTGTCGGTGCGTAGCCTGCGCACCATGACCGGAACCCTCGTCATCTTGCGTCACGGCCAAAGTGTGTGGAACGAGGCCAACCTGTTCACCGGCTGGCATGACGTGGAACTGACCGAACGTGGGCGCGCCGAAGCGACTGCTGCAGGCCATACGTTGGCTGCTGAAGGACTGCGTTTCGACACCAGTCACACATCGCTGTTGACGCGTGCTGTCGTCACCCAGAACCTGGCGCTCGAGGCACTTGGGCAACCATGGCTTCCTGTGGAACGCCACTGGCGCCTGAACGAGCGTCACTACGGTGCCTTACAGGGCCTCGACAAAGTGGAGACCACACAACGTCACGGTCCCGAACAGACCTACCTCTGGCGACGCGGGTTCGACACACCGCCGCCGCCGGTGGACACCGCAAGTGAGGAACACCCGCTGAACGACCCCCGATACCGCCACCTCCCACCAGAGGTGCTCCCGGCTGCGGAGTGCCTGCGTGATGTCGTTGCCCGCGTCATGCCGTACTGGCATGACCGCATCGCTCCCCAATTACTCGCCGGGCTCGATGTGTTGGTCACCGCTCACGGCAACAGCCTTCGGGCACTGTTGATGCACCTCGAAGGGGTGTCATCGGAGGCGATCGCCGAGGTGAACATCCCCACCGGGGTGCCGCGTCGCTACACGTTCGACTCTGCGCTCGTGGTGATCGAGGCCACCTATCTCGGTGACCCCGACGTGATCGCCGCCGCAGAAGCCGAGGTGGCCGGTCAGGCAGGAACACACTGACGTTCGACCCCATCGACACCTTGTGCGTATGTGACTAGCATCGTCGCATGGGGAGCAAGAAACGTCGTCAGCACCACCTTGCCGGGGTGCCCATGTTCGAGGGATGCACCACCCGCGAACTCGACCTGATCGCCCGTGCAGGCACCGACATCGTGATGACCGCGGGAACCACCATCATCGATCAGGGCCAGACGGGCCGCGAAGCCTTCGTCGTGCTTGACGGCACCGTCACCGTGCGGCGCAACGGCCGTCGGGTCGCTGAATTGGGCCCGGGTGCCATGATCGGCGAGCTCAGTCTGCTCGACCACGGCCCCCGCACCGCGACGGTCACCTGCGACACCGATTGCGAACTATTCGTGCTCGACCAACGCCATTTCATGGGCGTGCTGCACGACACTCCACAGCTCGCCGCACGTCTGTTAGCCCACCTTGCGCGGATGGTGCGCGAGATGGATCGACGCTCCTACGGCTAGCCAAAGGGGTCACACCCCTCATATGGCGACTAGCGTGGAGTCGTTATGTCTACGCAGACCGATAACGACACGGCCACTTCAACGTCGGATCGCCGACTCAAGCCTCACCAGTTGTCACTGGGACTGGGCATTGGCATGGGGGCCTTCATCCTCGTGTCGGGTGTGCTGCCCCAGATCACTGGCTGGAAGAACGACAACGCTGTGCACCGCACGGTGTTTGTCAACATCCCCGGGCCGCTGCAGATCGCCTTCTACACGGTGATTCCGGTGATGGTCGTGTGGGGTGCGTTCCGCTTCGCTGACCGCATGCGCAACTGGGAGCGCGGTGCTCCCGCCAAGCGACGCACAACCACGAAGAACGTGAAGCGGCGCGCCGCAGATTTCCGTGCCGGTGTCTACATGCGCACCCTGCTGCGCGACTCCGCTGCAGGCCTCATGCACTCCATGATCTACTTCGGCTTCTTGGTGCTGATGGGCGTGACCACGGTGCTCGAAATCGATCACCAGATGCCCGAAAGCCTCAAGTTCCTTCATGGGGGCACCTACAAGGCATACGCCTTCGTTGGTGACTTCGCTGGTGTCGTGTTCACCGTTGGTGTCATCTGGGCCATCGTGCGCCGCTATGTGCAGCGCCCCTACCGCATTCGCATCAAGACCAAGGCCGAGCACGCCGTCATCCTCGGCACCCTGCTCGCCATCGGCCTCACCGGCTTCCTGGCAGAGGGTTTCCGCATCGCCGTGGATGGCATGCCGGATTATGAGAAGTACTCCTTCATCGGCTATCCGATGGCCACCTGGTTCGACGGTCTGTCCGCATCGGCAATCGGCACATGGCACCAGTGGATGTGGATCGCTCATGTGGTCAGCTTCGTGGTGTTCCTCGCGATCTTGCCGGTCACGATGCTGCGCCACGTGTTCACCTCACCACTGAACATGTACCTGCGCGACAAGGACCGCCCCAAGGGCGCTATGAAGCCAATGCCCAACCTGATGGAGACCGAACTCGAGAGCTTCGGCGCCTCGGTGGTGGAAGACTTCACGTGGAAGCAGCTGCTCGACACCGATGCCTGCACGATGTGTGGCCGCTGCACCAGCGTGTGCCCGGCCCATGCCACCGGCAAGCCCCTCGACCCTCGCGAGATCGTGTTGAAGACCGGCGAGGTGATGGCTGCCACCGGCTCACCCCAGGTGTCACCGCCGCTCGGCACCGATGCCGAAATCACCATCGGTGCGAACAGCCTGTTCGAGCGCATCACCGCCGAAGAGGTGTGGTCATGCACCTCGTGCAAGGCCTGTGACGAGATCTGCCCGGTGAACATCGAGATCCTCGACAAGATCCTCGACATGCGCCGCTACCTGTCGCTGATGGAGTCGAACTTCCCCGCCGAACTCGGCAACGCCTACCGCGCCATGGAGAACCAAGGCAACCCGTGGGCCATGAACCAGGGCGAACGCGCTGACTGGGCTGACGGCATGGACGAGGTGACGGTGGTCGACCCGGGCGAACCGCTCACCTCGGAGTACCTGTACTGGGTGGGTTGCGCTGGCAGCTTTGACGACAAGAACAAGAAGGTCACCCAGGCGATGGCCAAACTGCTGCGACGCGCCGGTATCGACGTCGCGATCTTGGGACCCAGCGAAATGTGCACCGGCGACTCGGCGCGACGTTCCGGCAATGAGTACTTGTTCCAAATGCTCGCGATGCCCAACATCGAGATGCTGAACGGCATGGGTGTGCAAAAGATCATCACCCAGTGCCCGCACTGCTTCAACACCTTGTTGAACGAGTACCCCCAACTTGGTGGTCATTACGAAGTGGTGCACCACACCCAACTTCTTGAGCAGTTGATAGCCGACGGACGCCTCGATATGAGCCAGGCCAGCCTGGACGAGCGCATCACCTACCACGACTCGTGCTACCTCGGCCGCCACAACGATGTGTACATGGCACCGCGCAAGGTCGTGGGGTCGATCAAGGGCATCGAAATCGTCGAGATGCCGCGTAACGGCACCAAAGGCATGTGCTGCGGCGCTGGTGGGGCGCGCATGTGGATGGAAGAGTCGATCGGCACAAAGGTGAACGACGAGCGAGCCCGCGAGGCGCTCTCCACCGGCGCCACCCGCATCGCAACGGCGTGTCCGTTCTGCTACATCATGATGGACGACGGCGCGAAAGCTGCCGGGGCCGATGAGGACACCGTGAAGGTCGCCGACCTCGCAATTCACGTGCTCGACGCCATCGAGGCTGGTGAGGCCGCCCTCGACAACCCGGTGTCACCTCTCAACGTCACCGCCGACTGACAACACGTGGCCGGGCCGATGACCTGGCAGCAGCATTCAGTCAGTTCCCAGCGACCCGATCATTCGGCCGTCGACGATGTCGACCCAATGGGTGCGTAGGCTCTGGCGTGCTGGCCCGCGGACCACATCACCGGTGCGGAGATCGAAACAGGCATTGTGTTTCGGGCATTCGATAGTGCACCCGTTCACTGCCCCATCATCGAGTGCCACATCGGCATGGGTGCATACCGCCGACACCAATGCAACGCCGTCGGTGTGACGCACCAGCAGTAACGGTCCCGATGCCGAGTCCACGCGTCGTCGGTCCCCGATCGACATCGCCGCGACCGGCCCCAGATCTACCGTCCCATCGGGTCGGCGCCGCAGATCGTCGCGTCCCTGTTCCACCGGTGCACGGCGGCCCGGCGTGTTCGGCACATCACGGGGTGCCTCATAGGACGGGTCGCGGCGCTGACGCCACATCGTGGTGACGATTTCGCGATACGCAGTCCACGTCGACGGACTCGCGGGTGGCAACTGCTCAGCGATCTCGTCGTGTAACGCGGGCAGAGCGTGATACGGCACGCTGGGAAACATGTGGTGCTCGAGATGATGGTTCATGTTCAGGTACAAGAACCTGAACACCGGATTCATGTGCACCGTGCGCGTGTTGTAACGATGG
>JAFMNE010000055.1:7488-9368 GCA_017859395.1 Ilumatobacteraceae bacterium | reverse complement strand
GGGCGTGCGTGGTCAGTCCTGATCGCGCAGGAACCGTTCGACCTCGGCGCCCAGTTCATCGGCACTCATTTCACCGAGTTCGGCATCGGGTTGGGCGATCTGACCCATGGTGTCGACACCGGAGTCGTGGGCGATTTCAAGGCGACGCACCATCTGTTCATGTTCGTCGTTGCGGGCGACTAGTGCATCGAAGCGACTGGCTTGGGCGATGGCGGCGGCACGTAGGTCGGTGGCATCCACCACGATGTCGACGGCCGTGCGAAGACCATCGAGAAGTGCCACTGCGGCAGCGGGGTACTCCACGCTGGCGAGGTATTGGGGAACCTGCGCCCAGATGCCCACTGCGGGAATGCCGTGATCGTGCATTTCGTGTTCGAGTGCTGCGCACACACCGGCGGGCACGGTGAGGTCAGAACGCAGGAACGGCAGGCGTGCCACGATGTCGTGCGATGGCGTGGTGATCGACAGTCGGGCAGGTCTGGTGTGTGGTGTCGCAAACGGGTAGGCGCCGAGGTGAGCCATCGACGCCACCCCCAACCGTCGAGCAAGGTCACCGACTTCGCGGATGAATTGGCGCCATGCCATATCGGGCTCGGGTCCGTGGACGACGACGACGTCGTGGCCGGCGAGATCACGGCCGATTGACACGGTGATCTGGGCCCAATCCAGATGGGTGTTCACCCCACCGACGAGGCGCATCACCGGTCGCCGGGCGCGAAAGTCGATGTATGTGTCGTCATCGAAGACCGCCACCACATCGGCCTCGCAGTCGGCAATGAGCGCCTCGGTGGCGGTGCGTGCAGCCCCGCCTGCATCGATCCAGCCGGTGAGGTCGATGATCAGCACCGGGTCGGTGAGCGGTCGCGGGGCGCTCAGCCAACTCAGCGACGACATTGCACCCACCGGATACGTCGTGCAGGGTTGGCATGGGGGGTTGGCCTCACACGGTTCAGGGTAGCGACGATGTCGATGCAGGCGGGGCACGAGCGAACCTCGTCGGGCACTGGCGGGTCATCGGTAGGGTGGGGTCATGACCGATTTGGGATCTCTCGCCTCGTCCGGTGGTGCATCGGTGATCGATGTCACCGATGCTGAGTTCGAATCAGAAGTGATCAATCGCTCACAGACCACACCGGTGGTTGTCGACCTGTGGGCGACGTGGTGCGGGCCGTGCACCACATTGGGCCCGATCCTCGAGAAGGTGATCGCCGCAACCGAGGGCCGCGTGGTACTCGCCAAAGTCAACGTCGATGAGAACCCAGCGATTGCGCGCGCATTCCAGGTGCAGTCGATACCAGCGGTGTATGCGGTGAGCGGTGGCCAGGTGGTGGACGGGTTCATGGGTGCTGTGCCCGAGCATGAGGTGCAGGCCTTCGTCGACCGGTTGGCTCCGGGCAGTGGCGCTGTAGCCGACGACCCCGTGACCCTCGTCATCGAGTCCGGTGACGAACTGGCTATGCGGGCTGCCCTGGAGGCTGAACCGGCGAATGAGCGCCTCGTCGTTGCTCTCGCAGAGCTGTTGGTCGGTCGTGGCGAGAACGATGAGGCTCTGGCGCTGCTGGAACGCGTGCCCGGCAGCGATGATGCTCGTCGTATTGCAGCGGCAGCGCGACTCGCATCGGCCGGTGGTGCACCGGTCGACGATTATGACGCGCAACTAGAGGCGTTGCTCGCGACGGTGAAAGACGACGACGACGCCCGACAGAAGTTCGTTGACATCCTCGAATTGATGGGTCCAGATGACCCGCGGACCGCCGCATGGCGCAAACGGTTGACCGCCACCCTCTTCTAAGCCACATCGGGCCTTAGGGTCCTCGCCCCGACCTTCCCAATGAACAACCGATGGGAGTGGCATGTGGGCACACGCGATGTCGATGGCG
>JAFMNE010000055.1:0-6811 GCA_017859395.1 Ilumatobacteraceae bacterium | reverse complement strand
GCGACCCTCGAACGACTGCGTCCCCTGGTCGTTCCATGACCCGTCACGTGGCCAATGCAGCTCGCTACTCGCGCAGCGACGGACTACAGCAGGTTGCCGCCGAGACGCCATGCAGCGATGGCCACACCGACGCCGGCGCCAGCGAGCACCGCGATGTACACAGCGGTCATTTCACGCCAGAAATCCCACCAGTCGGCAACGGGCGACCGCACCGCGCGCCGTGCAGCGATCGCAGCGAGCATCGCCCACCCAACCGCGCTGCCCAGCACAGCAAAGGGGTACACCGCTGCGTCGCCGATCGGGGCGCCAACAGCCAACAGTCCAGGAGCCGCCCACACGGTGCCCATCACCCCGATGACGGCGGCAATCGGTCCGGACCCCACCGCCAGTGCAATCAGTCCAATCAGGCCGATCACGAGCGGTGGGACGAGTGCCCACACCGGGCCGCGACGCAGCAGCCGATGGCGATACCAGCGCATGCCCTCGGGCAATGGGGGATGAGGTGTTGAGACGGCGTCGATGCAGCGAACACTACGTCGCCGCCGACTCGCATCGGTGGCGCCTTATTGATCCGGCCGTGGTGGCGACGGCGGTTGCGGTGTCGATGGTCGCGTGGCCAGGTGGCGCCGTGGGCATGCGATTCATCGCCTGTGCCATCGCGGTCGTCGTGGCGATCGCGGTGTCGCCACAACCCGCGCGTGTCCTCGCGGTGTGCGTCATCGCCGCCGCGATGGTGCTGGCCTGGTGGCGCGCCGACACCGCCGCCAACACCTTGGACGTCACGCCCGCGGGTGATGTCACCACGTGGGTGCGGGTGGTGGATGATCCGCGTCGGCTCGGTGGTTCGACCCGCATGCTGGTGGCATTCGATGGGATACGCCACGAGGTGTGGTTGCGCACACCCTCGGACCAGACCCGTGTTGCGCCGCTGGCTGTGGGCGATCGCGTGCTGATGGCGGGGCGGTCGGTCGCCCTCGAACATGACCGTGCCGCCCGGGTGCGCTACGAAGGTGTCACCGCCGAGTTCATCCCGGCGTATATCGCTGATGTCCGTGACGGTTCCGCGCTCGAGCGTTCGGTCAATAGGGTGCGCGAACTCGTGGCCACCACGGCGAGCACCACCATGGCCCCCGATAACGCGGCCCTGTTTGCCGGCTTGGTGATCGGTGATGATCGTCGGCAGTCACCAGAGATGACGGCGCGATTTCGCGCGAGTGGCCTGTCGCATCTCACCGCGGTGTCCGGTCAGAACCTGACGCTGCTCCTCGCCGGAGCGGCACCGATGCTGATGTTGTGCGGCCCGCGCTCGCGGTGGGTGCTGAGTGTCGGTCTCATCGCGTGGTTCGCGGCGATCACCAGATTCGAACCGTCGATTCTGCGCGCTGCAGTGATGGGTATCGGGGTGCTGACGCGCACGCTCATGGGTCGTGGTGGGTCGCCTCTGCGCCTGCTCGCATGGGCGGTGGTTGCGGTGGTGCTCCTCGACCCGTTGATCGTGTCGTCGGTAGGTTTGTGGTTGTCGGTGGGCGCAACCGCCGGGGTGATCGCGGCTGCGGCAGTTATCCGGTTCCACGGCGTGTCGTCACGGCTGATGTCGGCACTTCTCATCACCCTCGGTGCCCAAATAGGCGTGATGGTGCCCATGTTGGCGGTGTTCGGTCGTATGCCGGTGTGGGCAACCCCGGCGAATCTTTTGGCAGTACCGGTCGCGGGCGCGGTGATGCTGCTCGGTTTGCCGGCGGTGGTGTGCGCCGCGATTGTCCCGCCACTCGCACCGGTGATGATGTGGCCGTTGGCCTACGGGGTGCGCTGGGTGGATGCGGTGGCGCGGGTTGCCGCAGCAGCAGAGCCGCGCACGGCACCGGTGTGGGTGTCGCCGGTGATGGTGGTCGCCACGTGTGCAGTGGTGCTAGGAACGGGGGCGGCATGGAAGCGCAGAGGAACCGATGAGCATCCATCTGTTGTCCGGTGATGATGAGTCGGTGCTGCGCGACGCGGTGCACGACCTTGTGCATCGCCTGGTTGGCGACGGCGACCGGTCGTTGATGGTCGATGAGTTCGATGGCGCGGAATATGAACTGCGCGCAGTTGTCGACGCGGCTCAGACCCTGCCGATGTTCACTGAACGCCGGGTGGTGGTCGCTCGCGGTATGGGGCGCTTTGTCGTTGCCGACCTTGACCCGTTGCTGGCCTACCTTGCCGATCCTCTTGAGACCACCGATCTGGTACTGGTCGGTGATGGTGGCACCTTCCCGAAAAAGGGTGTCGACGCGGTCAAGGCAGCGGGGGGAGCGGTGCGATCCACCACGGTGGCGCCGCGGGCGAAAGACCGCACGGCGTGGATCCGTGAACGCGCCACCATGCACGGCATCGATCTCGACGATCGCGCTGTGGCCCGCCTGCAGGACTGGATGGGCGACGAGGTGTCGTCGCTGGAAGGGGTGCTCACCACGATTGCCGCCACCCATGAGGGTCGCGCACGGGTGAAAGTCGATGAGATCGAACCGCTCCTCGACGGTGGTGGTGGGGTGCCACCGTGGGAACTGACCGACGCCATCGACGCAGCACGTACCGCCGACGCCATCCGACTGTTACATCGCATGATGCATGGCGGCGGGCGGCACCCACTGCAGATCATGGCGACCCTGCACGGCCACTACGCCAGCGTGATGCGGCTCGACGGTTCGGGAGCGGGCGACGCGGAGTCGGCGGCGGCGATCGCCGGTGTGAAATCGGGATTCCCGGCCAAGAAACTGTGGCAGCGGCATCGATCGTTGGATGCTGCTGCGGTGCGGCGAGCGATCGACTTGTTGGCGATAGCTGATCGGAATCTGCGAGGTGAGACCGGCCTCGATGAGGCGGTGGTGATGGAGGTGCTCGTGGCCCGGCTCAGTCGGCTACGGGCCTGAGCGTCACGACGACTGCAGCGACTTCATCAACCGCGCCTTTTTGCGCGCGGCGGTGTTCGCATGAATGACACCCTTGGCGGCGGCACGATCGATGCGGCTGATGGCGGCGCGCACCTCGTCGGAATCGACGCTGTCGGCGGAACGAGCAGCCTTGACACGCGTCTTCAGTTCGCTGCGCACGGCGCGGTTGCGCTCGGCTCGCTTGGCGTTGGTGATGTTTCGCTTCTTCTGGCTCTTGATGTTTGCCACGATGTCTCCAGGCGTCGTCAGGGCGTGTGTTCGAACGTCATCACACGGCATGGCGAGACTATCGGCGTCGCCACAGCACTCCCAACGCCCGAGCGGTAGCGTTGGGGCTGCCATGGCCCCCTCCTCTGCGCCGTCCGGGCTTGACCGGATTCGGAATTTCTCGATCATTGCCCATATCGATCACGGCAAGTCCACCCTGTCGGATCGCATCTTGGAAATCACCGGTGCGGTGCAGGCCCGCGACATGCGCGCGCAGTACCTCGACTCGATGGACTTAGAACGCGAACGCGGCATCACCATTAAGGCGCAAAACGTCCGCGTGGAGTGGCAAGGCCACGTGTTCCATCTCATCGACACGCCCGGCCACGTCGACTTCGGGTACGAGGTGTCGCGGTCGCTCGCCGCCTGTGAGGGTGTGGTGCTGGTCGTCGATGCAGCACAGGGCATTGAGGCTCAAACCCTCGCGAACTGCTATCTCGCGTTGGAACACGACCTCGAGATCGTTGCGTGTTTGAACAAGATCGACCTTCCGGCAGCCGACCCAGATCGGTACGCCGCTGAGATCGAGACCGTTCTCGGCATTCCCTCCTCCGAGATTCTCCGGATCTCGGCCAAATCGGGCGAAGGAGTTCCGGATCTTCTCGACGCGATTGTGGAACGCATCCCGGCCCCCACCGGCGAAGCTGACGCCGCGCTGCAAGCCCTGATCTTCGATTCGCAGTTCGATCAGTATCGAGGAGTGGTGTCGTCGGTGCGGGTGATGAACGGCCGTCTAACGTCAGGCTCGCAGTTGCAGTTCATGCAGGCCGGGGCGTCCCACGACGCCATCGAGATCGGGGTGCGCACGCCTGCAACTACACCGGTGTCAGAACTGGGCCCGGGTGAGGTGGGCTATCTCATCGCTGGCATCAAAGATGTGGGTGATGCACGTTCGGGTGAGACCGTCACCACCTCATCGCGCGGCGCAACCGCGGCATTGCCGGGTTATCGCGACCCAAAACCGATGGTGTTCTCCGGCCTGTTTCCGATCGATGGAGACGATTTCGAGGCCCTGCGGGAATCGCTCGGCAAGTTGAAACTCAACGATGCCTCGATCACGTACCAGCCCGAGAGTTCGGGTGCGCTGGGGTTTGGTTTCCGATGTGGGTTCCTGGGTCTGTTGCACATGGAGATCGTGAAAGAACGACTCGAGCGCGAATTCGGGTTGTCGCTGATCGCCACTGCGCCATCGGTGGAGTACCGCGTGTCGTGCACCGATGGTGTGGACATCAGCGTTGAGAATCCTGCCGAGTTGCCGCCAGTGCAGCAGATTTCGTCCATCGCTGAACCGGTCTTCAAGGTGTCGCTCATCACGCCAACGGCGTACACCGGCACACTGATGGATCTCTGCCAGAGCCGCCGCGGGGTGATGCAGCGAATGGAGTACCTCTCGCCCGAACGGGTGGAGTTGGTCTACGAGGTGCCCCTTGCCGAAGTGGTTGTCGACTTCTTCGACCAGTTGAAAAGCCGCAGTCAAGGCTATGCGAGCCTCGACTATGAACTGATCGGGTATCGCGAGGCGAACCTGGTGCGCGTTGATCTGTTGCTGAATGGATTGCCCGCCGATGCCTTCTCGACGATTGTGCATCGCGACAACGCCGAGTCGTACGGCCGTCGGATGTGCGAGAAGTTGCGTGAGTTGATTCCCCGGCAGATGTTCGACGTGCCGATTCAGGCCGCAATCGGCGGCAAGGTCATCGCCCGCGAGACCGTCAAGGCCAAGCGCAAAGATGTGCTTGCCAAGTGCTACGGCGGCGACATCACTCGGAAGCGCAAACTCCTCGAGAAGCAGAAAGAGGGCAAGAAGAAGATGAAGGCGATCGGGCGCGTTGAGGTGCCCGGCGATGTCTTCATTTCGGCTCTCAAATTGGACGACTGAGCGATGGCGGAGACAGCGACCACCGGTCGCTTCGCCAACTCGTCCACGTTTCGGTCCTTGCGGCATCGCAATGTGCGCCTGTTCCTTGGCGGGCTGGCGGTGTCGCAGGTGGGCGCGTGGACCCAGTTCACCGCGGTTGCCATCGTGCTTGATGACCTGACGGCATCGACGACAGCTATCGGGATTCTCACCGCACTGCAGTTCGGCCCGCTGTTGCTGTTGGGCGCACATGCCGGCGCATTCGCCGATCGGTTCGATCGGCGCCGCATCGTGTTGTGGACCCAGAGCGCGCTCGCGGTGCAGGCCCTCGGGCTCGCTGGTGCGCATCTGGCGGGGGTGTTGAACGTCGGAGTGATCTATGCCCTGACGGTGGTGCTCGGCGTGGTGTCGGCCATTGATAACCCGGCGCGACGGGGGTTCGTGACCCAGTTGGCCGATCCTGACGAGTTGTCGAATGTGATGGCGTTGAACACCGCCACGATGACCGGGTCGCGGGTGTTCGGCCCCGCGATCGCGGCGATCGCAATCGGTCCGTTCGGCGCTGGATGGTTGTTCATGATCAACGCCGCGACGTCGGTGGCCATCATCTGGTCGATCGTTGCTGTGGATGGGTCGCGGGTGCACGCGGTGCCGCGTGCCGCTGCCGGTGGTCGTCCGATTCGTGAGGCCATCGGGTTCATCCGGTCCTCGTCGTTGATCGGGCCGGTGTTCATCGCCTTCACCGTGGTGTCAACGTTCGGATACAACCACAACGTCTCGCTGCCGCGTATGGCCGATGAGCTGTGGAATGACCCGCGATGGTTTGGCTGGGTGATGGCCGCAACCAGCGTGGGATCTCTCACCGGGTCGCTACTCACCGCGCGCCGTCGCGAGGTCGGCATCTCATGGTTGGTGGCCTCGGCGTCGTTGCTCGGCGTGGCCGGTCTCGCTCTTGCATGGGCGCCAACTGGGCCGGCGGCACTGGTGGTTGCCGTCCCGCTCGGCGCCGGCGGTGCCGCATTTATCGCCGGCATGAACGGTTGGAGCCAGCAGGTGTGCCCACCGGATATGCGCGGTCGGTTCCTCGCATTTGTCGCTATTGCCTTCCTCGGGTCGTATCCGGTCGGTGGGCCGATTACCGGTCTGGTCGGTGATCTCATCGGGTTGTCGTGGTCGTTGGCATATGGCGCCGTAGCGACGCTGCTGGCCGTGATGTGGTTGGCACGTCACCGCGCGATCCGTGGCACGATGCGCCATGTGCCCGACCGGCGGTCGACACTGGCGTCATGAGCGCAGCTGCGAGTGTGATGTGGTTTCGGCGCGACCTGCGTCTCGAGGACCATCCGGCTCTTGAACGAGCGGTTGACTCTGGAGAGGTTCTCCCACTCTTCGTGATCGACCCGGTCATTTCCACCGCGCCCGGCCCACGGACCGGTGTGCTGTGGGCGATGGTGTCTGCGCTACGCGATGCCACCGGAGGGGCGCTGGTGGTGCGCCACGGTGACCCGGCTGTAGTCGTCGCCGATGTGGCGGCTCGTCTCGGTGCCGCCGAGGTGCACGTCACCCGTGATCACTCTCCCTATGGCCACGCGCGTGACCACCGGGTGGCTGATGCTCTGCGCGCTGTCGGTGCCCGATTGGTCGGCACGGGCAGCAATTACGTGATCGAACCCGGCGGGGTAACCAAAGATGACGGTCTGCCGTACGCGGTCTTCACCCCGTTCCGACGTCGGTGGACCGCCCGCCTCGCCGATGT
>JAFMNE010000021.1:20060-37399 GCA_017859395.1 Ilumatobacteraceae bacterium | reverse complement strand
TGGCTGCCTCTTCGGTGAGACCGACCGAGGCCACCTGGGGGTGGGAGAACACCGCAGCCGGCACCGGCGCCGTCGTACGGGGTCGCATCTGGTCGGGGTGGGCAATGTTCCAGAAGGCCACCTGGGCTTCGTGGTTGGCGACGTGTTTGAGGCGGTGCACGTTGGCAATGTCGCCGGCTGCCCAGATGCCGGGCACCGACGTGCGCTGGAACTCATCGACAACGATCGTGCCGTGGTGATGCATATCGACTCCAAGTGCATCGCAGTCGAGGAGGTCGCTATTCGGTTCACGTCCGGTCGCGACCAGGAGTTCGTCGACGATGACTTCCTCGGCACCGCAGTGCACCACGATCCCGTCGGGTCGGCGTTCGATGCGGTTCGGGAGATGACCGAGCCGAAGATGGAACCGTTCGGCGACCGCGGAGGTGAATCGTTCAGAGATCTCGCGGTCGTGGGCGCTGAGCAGACGTTCCGACCGGTTGAACATGGTGACGGTCGAGCCCAATCCAGCGAACACATGACCCATCTCGGCTGCGATATAGCCGCCGCCGATGATGCCGAGGCGTGGGGGCGGGGCGTCGAGGCGCATGATTGAGTCCGAGGTGTGAAAGCCGGTCTCGGCCAGCCCGGTGATCGGTGGCACCGTCGGCCGTGACCCCGCCACAATCAGCACATCCGATGCGGATATCCGTCGGCCGTCAACATCCACGACGTGCTGTCCGGATGCGTCGTCGGCGACGAACCTGGCGGTGCCTTCCACCAAAGTGACGTTCTCGCAGCGCTCCGCGCGGTACTCACGCCCGGCGGCGGCGATGGGATCGATACGCCCGAAGATGCGGTCACGAATGCCCACCCAGTCGACAGCGCGCACATCGATGTCCACCCCGATGTTGGCGGCCTCGGCAGCCTCCACCACCCGGTCAGCTGGCAACACGAACATTTTCGATGGGATGCATCCGCGGTTCAAGCAGGTGCCGCCGAACACGTCGCGTTCAACCAAGGCAATACGTCGGTCATCAAAGAACGAGGGGATGCCGTTACCCGATCCGGATCCGATGATGATCAGGTCGAAGCGGTCGTCGCGTGAGGTCACAAGGGCAGTGTCGCGGCGGATTGGTCGGTGCGGCAACTCGATCGTGCGACGGTGATGCCGATGCAGGGCATGCATGGTTGCCATGCCCGACCGTGCGTGGCAGCCGGGCAGTTAGCCTGTAATCCATGGCCGGTCGCTATGTCGTGCGCACCTACGGGTGTCAGATGAACGAGCATGATTCTGAGCGGATTGCCGGCCTGCTCGATGCCGAGGGATATGTCGAGGTCAACGACGAGTCCGACGCTGATGTGGTGGTGCTCAACACCTGCTGCATCCGGGAGAACGCCGATAACAAGTTGTACGGCAACTTGGGTCATCTCAAGCCGTGGAAGGAAGAGCGCGACGGCCGCCAGATCGTCGTCGCCGGCTGCCTGTCGCAAAAGGACCGCGGCGCCATCCAGCAGCGCGCGCCCTACGTGGACGTGGTGCTCGGCACGCACAATGTGCACCGCACCGCCGAATTGATGACGCACGCGCGCACCGTCGGACCGATTACCGAGATTCTCGACGAGGCCGTGGTCGATGAACATGCCTTGTTCCCCTCGGCGTTGCCGGTGCGACGCGAGGTGTCATGGGCGGCATGGGTGACCATCCAGATCGGGTGCGATAACAACTGTGCGTTCTGCATCGTCCCATCGGTGCGTGGCGCGGAGATCAGCCGGCCTTTCGATGACGTCGTGGCCGAGGTGGAGCGTTTCGTGGCCGATGGTGTGAGCGAGGTCACCCTTCTTGGCCAGAACGTGAACTCCTATGGACGCGACCTGCAGTTGGCGGCGCGGCGCGACGGTGACGCCGATGCCCGGATCCGTCCGTTGTTTGCCGATCTGTTGAGCGCCGTCGGTCGGGTGGATGGGATTCGCCGGGTGCGCTTCACATCGCCACATCCCAAAGACATGCGCCCCGAGACGTTTGCAGCCATGGCCGATACGCGGAGCGTCTGCGAACACCTTCACTACCCGTTGCAGGCTGGCAGTGATCGTGTCCTCGCCGCGATGCATCGTGGCTACACCGCCGAGCGATACCTGCAGCGTCTGGCAGAGGCGCGGGCGCGCATCGACGATCTCGCCGTGTCAACAGACATCATCGTGGGCTTCCCCGGCGAGACCGACGACGACTTCGAACGCACCCTCGAAGTCACGGCCGCCGCGGAATTCGACTACGCATACACCTTCATCTTCTCGCCGCGTCCGGGTACCGAGGCCGCCGACATGGATGACCTTGCGGTCGATCCCGATGTGTGTCGCGACCGATTCGCCCGTCTGCGTCAGGTGGTGGAGCGGTCCGCTCTCGCACATAACCGGGCGCGCGAAGGCCGTGTGGAAGAAGTGGTGGTCGAAGGGCCATCGAAGAAAGACCCATCGGTGGTGTCGGGTCGTACCCGTCAGAACCGCCTGGTGCACTTCGTGCCACCGCGCGCGCTGCGCGCCGGTTCCTATGCGATGGTGCGCATCGACCGTGGCGCACCGCATCACCTCGAGGGCAGCTTCGTTGATCTGGTCGCCGAGGCCACCCACCGCACGAGGATCCCGGTCACCTCATTGTGAGTCCACCCCGATTGGCCGTGGTGGGCCCCACCGCCTCGGGGAAATCCGCCGTTGCTCATGCACTTGCCGTCGAGGCGGGAGATATCGACATCGTGTCGGTGGATTCGATGCAGGTGTATCGCGGAATGGACATCGGCACGGCGACGCCAACGGCGGCCGAACGGGCGGCGGTACCCCATCATCTGATCGATATTGTCGATGTCGACACCGAGTTCACGGTGGCAATGTTCCAAGAGTTCCTGGGCGCGGCATTTGAGACTGTGTGCGCGGCTGGGCGGCGGGCCGTGCTGGTGGGGGGAACCGGCTTGTATCACCGTGCCGCGGTCGACGGTTTGGAACTCGCGGGATCGTGGCCGACAATCCGTGAGCGGCTCGAATCTGAGTTGGCGAGGGTTGGAGCGGCGGTGCTGTACGAGCGTCTGCGCGACGTCGATCCTGACGCGGCCGAGCGCATCGACCCTGCGAACGGGCGACGCATCGTGCGTGCTCTCGAGGTGGGGGAGGGGTCGGGGCGTCGTTTTTCCTCCTTCGGGCAGGGCCTCGACCGGTATCCGCCCACCGACGTGGTGCAGGTTGGTCTGCGATGGGAACGCGAGGCTCTGGCGCAACGCATCGAAGCCCGTGTGCACACCATGTTCGACATGGGTTTGCTCGACGAGGCCGCCGCGGTGCTCGAGCGGGGACCGTCGCGCACCGCATCTGCGGCACTTGGCTATGCCGAACTCTTCGATCACCTGCGTGGGGCCTGTTCGCTCGATGAGGCCCTGCACACCACCGTGGCGAACACCCGCCGTTTCGCGGTGCGCCAGGAGCGCTGGTTCCGACGCGACCCACGCATACGCTGGGTGGATGTGCACGATGACCCAGTGGCCGAGGTGCTGCCGGTGTTGAGGGCTGCCTGGTGAGCGTGTTGCGGCTGTTGAAAGCGCACGGGCTCGGCAACGACTTCTTGGTGCTGGCCGAACCGCTGGACGAGGTGATTGCGCCGGGCTCTGTCGCCGATGGTGTGTGGGCTGAACGTGCGCGCAACTGGTGTGGTCGTCGGCGTGGCATCGGTGCAGATGGTCTGTTGGTGCCGTCGGTGCCACGTGGTGCTGCACTCACCATGACCCTGTACAACGCCGATGGTTCCCGAGCCGAGATGAGCGGCAACGGTATTCGCTGTTTTGTGCATGCCCTCATCACCGCTGAGGTCGTGACCGCAGACCGCGTCGAGATTGACACCGATGCGGGCCAGCGGACGGTGACGGTTGTTCATCGGGCGGGAGATGAGATGATCTCGTCGGTATCGATGGGAGCCGTCGGGGCGGGCACCGAGCCGTCGGGGTGGTCGGCGATCGGTGTGAATCCCGATCGGCCGGTGGCGCATCTGTCGCTGGGTAACCCGCATGCAGTCGTCGGTGTCGATGATGTGCACGCCGTCGATCTAGGCACGCTCGGAGCGATGGTGCCAGATGTGAACCTCGAAGTTGTCGCGCCTGGACCGGGTCCGCATGACGTCACGATGCGCGTCCATGAACGTGGTGTGGGCGTGACCGAAGCGTGTGGTACGGGCGCATGCGCCACGGCAGTGGCGGCGTTGGAGTGGGGTTTGGTCGCCGCCGATGCCGCTGGAGCCGTTGGCGTGCATATGGCCGGTGGCACGGTGCGGGTGTTCGTCGACCGGGCATCGCGCACCGCGGTTCTCGAGGGTCCGTCGGTCGTGATCGCCGATATCTGGGTCGAGCAGTGACCGATCCGTATCGCGAGGCGCTGGGCGCCACGCTGATCGATCGCACGATCCGCGAAAAGATTGTGCTGGTGGGGGTGACGTTCCCGGGAAGCACCGAGGTCGACACCGATGCGTCACTCGACGAACTCGATCTGCTGGTCGATACCGCCGGTGCAGATGTTGTGGCACGCCTGGTTCAGCGCCGCGATCGCCCCGATCACACATGGTTCATCGGCAAGGGCAAAGCCGAGGAGTTGCATCAACTCTGCCTCGCCGTCGATGCCGACACGGTGGTGTTCGATAACGAATTGCAACCGGCGCAGCAGTTCAAACTCGAGAAATTGTTGGGGCGAACTGCAATCGATCGCACAGCGGTGATTCTCGACATCTTCGCCCAGAACGCGCGCACCCCCGAAGGACGCGCACAGGTGGAACTTGCTCTGTTGCGGTATCGGCTGCCGCGCTTGCGACGGGGTGCAGGAGCCAAGATGTCGCAGCAGCGCGGCGGTATCGGATCGCGTCTCGGTGGCGGCGAAACCCGCATCGAGGTCGATCGGCGCCGCATCAACCGGCGCATCGCTGCGCTCGAGGCCGAGTTGCGACAGTTGTCCTCCACCCGAGAGCTCCAACGGCGCAGCAGGACGCGCAGTGGGCTCGCAGAGGTGGCCATTGTTGGGTACACAAATGCCGGCAAGTCGACATTGCTGAATCGACTCACCGATGCGGGTGTGCTCGCCCAGGATCGGTTGTTTGCAACCCTCGATCCCACGACGCGTCGTCTTGCGCTGCCGGGCGGTGAACCGGTGCTGTTGACCGACACCGTGGGATTCGTGCGTCGCCTGCCGCACGGGCTCATCGAGGCGTTCAAGGGAACCCTCGAGGTGGCAGCAAATGCCGACCATCTCATTCATGTCGTCGATGCTGACGATGTCGACCCAGAGGGTCAGATCGCCGCGGTGCGCGAGGTGCTGGCAGAGATCGGTGCGTCGCATCTCAGCGAATCGATCGTGTTCAACAAGAGCGACCTGGCCCCCGATGCCGCCCGCCGCTTGGTCGCCGATCATTCGGGTTCGGTCGCGGTGTCGGCCGTGACCGGCGACGGGGTGGACGACTTACTCGACGTTCTGGGAGATCGGCTGCGTTCGGCTGCAGCCCCGGTGGAGTTGCTGGTGCCGTTTGACGACGGTGCGACACTGGCCGCCGTTCATCGGGAAGGCCAGGTGGTGAGTTCAGAGGCAACCGAGGGTGGGATGCGGATTCTGGCGCGCCTCGATGCCGCGTCGCTCGGGCGCCTGCGAGATGTGGTGGTCGACCCCGATGTTCTGGGGGCGATTATGAGCGATGCTGATGACCACGACGTTGACCAACAACGAGGTGATATCGATGCCTGAACCGTTCGTTCCGCCGCCCTACCCCTACGACCGTCTCGACCGCCTACGCCCGTTGGCCGACGGTGTCGGGGAGGTGATCGACTTATCGATCGGAACGCCGTTCGACCCACCCCCAGCCGAGGTCATCGCAGCCTTCGGTTCATCGGGTGCTGAACGCGGCTATCCGCCGAGTATTGGCACGGCCGACCTGCGTGGCGCGGCATCGATGTGGATGGGGCGGCGATTCGGCATCGAGGTCGTGCCAGCGCACATTGCGACCTGTATCGGCACGAAGGAATTTGTCGGCACCTTGCCGCAGTGGATGCGCCTGCGCACACCGGAACGCGATGTGGTGCTGTACCCGGCCGTGTCATATCCGACCTATGCAATGGGTGCTGAGCTCGCTCGCTGCCGTGCGGTGCCGGTGCCCGCAGCGCTTGACGGCACGATGGACTTCACCGCGATTGACCCGGCCGATATTGCGTCGGCATTGCTGCTGTGGGTGAACTCACCCTCGAACCCCACTGGTGCGCTTGAGGACCTCAAGGCGGCAGCATCGTGGGGTCGGACCCACGGAGTGCCGGTGTTTTCCGATGAGTGCTATGCCGAATTCACATGGTCGGATCGTCCGCGCACCATCTTGGAACACGGCACCGATGGGGTGGTGGCGGTGCATTCGCTGTCGAAGCGGTCGAATCTGGCTGGTGCCCGGGTCGGTTTCTATGCCGGCGACCCCGACCTTGTGCAGTTTTTGGCCGAGGTGCGCAAGCACGTCGGCATGATGGTTCCCGGCCCAGCTCAAGCTGCCGGCGTCGCTGCGTTGAACGACGACGCCCATGTTGCGGCGCAATGTGACCGTTATCAGCGGAGGCTTCAGGCTGCTGCAGCAGCGTTATCAGCGTGGTCTGGGAACGACATCGCCCTGCCCGACGGTGGTTTCTATTTGTGGTTCCCCGTCGGTGATGCATGGGACTTTGCCGAACGGTTGATGCGTGCGGCGGGCACGCTGGTGAGCCCCGGCGATTTCTATGGCGCCGGCGGAGCCGGATACGTGCGGGTGGCGGTGGTCCGCTCCGATGACCAGATCGCCGAGATGGCCGGTCGGCTCGGAGTGGGGTGTCGATGACGCGGTCGTTGCGTGCCATCGCGGTGGTTCTCGCGGTCGCGGGTGCGGTTATTGGACTGGCCGGCGGGCGAATGGTCGAGGATGTGCAACGCACTGCGGCCGAGGCCGGCGTGTCCTTGGTCGCCGGATGCTCATCGCAGGTGGTGTTGCAGCGCGGTGTCGACTACACCGTGGTGGCCGAGTCGGCCGGGGCGGTGGTCGCACCACTGGGTGGGTGTCCGGGAGTTCCTGCTGGCCAACGAGTGACCCAGTCGGTGGATGTGCAGGTGGCGACAGCCGACGGCTCGGCAGTGACCACGGTGGTTTCGGCTCTGGGTGAGGACCCGCTGGGGCGACGACTTGTCAGCCGGTTTGTGGTGCCCGCAGATGGCACCTACGTGGTGACGGTGACCTCTGCGGATGGCATCGTGGGGCACGCGGTGGCGGTGGTCTACGCCGACGGCGGAACCGATGCCGTGCTGCGACGCTCGATCGCGACCACCTCGGGCATCGTGGTGGCCTCGTTGGGACTACTGGCCTGGGTGTGGGCGATGCGTCGCGAGCGTGCGGCGGCCACGGCGCACGTGTGGGGCGCACCTGATCCGCGCCAGCGTCGCGGCTGATGGTGCGACCAGCGGTCAGAGGCGTCGCATCACCGTGACGACGCGACCGTAAATGGTGACCTCGTCAGCGGGGAACTCCATGGGCTCCATGGTGCTGTTGGCGGGTTCGAGCACCACATGCGTGCCACGGTGCGAGTAGGACTTGACGGTTGCCTCGCCGCCGGGGATGCCGGCGACCACGATGTCACCCTTGTCGGCCCGGGACTGCTGGGTGGCGATGACGAAATCGCCGTCGAGGATGCCGGCTTCGATCATGGAGTCGCCGCGTACGCGCAGCATGAACAACTCGCCTTCGCCGGTGAAATCGGCAGGCACTGGCAACACCTCGTCGACGTTTTCTTCAGCGAGCACGTCGGTACCTGCGGCGACGTCGCCGATCAGTGGCACATGGCGGACCGGGCGACGTTCCATTGCGACACCGGAGTTCGAATCCCAGCACACTTCGATCGCGCGGGGTTTGGTGGGGTCACGCCGGAGATACCCCAGTTTCGTGAGGGTGTTGAGGTGGCTGTGGACGGTTGAGGGGGAGTTGAGCCCGACCGCCTCGCCGATCTCGCGCACCGACGGCGGGTAGCCGTGGTCGCGCATCTGCGCCTCGATGAACAACAAGATGTCGCGTTGGCGTGTGGTGATGCGGTCCGATGTCATGCGGGCATCGTACGGGCGTTCGATACATGAGTCAAACACCTGTTCGTGAGCGGCGATCAAATTGACGTAAATCAGGGGTTGACACGAACAGGTGTTCGCCTGCATACTCTGTGCAGAACACATGTTCGGGAACGCCCGTTCGTCGCTGTGGGAAGGGTCACTGTTACACCCCCTCTTTACGGTGACGGCATCGGGTTCCGAGGAGGTCACCACATGAACGCAGCAACACTCACCACAACCGCATCACCCGCCACCGGCTCACGTCGCGGTGTCGGTATGGCACCGGCCCGGGTGCGGATGCACCACGGTCCGGTCGCGGCACCGGTGCAGCGTGGCATCACACGTCGTCACCCCGAAGCGGTATATCGGCGCCGTCGGCTCGTCGTCGGCACAATCGCGGCGGTTCTGGTGGTGGCTGGCGGTCTTGCAGTGAACGAGTTCGTGGTCGGCGACAGCGACGGGACCGCCTCCGCCGCTGTCGCTGGCCCGCCAGCGCAACGGGTCACCGTCACCGCTCAACCTGGCGACACACTCTGGTCGATCGCCCAGTCGCATCGTGGTTCGGTCGATGTGTACGACTACATCGACCGTCTGGTCCGTTTGAACGATGGCCCGGCCATTCAGGCCGGTCAAGCCATCACCTTGCCCTGACGCTCGGTCGCGACCGGAGTCACCGTTGGGTAACGGCCGGTCGACCTTTGGTGTCTCGCCATTCGTGAGATGCCCGGTTGGGCATCTGTCTGCGGGGCTACCATCTCAGGCGTGCATTGCCCGTCTTGCGCCCACGATGACACCCGTGTGGTCGATTCTCGCACCGCGGACGACGGTGCTGCGGTGCGTCGTCGTCGGCAGTGCCCGGGCTGTGGATTCAGGTTCACCACCTTCGAGCGCGCCGATGCCGTGCCACTCGTCGTGGTCAAGGCCGATGGCCATCGGGAGGAGTTCGATCGGGCCAAGGTGTGCGCCGGTGTGCTCGCGGCCTCCAAGGGGCGTGGCATCGACGAGGCAGCCGTTGAGGGTCTTGTGGCATCCGTTGAAGACGAATTGCGTGGGGCAGGAGAACCCGTGGCGTCGTCGCGCATCGGTGTTGCGGTGCTGGACCGCTTGCGCGTGTTGGACGACGTCGCATATCTGCGTTTTGCCTCGGTCTACAAAGACTTTGATGCCGCAGCAGACTTTCACCGCGAGATCGAGTTGCTGACCAAGACGTCGTCGCTCAGTCGCGGTGACGCCGCCACCGGGTAAACAGCATCGAGTTGCGCGTCACCGAGTGCTCGGGTGTGAAGCGGTGCAGAACTTCTGTGGCGTTCATCGCTACTCGGGGCCCAGGACCGGCCGCGGTGTGACCCGACAACGTCAGGTTCACCACATCGACGAGGTCGGCGGCGATGAGCTCGCCGTTCAGCACGGCCCCGCCTTCGGCATGGATGAATCGCGCCTGCGGGGCGATCTCGTGCAGCCGTGAGACGGCATCCACGATGTCCACATCGTCGTCGCCGCATCGCAGTACAGCGATGCCGTCGGGAATCGTTGCCGATGCGGGGGCAATCGCCCACGCCCGGCCGTCGCGGAACACCGGCGCGGTGGGGTCGAGGTTGCCGGTGCGGGTCACGATAGCCATTGTCACCCCCTCGTCTACGGGTCCATACGCCTCGGCGCGAATGGTGCCGGCTCCGACCAGGATCAGGCCGGCATGGCGGCGGAGCGCACCGAGCACAGCATGGTCGGCGGGGTCACCGAGCGGCCCTGATCGCCCACCAACCGAAATCGTGCCGTCGAGCGAGGCAACCATGCATAACTCCACCTGCAGTCGGCCCTCGGGACGCGGTTGTGTGTACAGCGCGAGCAGGTGTTCGAGTTCTGGATCGGCATCATCGTGGGGCGCGGTAGGGGACACCCGTGGAGTATGGCAGTGGTTGTCGTGGGCTCAGATGTCGAGCGATTGACGTCATCCCCACGGTCATCCCCAGAGTTTCTTCGATGTCCACAGAAGTTTTCGGGTTGTCCACTTCCGATCCACAGGGTGACGTTTCTAAGGTGCAGCGCACGCCGTTCCGCGGTGGGGCACACGGACGCAGATGTTGTGTCGACCACGGTCGAAGGTGGCCGGCACGGCCTGGGGCTTGAGGGGCTCTGGACCTGTGATGTCACCACTGCGGAACGGTGCTGGACCGCTGCGCGGTTCCAGTTGAGGATTTCTTGCGTGGGTAATTGACACCGGTGTAATTCCGGTGGTGTAATAACCAACCCGGTCATCCGGGACACAACGGATTGTGGGTCTGAAGGCCAACTGTCCGACAGACGACACCACATGTTGTGCCGGGGATCCTGAGGGTCTCCCACCCCGGCACAGCGTTACACAGCGGTCACGGCCGTGAGTAAACACCGGCACGGCCGGAGAAAGAACCGAGGAGTGAACATGTCACTGGCACCCGAAGAACTTGCACCACTGGCTCCGCCCGACGGCACCATCGGTATCAGCCGGCTGTTCACTTCGCCCGGCGTCGACCCCTATGACGAAGTGGTGTGGGAGTCGCGCGACGCACGCATCACCAACTGGCGTGATGGCTCGGTTGCTTTCGAGCAACTCGGCGTCGAGTTCCCGGCCTCATGGTCGGTCAACGCCACCAACATCGTCGCCCAGAAATACTTCCGCGGCACCGTTGGCACCCCGGAGCGTGAGTCATCCCTCCGCCAAGTCATCGACCGGGTGGCGAACACGATCACCCTGTGGGGCCGCGAGGGCGGTTACTTCGCCGATGATGACGAGGCCCGTACTTTCCTCGACGAATTGAAGTACATCCTCGTGACCCAGCGAGCAGCTTTCAACAGCCCGGTGTGGTTCAACATCGGTGTGCCCGGTGTGCGTCAGCAGGCCAGCGCGTGCTTCATTCTCGCGGTCGACGACACGATGAACTCGATCCTCAACTGGTACCGCGAGGAGGGCGTGATCTTCAAGGGTGGTTCCGGCGCAGGTGTGAACCTGTCGCGCATCCGCTCGTCGCGGGAACTCCTCGAGGGCGGCGGCACCGCATCGGGGCCGGTCAGCTTCATGCGTGGCGCCGATGCATCGGCGGGCACCATCAAGTCGGGTGGCAAGACGCGTCGCGCTGCCAAGATGGTGATGCTCGATGTCGATCATCCTGACGTCGAAGAGTTCATCTGGTGCAAGGTGAAAGAAGAGCGCAAGGCACGCGTGTTGCGCGATGCGGGCTTCGACATGGATCTCGACGGTGCCGACTCACACTCGATTCAGTACCAGAACGCCAACAACTCGGTGCGCGTCTCCGACGAGTTCATGCAGGCCGTTGTCGACGATGCCGACTGGAACCTCACCGCGGTCACCGACGGCTCGGTCATCGAGACGATCCGCGCACGCGACCTGTGGCGCCAGATCGCCGAGGCCGCATGGGAGTGCGCCGATCCCGGTCTGCAGTACGACTCCACCATCAACCGTTGGCACACCGCTCACAACGACGGGAAGATCAACGGTTCAAATCCCTGCTCGGAGTACATGCACGTCGACAACTCGGCCTGCAACCTGGCATCGATCAACCTCTTGAAGTACCTGTCCGACGATGGCATGTTCGATATTGATGCGTACCGACACACGATCGAGGTCATGTTCACCGCCCAGGAGATTCTCGTGGGTCGTGCCGACTACCCGACCGAGGAAATTGGCCGCAACAGCCTCCGCTTCCGTCAGCTGGGTCTCGGCTACGCCAACCTCGGCGCGCTCCTCATGGCGTTGGGTCACGCGTACGACTCCGATGATGGTCGCGCATGGGCAGGGGCGCTCACCTCGTTGATGACCGGTCACGCCTACGCGATCAGCGCCCGCACGGCGGCTCGCATGGGCCCATTCGAGGGCTACGACGACAACTCCGAGCACATGCTGCGTGTTCTCGGCATGCATCGCGACGCCTCCTACGACATCGACGGTGCGCAGCACGTGCCGGCCGACCTGCTGGCTGCTGGGCAGCAGGCATGGGAGGCCGCCGTGCGCGACGGCAACGTGTACGGCGTGCGCAATGCGCAGGCAACCGTGCTCGCGCCGACTGGCACGATCGGCCTGATGATGGACTGTGACACCACCGGGATCGAGCCCGACCTCGGTCTGGTCAAGATGAAGAAACTGGTCGGTGGTGGCACCATGTCGATCGTCAACCAGACGATTCCTCGTGCGCTGACTCGCCTCGGCTACGACCAGTCGCAGGTCGACGACATCATCGCCTACATCGATGAGAACAAGTCGATTCTCGGCGCACCACACCTCGCGGCCGAGCACCTGAGCGTGTTCGCCTGCTCGATGGGCGACAACACCATCCACTACGAGGGCCATGTGCGCATGATGGGCGCGGTGCAGCCGTTCTTGTCAGGCGCCATCTCCAAGACGGTGAACATGCCCGAGGAGGCCACCGTCGAAGATGTTGAGGAATTGCATCTTCTCGGTTGGCGCCTCGGTCTGAAGGCTGTGGCGATCTACCGCGACAACTGCAAGGTGGGTCAGCCGTTGTCGACGGCGAAGAAAGACGGAGAGTCCTCCGATGCCACCGGTGCCGCCGAAGAGGCCGTGCAGCAAGTGATTGAGCGTGTGGTGCATCAGCCGGTGCGTCAGAAGCTGCCACGTACCCGCGTGTCGAAGACGTTCGAGTTCCGTGTCGCCGACTGCAAGGGTTTTGCCACGGTCGGCGAGTACGAGCACGGCCAGCCCGGTGAGATCTTCCTGACGGTGTCGAAGCAGGGGTCAACGCTTGCGGGCATCATGGATGCCTTCGCCAAGTCGGTCAGCTACGGCCTCCAGTACGGCGTGCCGTTGCGCGCGTTCGTCGAGGCGTTCACGAACATGAAGTTCGAGCCGGCCGGCATGACCGACGACCCCGATATTCGCTTCGCCGGGTCGATCATGGACTACCTGTTCCGGCGTCTCGCCCTCGAGTACATGAGCTATGACGAGCGCGCAGAGCTCGGCATCTTCTCGGTTGAGGAGCGCACCCAACCCACGCTGCCGGGTGTGGATGAGACGGCGATCGCGTCATCGGCAGGTTCCGAGATCGCTCCCGATCCAAAGTCGATCCCGTCGGCTGCGGAACTGGCTGCTGGTCTTGAGTCGGGTGCGATTGCGCCCACGGTCGAGGACAACACGCCGGCTCGTGGTGCGGTGCGCCCGGTGGATGCACCGATGTGCATGCAGTGCGGTGTGCACATGGTGCGCGCGGGTTCCTGCCACGCCTGCCCGTCGTGTGGTTCCACATCGGGATGCAGCTGAATATCTGACGCGGGTCAACATGTCGACGGGGAGGCCGCTGGCCTCCCCGTTCGGCTTTATCGGGGCCGAGGAACTGGTTCAGGCGCCGAAGCGGGTGGTCATCACCGGAGTGCCGTCAGGGTCGACGGCCCAAGGGGCGCTCTGCCCCCAGGTGTCGCCGTACACCAGTTCCGACATCGGCCGTCGACGCACGGGGCCGTGGTTCCCGGCGGGGCGTCCAAGGGTGATGGTGGCGGCGATCGCGACCTCGTCCGGCAGGGCGAGATATTCGCGCAATTCGGTTTCCACGTACTGTTGGAAACCGGTGAGCACACCGCCGTAACCGAGCGCACGAGCCGCCAACAGAAGGTTCTGGCACGCGGGATACACCGAGGCTCCTTCGGTGGGAGTGGGTTCGCGGTAACGAACCAGGCACGGCAAGATCAACACCGGCGCCCGGTGCAGATTGTCGACGTAGTGCTCCATCGTGCGTGCCATGCGCGCCTTGGGTGAGTCATCGCGTGATCCGGAGCCCTCGTCGTAGCCGTCGCGCACACGTTTGTCAGCCCACAGGCGTTGCGCCCCGCTGGCGATGATGCCCTTCACCGCTGCGGCCCGATCGCCGTCACGGAAGACCATCAACCGAAATGGCTGGCGGTTCGAACCAGATGGGGCCCGCGTAGCGGCAAAACAGATGTCGCGCAGATCGTCATCGTCGATTGGTTCGCCGGTGTAGCGGCGGATGGATCGGCAGGTGGCGATCCCCTCGAGGAGGCCGACGGGGGTGGTGCTCTCGGTCGTCACGGTGCAAGTGTCGCAGGTTGCTGTCGGTGCGGTGGAGTGGGGAGCGGTGCGGGTCACTCCCTACACTGTGAGGCATGCCTAACACCGTCGACCCTCACGTCGTCGACGTCGCGGCTGGCCTCGGGTCAGCCATGTCGGCCGGTGGGCCGTCGGGTGGCCGTGTGCTGGTCAGCGGTGCGCGCACGGCCTTCGATGGTGTGGAGGTCTTGCACGGCATTGATCTCGATGTGTCGCCGGGCGAGGTGGTGGCTCTGCTTGGCCCGAGTGGCTGTGGGAAAACAACCCTGCTGCGCTCTATCGCCGGCTTGGAGCGCATCACCGGTGGTGAGATCACGCTCGATGATCGGGTGGTGGCGGCCGCCGACTATCACGAGCGCCCAGAGCGTCGGCGTGTGGGCATGGTGTTCCAGGACTGGGCGTTGTTCCCCCATATGAGTGTGGGCGGCAACGTGGCCTACGGGCTCGGACGCGCCACCGACCGCGAACGTCGTGTGGCCGATGCGTTAGAGATGGTGGGTTTGGCGGGTCTGCACGAGCGCATGCCGGCCACCTTGTCCGGCGGGCAGCAACAGCGAGTTGCGTTGGCACGCGCTCTGGCGCCGCAACCCTCAGTGCTGCTCCTCGATGAGCCGTTCTCCAATCTCGACACTGGCCTGCGAGTGCAGGTGCGCTCCGAGGTGCATCGCCTGCTGACCGGTCTGGGGATCACCGCAGTGTTCGTCACCCACGACCAAGAGGAAGCATTCGTGCTGGGAGATCGGGTTGCGGTCATGCACGACGGCCATATCGAACAGTTCGACGCCCCCGGGGCGATCTACGAGCATCCGGTGTCGGCGTGGGTCGCGGCGTTCGTCGGGGACGCCAATTTCGTGCCGGGAACAGCGACTGGTGCAACCGCCGACACTTTGATAGGTGCGGTGCCGTTGAGCGACGCGCTCACCGGCGCGGTCGACGTTCTGGTGCGGCCGGAGCACCTTGTTGTGACCGCCGATGATCACGGCATCGGCGTTGTGGGCAATGTGGAGTACTTCGGTCACGACCACATGGTGCAGGTCGATCTCGACGATGGTCGCCGACTGGCGAGCCGGGCGCCGGGTAATCCGCGAGTGCAGCGCGGTCAGCGCGTGAGGCTCAGCTGTGACGGGTCGGCGTCGCCGGCCTTTGCTGTGGAGTGATCGCCGTCGGGTGCCACAGGGTGGCTGGTGCGCAACTCATTGCGTGCCAACAGCACCGCCATCGGCACCGATGACAGCATCACGAGCGCCAGTGCAGGCCCGGCGGAGCGGCCGAGGAACCCTTCACTTGTGGCGTTCCACACTCGTGTGGCCAAGGTGGAGAAACCGGTTGGCGACAGCAACAAGGTGGCGGGCAACTCTTTCATGGTCGTGAGGAACACCAGACCGGCACCGGCGCCGAGCCCGGGGCGCAGCAGTGGCAACAACACCCGCCGGAAGGTTGTGCGGCGATCCGCACCGAGCAGCAGCGATGCTTCTTCCACACTGGGTGTTACCTGTAGCAGCGAGGCGCGTATAGCGCCGACGGCTTGGGGGAGGAACAACACGGCGTAGGCAAAGACGAGCATCGCGGTGGTCTGGTACGCCCAGGGCACCACTCGCGCGCCGAAGTACACCAGCGCCAGCGCGACCACGATGCCCGGGAGCGCATAACCAGACCACGACAGGCGTTCCACGATGCGTGCGAGGCGGCCGGGGGAGCGGCGAGCGAAGACCGCCACCGGGATGGCTGCCGCAGTGGTGATCGCGGCGGCAGCGAGGGACACGCTCAGGCTGTTCGTCATCAGATTCCAGCTCGGCCACACCGGTTCGTTCGCGCGTAGTCCACGCACCAACCAGTAGCCGATCACGCCGAGCGGCACTGCCAACGACAGCGTGACCAACGTGCCGAGGCCAGCGAGCGCAACCCAACGAGCCCGGCCGAGTTCGACCCGACGAGGTGTGCGCGCCCCCGATCCGTGTAGCCGATGCAGGCTCTCGCGACGTCGCAGACGCTGTTCGCCGCTCAGGACCACGATGGTCAGGACCACCAGCATGAGTCCGAGCACGGCCGCAGCGCCCCGATCGAGAGCGCCGCGATACTGCACATAGATGGCGCGGGTGAATGTGTCATAGCGCATCATTGCCACCGCACCGAAGTCGCTCAGCGTGTACAGCGCCACCAGTAATGACCCGCCGACAACGGCCGGGCGCAACTGAGGCCACACGATGTGCACGAAGGTGGCCCGTGGCGAGCGCCCAAGTGTCCGGCTCGCTTCTTCGAGGCTGGGATCAAGCCGCGACCAGGCCGCTCGCACGGTCAGTAGCACATAGGGATAGGAGAACAGGCTGAGAGCAGCCCATGCCCCCCAGAAGCCGTATAGCGACGGGATGCTGTCGACCGAGAGGATGTTGGCGAGCATGCCGCGTGGACCGAGCGCGCCAATGATTGCCCATGACCCGACATAGGTGGGGACCGCGAGCGGTAACACAGTGAGCACCGCCCAGATCCGCCGTCCGGGCAGGTCGGTGCGCACGGTGAGCCACGCAACGGGCAGGGCAATGGCCACGGTGGTGGCGGTGACGGCGACAGCGAGGATCAGGGTCGACCAGAGCAGGCTCAGCGATCGTGATGATGTCGCAACATCGATGGCTGCGCCCCACCCGTAGTCGTGAGTGCGCCAGATGAGGTAACCCAATGGCAGTGCCGCCGCCGCCCCCACCACGAGGGCCGCGGCGCGCACGGTCAGGTCATCACGGCTGCGGGCCACCACACCGATGGTAGGGCCGACCTACAGCGCACCCACCGCGACCATCATGTCGACGGTGCCGTCGAGGTCGGCGAGCAGGTTGAGATCGAACGCCGGCAACTCCAAAGAGTCGAGTCGGGGCAGGTCAGCCCACGGTGCGACCTCGTCGATAACGGGCAACTCGTAGTTGGTTTGAGCGAAATACTCTTGGGCCTCGGTGGAAAGCAGGCACGAGACGAGGTCCTGTGCCGCATCGGTGTTGTCGGTGGTGGCGATGACACCCGCACCGGCCACATTCACCAAGGCCCCTGGATCGCCGTCGGTGTAGAAGCGATTCGCCACCGGGAATCCGGGGTCCTCGTCGAGGAAGCGGTAGAGGTAGTAGTGGTTCACGAAGCCGACATCGATCTCGCCGGCCGCGATCGCTTCGAGCACCGCGGTGTTGCCGTC
>JAFMNE010000021.1:0-19332 GCA_017859395.1 Ilumatobacteraceae bacterium | reverse complement strand
TGCGTCGACTCGCCGACGAGACCTTCGACGTGTTGATCATCGGCGGTGGCATCAACGGTGCCGTGTCCGCTGCATCGCTCGCTGGTCGCGGAGCCCGCGTCGCGGTGGTGGAACGCGACGATTTCGGCTCGTTCACATCGCAGGCCTCATCAAATCTTGTCTGGGGTGGTTTCAAATATCTGGAGAACTACGAGTTCCGGCTCGTGTTCGATCTGTGCCGCAGTCGGAACCGGTTGATGAAGTCCTATCCGGAGAACATCCGCGAGATCGGGTTCCTTGCCACCCTTGACGAAACTGCTCCCTACCGGCCGTGGTTCGCGGGTCTCGGCGCACTCGGCTACTGGATCATCGGCCAATTCGGCACCCGTGCGCCGCGGTTGTTCAACCGTGCACGACTGGCCGCGGCTGAACCGGCCATCAACACGGCAACGGCCCGCGGCGGCATCCAGTACCAAGATGCGTATCTCGTCGACAACGACGCGCGGTTTGTGTTCTCATTCATCCGCTCGGCACATGAGGCCGGCGCGGCAGTGGCCAACTATGTCGAGGTGACCAGTGCCGCCCGCATGGATGACGTGTGGGTCGCGCAGGTTCGCGACACCGACACCGGTGCCGCATTCGAGGTCCGGGCGCACACCATCGTCAATGCCGCTGGGCCCTTCGTCGACGGTCTTAATGACGGATTCGATGTCAGCACCGACCACAAGGTTGTGTTCTCCAAGGGCATTCACCTGGTCGTGCCGCGGCTGACGACCACCGATCATGATCGGGTGCTCGCCTTCTTCGACGACACGAAGCGGCTCTTTTATGTCATCCCGATGGGTCGTCGCTCGGTGATCGGCACGACCGACACCAGGGTCGATGAGGCCTACACAGTGGTCACCGATGAGGACCGTGACTTCTTGTTGTCGCAGATCAATGCTCGTCTCCAACTCGACACTCCGCTCACGCCGGCCGATGTCATTGCCGAGCGCACTGGGGTGCGGCCACTTGTTGTGCAGCGGCCGCGCCGGTCTGGCGACCGTGAGGACTGGGCCGACGTCGAGTGGACCTCGCTCAGCCGCAAACACGAGATCGAAACCGATCACGATCGCGGAGTGGTCACCGTGTTCGGCGGAAAATTGACCGACTGCTTGAACGTTGGCGCCGAGGTCGCGCACGAGATCGAGTCCCTTGGTATCGGCCTCGAGCGCGACGGGCACAACTGGTATGGCGAGCCCGGACGCGAGAGCCGTGACGAATTCATGCGTCAAGCCCGCCTCATGCATCTCGATGATCGGCGCACCAAGCCTGACACCGAACCGCTGTCACGTCGCCTGTGGCGTCGGTACGGCCGCCGAGCCTTTGACATGCTCGAAGTCATCCGCGACGACCCGTCGATGGCCGACGACGTGATGGACTCTGCGGACTACATCCGGGTGGAGCTGCACAATGCCGCCGAGCACGAGATGATCGTCCGACTCGACGATTTCATGCGCCGCCGCTCCAAGATCGACCTGGTCGTGCACGACGATGATGTGGTCTCTTCACCCGGTTTACGTGAGGTCGCCGAGATTCTCTTCGGTGGCAATGCCGATCGACGTCTCGAGGAATACCTGGCGCAGCGTCGCGGTGTTGCCCACGGCTGAGGCCGCGGTTACGAGCCTGTTCGGCCGTCGTAGACACGGATCGGGTCGACGAGGGCGAAGCTGTGCTCTGCTGTTGCGCTGAGTTCGGCTTGAACATCGATGACCACGGTGACATCGACCGGTGACCACAAACAGGCCACGCCGTCGGCATCGAGTGTGGTCATGGCGAGGTTCGCCACCGTGGTGCCCGCATCGACGTTCACACTCGATGTTGTGGGCACGGCCACCGTGCCATCGTCAGCTACGTCGAAGGTCGAACACTCCGCAAGGGTGATGAAGGTGTCATCAGTGGCGCCGATGACGGTGATGTTCGCTAGTGCAGCTGCAGCACCTGGTGCCATGGGCACACGTCGTAGCACGCCGCCGTGCAGTACCCCCGGGCAGTCTCCGGTCTCGCAGGTTCGGGTGTCGAGCACTCGGTGTGGTGCCCGTGGCACGATGCCAAGTCCGTCGGGTGTCAACTCGGCAAGAACGTCGATGAGTAAGTGGGTCGTGGTTTGCGTGAAGGTGCACAGCGTGCGGTCCGCGTCGGGCTGCACAACGGCAAGATTGGCGCGGGCCGCTTCATCGGAGTAGTTGACATTCGACCACTGGGGGATGCCATCGAACAGGTTGCAGTCACCGGTGCTGGCGAATCCTGCGCCGTCCATCGACACGGTCGTGAGATTCGCCAGCATGATGCCGTCGGCACCGACGTCGCTGCGGTGCAGCGAGAAGTCGCCCAGTGGTGCGCCGCCACGTGTGTCTTCGGCACGCCGTGGCGTCACCGGTGTGATGCGCAGTGCGTCGTCAGTGGCGGCGGGCACGATGAAACCAATGACATCGACCAACGCGTCGACCACGCTCGAGTGGTGCACGCAGATCGTTCCCTCTGGCCCGAGTGGCACCACGGCCATATTCGCAGCATCACCTTCGGTGCGATAATTCAGATGGGAGACATCGGGGATGCCGGGCGTACGCGGCGCACAGTCGTCCACGGTGAGAAAGCCAATGTCGTCGGTGTCGGTGGCGGTGAGGTTGACGACCGCAGCGATGGCTTCAGGTGGGGCGCCCGTATCGACGGCGACGCGCCAGCCGGGCTCCACCTCAAACTCTCTATTGCAGCGCAGGCTCGTCGACCCGTCATCGGCGACGACGTCGTAACAGCCAATGGTTGGGTCGTTGCGCAGATTGAAATCAACAATGCGCGCCGCCAGGTCGGGGCTGCCGCGGAATTCGAAGTGAGGAGGGTCGCGGAAGGTTGATGAACGGTCGTCGTCGGGTGAACGGCAGTCACTACCCCAGCCGTAACCACCCCAGTACAGGCCCCACTTCTCCGCAGTACGGATCACCCATTCGGGCATGTCGGTCACCATCTCGACGCCGCAGGCCGACCCGCCGTCGGCATCGCGGTACGTCACGATCGGGTTCGCACCGGCATTGATGTCGATGGCCAGACCCCAGGCGTGAAACGACAGCCCAGAGGCTCCATGAGGGCAGTCCCATCCGCCGGTTCCGGCGGTGCAGCGGAACGAGTAGCCGATGCCGTCACGCACCTCGTATCCATGATGGGCCACCTCATCAAGGAAGCCGTGGAACAGTGCCGCGGCATCGGCGTGAATCTCGATGCGGTCGGTGCGCAGACGTGAGATCCGTTCCGCGTTGCCGACCATGTTGGTTTCCCATTCGGCCAGTGCCGGAGAGCCGTTGTAGTTCGAGCCGGTCCAGGTCCACGCCTCGTCATCTCGGCGCGGTTCGGGCGGGACACCCCATCCGCGCTCGGCCGGTCGTGCCCAGGTGTCGAGAAGGCAGGCGCGCACATCACCGAGGTCAATCTGGGCATCGGTGCATCGCCCGGGGCGCGTCGGGAGGGTCCACGGGGCGTTGTCCCTGTGGTCGATCAGCGGTGGTGCCGGAACTGTGGCGGTGTCGCTGTCGACGGTGGTGTCACCGTTCGCGGCCACGGGAAGGCCCACCAGCAGCGTGATCGCTGAGGTGATGGCGGTGAAGCCGAGGCGATGGCGTGGGGTGAGTGTGCGCATGGTGACAACGACGGACACGATCCGTCAAAAGATGTATCGGCATGTTGGTGCGATGACTTGAGCACCAATTTCGGGGGCGTTGTCTCTAGGGTGCCGGTGTGGCAGGTGCACGGACGAGATTGGCGGTGGCGTTGTTCCCCGTGGCGTTCGGCACCAATGTGGCCACTCCGCTGTTGCTCGTCTACGACGACCGGTTGGGGCTGTCCGATTGGACGCTGACTGCGTTGTTCGCGGTGTATCCGTTGGGGCTTGCCCCGGCGTTGGTGCTGTCGGGCCCGGCATCGGATGTGCTGGGTCGACGCGCGGTGATGGTGCCCGGCATCGTGTTGTCGGGGCTGTCGTCGGCGGTGCTGATCGCGGGCGCAGATCATCTGTGGATGTTGTATCTCGGCCGGTTCCTTCTCGGCGTGGTGTCGGGCCTGGTGTTTGTTGTGGCGAGCGCATGGATGGCAGAGCACGGGCGTGACGCTCCGCTGTGGACGGCGCGGATGCTGGCGCTGGTGATGTACGGCGGGTTTGGCCTCGGCCCGTTGGTGGCGGGAATTGCCGGTCAGTGGCTGCCCGCACCACTGCTTGGGCCCTATCTCGCGCATATTGCAATGGTGGCGGTGGCGATGGTGGTGGTATTCACCGTCCCCGAGACGGTGACGCGAGACCGCACCCGCAGAATTCGACCGAATCTGGGGATCCCCGAGGGTCGCCATCGCGCGTTCTGGACAGTGGTCGTGCCGACCGGGCTCGGAGTGTTCGGGATGCCGTCGCTCGCGTTCGGACTGTTCCCGGTACTTCTCAAGCCAGCGATGCCCGGCGTGGCCGTATTCGTGTCGGGGATGCTCGGCATGTTGGCCATGGGGTCGATCGTGCCGGCTCAAGCGGTGATCGGCCGGGTGGGGCCGCACCGGGGTGCGCCGCTCGCTCTGGCGTCGGGCACGGTGGGGTGTGTGCTCGGACTGATCGCATTCGGTACCGATACCTGGCCGTTGTTGTTCATCGCCGCGGTGTTCATGGGCGCGGCATCGGGTATGGCGATGACGTCCGGCCTGCGTTTCGTCGACCTGTTGTGCCGTGCGGAGGACCGCGGAGCGCTCACCGGTGCGTTCTATGCCGTGGCCTATGCCGGGATGATGATGCCGGTGGTGGTGACCAGCATTGCCGCAGTTGTGGGGTCGACGGCGGTGGTGCTCGGTGCGGTGGCACTGACGGCTGCATCGCTGGCCTATGTGCTGCGCCGAACCACGGCCCATCTCGCGACGACCTAGAGTGCGGTCTGTGGAAATGAATCTGAGATGACGTCGTCGTCAATGCTGCGCCTCGCGGACCGACCTGTGATGCGAGGTCGGCTGCACCTAGCCGCCGTCTTGGCGGTGATTCCCGTCGGAGTGATTGTCATCGTGGCCTCCTCGGGTGCGCGGGCGGTGACCGCCGTTGCCATTTACCTCGGCTCTCTCGTGGTGTCATTTGGGGCATCCGCTGCGTATCACCGCGGTGATTGGAGCGAAGGTGCCCGTAACTGGATGCAGCGTCTTGACCATGCAGCAATCCATCTGCTCATCGCTGGCACGTACGTTCCCCTTGGCCTGGTTGCCCTGCCCACAGGTTGGGGAGTTCCACTCGTTGCGGCGGTCGGATGCGGCGCAGTGTTCGGAGTGATTCGAGCGCTGGTGGCACCGCATCGAATGCGACGTATTGGATACGCCCTCTATCCAATCTTGGGGTGGGCCGCGGTGGCGGTTGCTCCGGCGTTGTGGCGCCATCTCACGACTGCAGAAGTTGTCCTTATCGTCGTGGGGGGCGTGTTGTACACGGCGGGATTCCCGATCTTGGTTCGACAGTCACCCGACCCATGGCCCCGCGTGTTCGGGTATCACGAGATCTGGCATACCTTCACGGTGCTCGCTGCATCAGCGCATTTCGTGGCGGTCGTCCTGATCACGACCTGAGCCCCTCATTTTTTGTTCTGGTTCTAGCCGCCCGACTCAGCGCCGGGCGTGACGGTCCAGGTGCCGTTTGAGCGCAGCAGATTGGCGAGATCGGGTGCGCCGTAACGCTGTGAGGCCGCGACGACTTGGGCATCGACTTCGCTGGTGTATTCGGCGCGTTCCACCTGTCGGAACACGCCGAAGGGAGTGGGCGACGCGTCATCGTCGTTCAGTCGGGCGAGTGCGAACGCGAGTGCCGGCGACTCCACATGACGGTCGTGCACCAAGATGCGCTCAAGCCCCACATCGGCCACATCGACGAGCTGCAATGTGCCGTCGCTGCCCATGATGACGCCCCGTCGCCCATCGGCACCGAAGGTGATTGGTTCGCCGTGCACCAGGTTGATCATCATCTCGTCGCGGGCGTCACGTTTGGTGATGTTGTTGAACTGGCCGTCATTGAACACGTTGCAGTTCTGGTAGATCTCCACGAAGGCCGCACCGCGGTGGTCGTGAGCCTGATGGAAGATGTCCATCATGTGCTGGCGATCGAGGTCATGGGTTCGGGCAACGAATGATGCTTCGGCGCCGAGCGCAACGCTCAGCGGGTTGAACGGTGGGTCGATCGACCCGAATGGTGTCGACTTGGTGACCTTGCCGACGGCGGAGGTGGGGGAATACTGGCCTTTGGTGAGTCCGTAGATCCGGTTATTGAACATGAGGATCGTGAGGTTCACATTGCGCCGCAATGCATGGATGAGGTGGTTGCCGCCGATGGAGAGACCGTCGCCATCGCCGGTGATGACCCATACATCTAGGTCCGGGCGGGCTGTCGCAACGCCGGTGGCGATCGCGGGCGCCCGGCCGTGGATCGAATGCATGCCGTAGGTGTTCATGTAGTACGGGAATCGGCTGGAGCAGCCGATACCTGAGATGAACACCGTGTTCTCCGGGGCGACGCCGAGATCGGGCATCAGTTGCTGGACGGCCTGCAAGATGCCGTAGTCCCCGCAGCCGGGGCACCAGCGCACCTCTTGATCGCTGGTCCAGTCCTTCTTGGTGGTGAGGGTGACTCCGGTGTCGGTCATGGCGTTGCCTCCTCGATGGCGTCTTCGATTTCTCGGGTGGTGAAGGGAAGCCCGGCCACTTTGCTGACCGGTTGCGCGTCGATGAGATAGTTCGCGCGCAAGATGTTGCAGAGTTGGCCGCGGTTGAGTTCGGGCACGATGACCTGGTCGAAACGCTGAAGCACGTCGCCGAGGTCGTTCGGTAGCGGATTGAGGTGCCGCAGGTGCACCCATGCCACTTTGTGGCCGTTGCGCCGTCGGCGCTGCACGGCGGCATCGATCGCGGCCCATGTGGAGCCCCAACCAACAACGCAGACGCTGGCGTCGGTGTCGCCGGTGATCTCGACCGGGTCGTAGTCGGCGGCGATGCCGGCAATCTTCGCTGCTCGCAGGTCGCCCATCTTGGCGTGATTCTCGGGCGTGTAGTTCACGTTGCCGGTGATGTCGGCTTTTTCGAGCCCACCGACGCGGTGCATTAACCCGGGGGTGCCCGGAATGGCCCATGGGCGAGCGAGGGTGTCGGGGTCGCGTAGATACGGATGGAAGACCGGTTGCCCATCGTCATTGACATCGTTCGGCGCTGCGGTGAAGGGCACGGAGATATCAGGTAATCCATCCACGTCGGGCAGGCACCAGGGTTCGGATCCATTCGCCAAGTAGCCATCGGACAGCAGGATCACCGGTGTGCGGTATTTCAATGCGATCCGTGCCGCTTCAATCGCCGCGTCGAAACAGTCGGCGGGTGAATACGCAGCAACCACGGGCAGGGGGGCTTCGCCATGGCGGCCATAGATCGCCAGGTTCAGATCTGATGCTTCTGTCTTGGTGGGCAGTCCTGTTGATGGTCCGCCGCGTTGGATGTCGATGACCAACAGCGGCAACTCGATCGATACGGCGAGCGAGATGGTCTCGCTCTTCAACGCAACACCAGGGCCCGAGGTGGTGGTCACGCCGAGATGGCCAGCGAATGCGGCGCCGAGCGCCACGCCGACTGCGGCGATCTCGTCTTCGGCCTGCACGGTGCGCACCCCGAAGTTCTTGTGCTTGGACAACTCGTGAAGGATGTCGCTCGCAGGGGTGATGGGGTAGGAGCCGAGTGTGACGGGGAGTTTGGCGAGTTGTCCTGCGGCCACCAGGCCCCATGACAGGGCGGTGTTGCCGGTGATGGAGGTGTACTCGCCGGCGGGCAGGCTGGCCGGGCGGACCTCGTAACGATGGCCAACGGCTTCGGTGGTCTCGGCATAGTTCAACCCGGCGGTGAATGCTGCGGTGTTGGCTGCGGCGACCTGCTCGCGCGATCCGAACTTTTCAGCGATCCATTCGAGGGTTGGCTCGGTGGGTCGTGAGTACATGAACGACACCAGCCCGAGAGCGAAGAAGTTCTTCGAGCGTTCGGCGTCGCGAGGTTTCACCCCGAGTGGCGCGCAGGCCTCTTTGGTGATGCTGGTCATCGGCACCCGGATCACCCGGTAGCCATCGATGGTGCCATCATCGAGTGGGCTGTCGGTGTAGCCAGCCTTGTCGAGGTTGCGTTCGTCGAAGGCATCGGTGTTGATGATCAGCGTGCCGCCGCGTTCGAGGCGGTGGAGGTCGGCCTTTAGTGCCGCGGGGTTCATGGCCACGAGCACGTTGGGTTCGTCTCCTGGGGTGGTGATGTCGTGATCGGAGATCTGCACCTGGAAGCTCGACACACCGTTCACCGTTCCGGCGGGTGCACGGATTTCGGCGGGGAAATCGGGCAGGGTCGACAGGTCGTTGCCGAATGAGGCGCTCACGGTGGTGAAGCGGTCGCCAGTGAGCTGCATTCCGTCACCGGAGTCGCCCGCAAAACGAACGATGAGACGGTCTATGACCTCTGGCGTATCAAGCCGGTCGATCGTGTCCGACATGGTTCCCCCTTTTCCGAACAACGCTGTCCGGTTCTCATGCTGACCGCCGCAGCGGTCGCGGTGTGATTGTCAGGGGGTTGGTCACGGCGTCATCGATGCCGCGCTCCCAGCATGCCACACCTGCCCTGTAGGGTCGAATCACCATGGCGACGCTCCGCTTTAGCTTCGGCACGATGGGCTCGGGAAAGTCCACGCTTGCGCTGCAGATTCATCACAATCTCGCCTCGCGCGACCTCTACGGCTTGTTGCTCACCTGTCTCGACCGCGAGGGCAATCAGGTCACGTCGCGCCTCGGTGTGCGTGCGCCGGCCATCCATGTCGACCCAGATCTCGACCTGCACGAACTCGCGGTGGCGAATTGGCCGCTGCACTACATGGTGTGTGACGAAGTGCAGTTCTACACACCGGCCCAATGCGACCAGTTGGCGCTCATCGTCGACGATATGGAAATCGATGTGTATGCCTTCGGGCTCATCACCGATTTCCGTGGGTCGCTGTTCGACGGCACTCGTCGCATGCTCGAAATCGCTGATGAACGTGTGCCGCTGCAGGTAGAGGCGCGGTGCTGGTGCGGTGCGCGTGCCACGCACAACGCACGCGTGGTCAACGACTTCGTGGTCTACGAAGGTGAGACGGTCGTGGTGGGCGACACCGCCCAACCGGGTGCACAGAAGATGTTCGGCGACACGGTGCGCTACGAATTGTTGTGCCGCCGACATTTCCGCACGGGAGAACTCGGCGAGTGATGCGCGCGGTGCGGTCAGGAGCGCACCGCAGCACCGATTAGCCGGCTTCGCGCAGCAGTCGAAGTGCGCCTGCGGCCATCGCAATCCCCGATAGGCGTCCAACGAGCGCACCGAGGTCGGCGAGAGGGTCGGCGTAGCGGAATGGAATACCACCGATGCCGAGTAGTGCAAGGAAGATCGCCACCACGCACAGACCACCGGTCACGGTGGTCAGGCGGGTGAGCCATATCGTGTCACCTCGGTCGTCGGGATGCACGCCGGCGAGCATCACCGCGGCGGTCACTGCAGTTGCGACGGGCAGCATCAGCACAGCAATGTTCTGCGGCAGGGTCACAAACGACACGATTTCGATGCGCTGGCCCCACACGCCATCTTCGAACCGTGATGTGGTGATGGCTGCTGCCCGGCGTACCTCAATGGCGATGATGCCGAGATACGACGCCAGCGCGACCCAGCCGGCTGTGGTCAGTGCGCGCACCCACCGCAGTCGATCAGTTGGGCCCACGGGTCAGGTCCAGGCGCACGGCAGGCGCTTGATGCCGTTGATGAAGTTGCTCTGGAGGTAGTCGGGTTCGCCGGTGGCACGCAGGTTTGGTAGACGGCGGCGGATCTCGTCAAAGGCGATGGTGATCTCGCGCCGGGCGAGGTTGGCGCCGAGACAGAAGTGCGGTCCGCCCGCACCAAAACCCACCTGTTGGGGTTGCGGCGACCGCGTGATATCGAAGCGGTAGGGGTCGTCGAACACGGAGTCGTCGAAGTTTGCACTCGCGTAGAACAGCACGACTTTGTCGCCGGCCGATAGAGACTGGCCGCCCAGTTCGCAGTCGGCGGTGGCCGTGCGGCGGAAGTGGATCACCGGGGTTGCCCAGCGCACGATCTCTTCCACCGCGCCGCGGGTATGGGTGTCGAAGTCGTTGAACCACAACTCGCGCTGGTCACCGAAGTCGGTGAGCGCGCGGAGGCCGTGGCTGAGGGCATTACGGGTAGTTTCATTTCCGGCGACCACCAACAAGATGAAGAACGACCCGAATTCCTGTGGGGTGAGTCGATCCCCGTCGACCTCGGCGTTCATCATCGCCGACGTGATGTCGTCGGTGGGGTTCTCCCGTCGTGATTCGCCGAGTGCTTGGGCATAGGCGAAGATCTCGAGTGACACTTCCATCAGGCGCTCGTAGGTGCCACCGAATTCCGGGTCGGCAGCACCGAGGATGGTGTTGGTCCATTCGAAGATCGACGCGTAGTCGCTTTCGGGGATACCCATCATCGAGCAGATGATTTCGAGCGGTAGCGGCCCGGCAAAGTCGGCGACGAAGTCGGCGGTGCCCTCGGGGTTGTTGTCGATCATTCGCTGGGCGATCTCGGCCGCTTTGGCACGAACCTGCTCTTCGAGTTCGGTGACGTGACGAGGGGTGAAACCCTTCGACACGATCGAGCGTAGGCGGTGGTGTTTCGGGTCGTCCATGTTGATCATCGACCCGTAGAACTCGTTCAATTCCTGCGGGAGGTCGACGATGTTGGAGCCGTGGCCCGAGCAGAACAGTTCCGGTTTGCGGCTGGCCTGCCATACATCGTCGTATCGGGTGACCGCGTAGTAGCCAGGCCCCGGTGGGAATGGGGACCCCTCGAGGAAGCGCTCGGGATACTTGGGAAGGCCTGGGGTGGCGCGCAATTCGGCGAAAGCGGCGCGGCGCTCCTCGCGTGGTGCGGTCCAGAACACCATCTGGGAGATGTCGGGCAGGCCGGCGGGCGGGTCGAATGGCACCTCGGACATGCGACGACGCTACCTGCCCTCTAGGGTGCGCGATGTGCTGAGCATCGATGAGATTGAGCGCGTTCTGGTGATCACCGCCCACCCCGACGACGTCGATTTCGGTGCCGCTGGCACGATTGCGACATGCACGGCTGCGGGAGCATCGGTGACGTACTGCATTGTCACCGATGGCCAAGCAGGCGGGTTCGATGACTCGATTCCGCGTGCGGACATGGCGACAATTCGCCGCGCAGAACAGACAGCTGCCGCGGCGAGAGTTGGCGTGACCGATCTGGTGTTCTTGGGGCATATGGACGGTTCCGTGGAGGCCACGATGGAACTACGCCGCGACCTGTCGCGGGTTATCCGTCAGGCGCGTCCGCAGGTCGTCATTTCTCAATCCCCGCAGATCAACTTGCATTCGGTGTACGCCAGCCATCCTGATCATGTGGCGGTCGGACAGGCGGCATTCGCTGCGGTCTACCCCGACGCGCGAAACCCGTATGCGTTCCCCGAACTGCTCACGTCTGGTTTCGAACCATGGTCGGCTGACGAGTTGTGGATCATGGGCAGTGGCCAGTTGGCCAGCGATCCGTTGTTCGCAGTCGTCGATATCACCGCGTCGTTCGACACCAAGATCGCCGCGCTGTGTGAGCACCACAGCCAGATTCGCGATGCTGCACAGATGGAGGAGCGCGTGCGCGAGTGGAACGCAATGAATGCCGAATCGGGTGGCTTGGGCCCCGGACGGTATGCCGAGGCGTTCTTGGTGGTCGATACCCGCTGAGGGTGGTGCCGCCCTGCGCGGTCGTGGTTGGGTGCCCGTGGTCACTACGCTGCGGCCATGACCGAAGCAGTGATCGTCGCAACCGCCCGCAGCCCGATCGGCCGTGCTGGAAAAGGGTCGCTCGTCGACCTTCGTCCTGACGACATGTCGGCCCAGATTGTGCGGGCGCTCATGGCCAAGGTGCCCCAAGTGGCTCCGACCGATGTTGAGGACCTGATCATGGGGTGCGGCCAGCCCGGTGGTGAGGCCGGTTTCAACATCGCACGTATCACCGCCATGCTCGCCGGTCTTGATGATGTACCCGGCGTCACGGTGAACCGGTACTGCTCATCCAGCCTGCAGACGATTCGTATGGCCGCCCATGCCATTCGCGCCGGTGAAGGCGACTGCTTCATCGCGGCCGGCGTCGAAGCCGTCAGCCGCTATGGAAATGGCGCAGCCGACACCGCGCCCAATCCGATTTTCGGCGAGCCCGGTCAGCGCAGTGCTGAGCGCTCCCAGGGAGGCCACGGCACGTGGACGCCGCCGAGTGGTTTGCCCGATGCGTATATCGCCATGGGGCAGACCGCGGAGAACGTTCGCGAAGTGGAGAACGTGAGCCGCACCGCCATGGACGAGTTCGCTGCGCTCAGCCAGCAACGCGCCGTCGCAAATGTCGAGAACGGTTTCTGGGCCGATGAGATCACGCCGGTGACCTTGCCCGACGGCACGGTGGTGAGCGCCGACGATGGTCCGCGCGCCGGCACCACCGCAGAGGGGCTCGCCGGCCTGAAACCGGTGTTCCGCCCCGATGGCGAGATCACCGCGGGCAACTCATGCCCGCTGAACGATGGCGCAGCGGCCGTGATGGTCATGAGCGACACCAAGGCTGCCGCGTTGGGTATCACCCCGCTGGCACGGGTCGTGGCGTCGGGCGTGTCTGGTCTCAATCCAGAGATCATGGGACTCGGCCCGATCGAGGCCAGCCGTCAGGCGCTGGCACGAGCGGGAATGACAATGGACGACATCGATCTCGTGGAGATCAACGAGGCCTTCGCGGCTCAGGTGATCCCCTCGGCGGAGCACCTCGGCATCAGCTGGGACAAGTTGAACGTGAACGGCGGCTCGATCGCGCTCGGTCACCCCTTCGGAATGACCGGTGCCCGCATCATGACCACGCTGCTGCACTCGTTGCGCGACGCCGACAAGCAGTACGGCCTCGAGACGATGTGTGTGGGCGGTGGCCAGGGCATGGCCATGATCGTCGAGCGACTCTCCTGAGTCGTTGCGGTCAGCGCCGCAGTTCCCAGCGTCGCGGAAGGTCAGCGCGTACACCTACTCGGCCGTCGGGTTCTGTACCTGCGCGCAGTACGTACAGTTGGCCGCCTGAGGTCACTTCGGCGAGCGCGTAGGCCATGGCGATGGTGTCGCGGACGCCGGTGCGCAAATGAGTGATGTCGCTCATGCTCAGCCCGGCGGCATCGGCTTCGGCCAGCCACATGTTCACCAGTGCCTGACGCAGCGATGGGTCATCGAGCAGGTCACCCGCATCGAGGTACAGCACCACGGTGGTCACCTCCACGATGATCAATGCATCCATGGTCACTACGGTGGTGCCGGGCAACAGGTCATCGAACATCACCGCGATGCGTCCGGAGCTGTCTGCCGGGCCAGCAACGTGGCCATAGTGCACCCTGGGGAGGCCGTCGTTGTCAGTCGTATCCCACCGCACTCTGTCGCCGGGGCGGAACCGGTGATCGTTCATCGCGGAGTCCGCCAAGTTGTCATTGCGGTGCCTCAGCCACAGCATCAGACAATGTCGCCCAGTGGCGCACAGCGGTGCCGTCCCACTGGTCAAATGGCAAGTCGGTGAGGGCGACCACGATGTTGCCGCTGCGGGGGTCGGCCCATGCCATGGTGCCAGCTCCACCGAAATGACCAACCGTGGCGGGGGAGGTGCTGCGCCCCATCCAGTGCGGCGCTTTGTCACCCCGGATTTCCATTCCGAGTCCCCAGTCGCAGGGATCGAATCGGCCAACACCGGGGACGATGCCGCTCAGGCCGGGAAAGTGCACCGTGCGGGCATCGTCGGCGGTGGCACTGCTGACGAGACGCGGCTGCAGCACCTCGGCCATGAATATGGCAATGTCGTCGGCGCTGGAGTGGATGCCATGAGCGGGTGACCCGCGAACCTCGGTGGATGTCATGGCGAGTGGGCGTACCACGGCGTCGGCGATGTAGTCGTTGGCCGCCATGACGGCTCGTTCGCCAAGCCATACCGCACCCAATTCGATACCGGTGTTGGAGTACACGCGGCGTCGTCCCACACCGGCCACGGTGTCGGTGGTGTCAAAGTTCAGCCCGGCGGCGTGGCTCAGCAGATGTTCCAGGGTTGCGCCATCGGGTACGCCATCAAGGGTTGGCTGGTCGCTGAGGGCAACGGTGCCCTCTTCTGTGGCGACGAGAATCGCCCACGACGTGATCATCTTGGTGAGCGATGCGATGCGGTACTGCCGGTTTGGGTCGCCGTGGCGATCGATGATGGTGAACGACCCGTCAACGATGCGCGCGTGAACAGCCGTCGTGTGCGGTGCGGGCCAGTCGGCGATGCTGTCGAGCACACCCATGGCTGCGTCAGCCGCGGATCAACTCGGCGGTGCGGAACGCAAGGTCGAGGCTTTGGCGCGCGTTGAGGCGAGGATCGCAGATCGTTTCGTAGCGATCGTCGAGATCGTCGATGGCGTCGCTGCCACCGAGGCACTCGGTGACGTTCTCGCCGGTGAGTTCGACATGGATGCCGCCGGGCCAAGTGCCTTCGGCCCGGTGCGCGCGAACAAAACCTTCGATCTCGGCCACAACGGCATCGAAGTGGCGGGTCTTGCGGCCGCTCTCCGCAGTGAATGTGTTGCCATGCATGGGGTCGCACGCCCATACGACCGGATGGCCAGATTCGCGGACGGCCCGCAGCAGTGGCCGCAGACCGTCTTCAATACGGTCCGCACCCATGCGGGTGATCAGGGTGAGGCGCCCGGGCACCATCGCGGGGTTCACGGCGTCGCACAAGGCAATGACTTCCTCGCCGGTCATCGACGGGCCAACCTTGCAGCCAATGGGGTTCGACACGCCGCGGAGGAACTCGATGTGGGCCCCGTCGAGGTCGCGCGTGCGTTCACCGATCCACAGCATGTGCGCGGAGCAGTCGTACCAGTTGCCGGTCGTGGAGTCGCGGCGCGTCAGTGCCTCTTCGTAGCCCAGCAGCAGGGCCTCGTGGCTGGTCCACACGTCGACCTCGCGGAGGTTCGCATCGGATTCGGTGTCCATACCGATGGCGCCCATGAAACGCAGTGCCCGATCGATTTCGGCGGCGAGTTGGTCGTAGCGGCGGCCTTCGGGGCTGGAGGCGACGAACTCCTGGTTCCATGCGTGCACACGATCGAGAGCGGCGAAACCACCTTTGGTGAACGCCCGCAGCAGGTTCAGCGTGGACGCCGACTGGTGGTATGCGTTGACGAGGCGGTCAGGGTCGGGAATGCGGGCGGCAGCGGTGGGCGCGGGATCGTTGACGATGTGTCCGCGGAACGACGGCAATTCGAGATCGCCGATGGTTTCGGTGTCCGATGAGCGTGGCTTGGCGAACTGGCCGGCCATCCGGCCGACCTTCACGACCGGCACCCCCATGGAGTAGGTCAGCACGATGGCCATCTGCAAGATCACGCGGAGCTTCTCGCGGATGTTGTCGGCCGAGAACTCCTCGAAGCTTTCGGCGCAGTCACCCGCCTGCAACAAGAAGGCGTTGCCAGCGGCGACGCGGGCCAAGCTGCTCTGCAGCGAACGGGCTTCGCCGGCGAAAACCAACGGTGGCATCGAGGCGATCTGTTTCAGCGCAGCCTCATAGGCCCCGGCGTCGGGCCATGTGGGTTGCTGCTTGATGGGTGCGTCCTGCCAGGACGAGGGCGACCACGTCATGGGTGCCAAGGCTATCGGTGGCTGAAACGCGAACGAGCGGCCGGGTGACCCGACCGCTCGTTCAGTGATCTGTGGGGCCGCAGCCCGCGATGTCAGACGCTGAGGATGTCTTCGGCGTCCTCGCGGAGCCCGGCAACGGCGCGGCTCACGAGGCGACGTGCCGCCTCAGCTGTTACGCCGAGGCTTTCGCCGACTTCGCGGAAGCTCTTGCGTTCTCCGTCGATGAGCCCGAAACGGGCTTCCACGGCGTAGCGGGCGCGAGCGTCGAGCGTGCCGAGCAGATCGCCGAGCAGATCGCTTTCAACGCCGACCATGACCGCATCTTCGGGCGTGGGGTCTCCATTGGCCATCAGGTCGCCGAGGGTCGCATCGCCGTCGTCGCCGACGGTCTTGTCGAGGCTCACTGGCGTGGTGAGGCGGTGCAGTTCGGCGTTGGCCTGATCGAGGGTCTCGCCGTCGCCCGATGCCTGACGCAGCGCAGCGCGCAGGCTGGCCGAGCGGTCACCGGGGATACGGATGAGGCTGGCCTTCTGGTCGAGCGCACGACCGATGGCCTGGCGGATCCAGAAGGTGGCGTAGGTGGAGAACTTGAAGCCACGGCGCCAGTCGAACTTGTCGACCGCATGCTCGAGACCGAGGTTGCCCTCTTGGATGAGGTCAAGCAGATCCATGCCCTGGGGCAGCGGGTAGCGACGGGCAATGGAGACCACCAACCGCAGGTTCGAGCGGATGAAGCGGTCTTTGGCGTCGGCGGCAGCTGCTTCTTTGGCCTTGAGGTCGGCGCGGCGGCGTCCCTTGACGTTGCCGGCAGCGAGCAGTTCGGCGGCATCGCGTCCCTCTTCGATCTTGCGGGAGAGCACCCGCTCGTCTTCAGCAGTGAGCAGCGGCACTTTGCCGATGTCGTTCAGGTAGAGTCCAATTGAGTCATTCATGGCGTCGTGTCCAACCGTGTTCTCGACCGTTTATTCCGGTCGTGTGACGTTGACGTGCGAGACATGACCGTTCAAGGCCGTGAGACGCGCGTCGTCCCACACCGCCGTGCGCGGCGGACTGCCGCGTCGTGTGGTGTTCCGGCAGGGCCGGGTGGGGGGTGTGTATGTGATGTCGGCTCGCGGTTGTTCCATGAGCCGGCTTAATACCGTAACACATCTGTCAAGTCCCTGCCGGGTCGGACGGTGGTGTCATCGCTCGCGTGCTTCTAGAGTGCAAGGTTGTGCCCCCGTTGACCGTTCCCGCGCGCGTCGGGTTGTTCGGCGGCACGTTCGACCCGCCACACGTCGGCCACTTGGTCACCGCACTTGGCGTCCGTCACGCACTTGAGCTCGACGTCGTTGTGATGATGGTGGCGAACATTCCGTGGCAGAAGGTGGGCGACCGGGCGGTGACCCCAGCAGACGACCGTCTGGCGATGGTGCGTGCGGCCGTTGCAGACGTCGACGGGCTCGTCGCCGGTGACCACGAGATCATTGCCGGTGGGGAGTCGTATACCGCCGACACTTTGGCGACGATGACGATCGAGTTCCCCGGGGCAGAACTGTTCACGGTGGTTGGCGACGACGCCGCGGCGGGCCTCACCACGTGGAAACGCTTCGACGAGGTTGTTGCCCGATCGTCCATGGTGGTGGTTGACCGGCCGGGGGTGCGCGCCGATTTGCCGGTGTTGCCCGGCGACGCGCCATGGCGCCGGGTTGAAGTACCCCACCTAGAAGTGTCGAGCACCGATCTGCGGGCGCGCGTGAGCGACGGCCGACCTCTGGACTATCTCGTCCCCTCATCGGTGCTCGATGTGATCCGGCGCCGCGGACTCTATGGCGATGTGTCGGCGCCGGAGATGCGATGACGGCGTTGGCTGCTCGCCGGCGCGAGATCACTCGGCGTGGCGGCACGCTGGCGGCCGTGCTGGGCATCGTGGCGGTGGTGTTCACATTGGTTGGGGTGTCGACCTTGGCGGGGTCCACCATCGGCACGACCGTGGATGCGGGAGGGCCCCCGGTGCGCGAACTCCCGTTCACCGCCACCGCGTTGTGGGGTGTAAGCAGCGGCAGTGACCTCACTGCGGCAGCGCTGCTCGTGGCTGGTCCCGATGGCACCGGTGGCACGGTGGTGGTGGTGGAACCCCATGCCGATGTCGGGGGTGGTGGTGGCGCGCCTCTGCGCACATTGCGCGACGCCTTCGCCGATGGGGGTGCAGCGCAGTTGGCCGGTGAGGCCGAGGCAATGCTCGGTGTTGCGCTCGATGTAGTCGAGGTCATGTCGGTCGACGATGTGGCTGATGCCCTGTTGCTGGGCACCGTGGACGCTGATGCCGTCGCGGCACTTGGCGCATCAACTGGTGTTGTTGCTGCCGATCTAGAGGCTGCAACGCAGCGTGTGGCCGCCTGGCAGGTGGTGGCATCGGTGCTGCAGCAGCGTGATCCCTCAACCGTGTCTGAACGCACAGGTCGTGGGGCAGCCGACGATGCCAACGGCGATGAGGTCTCCACGCCGGTTGATATCGCGTCGCGGGCTCCTAGCTCGTTGGCGGACATGTTGGATTTGATGTCAGGCGATGCGGTCACGGTGTTCGAGTTGCCAGTGGTGCGGGACGAGTCGCCGCTGGCCGGTGGCACGGTTGCTCATCACGATGCGGTACTCACGTTGTTAACGATGTCGCAGCTGGCACCAGCGCGGGTGGCAACACCACTTGAGTCGGCGACGGTGCGGGTGGTGGTGCCATTCGACGATGGCGATGCTGCGATTGCTGGTCGCACGGTGTCGCGCGTGGCCGCCGACACGATTGCTGCGCTCCGATACGTGGGAGTGAATGTGGTGTCGGTGGTGAGCGGTGCCAGCGCCATCGATGAGGTGGGCAAGCCGTCGGCAGCAACGCAGGTGTGGTTGCCCGACAGCGATCGCCATGAGTCCGCGGCATCGGCGTTTGGGGAGTTGTTCGGTGATGTGGAGGCGATCGAGGGCGAGTACCGCGTGCCGGGTGTTGATGTGGTGATCGTTGTCGGCGAGTCATACCTAGTGAAGTTGGCCGCATCGGGTGGGCAGTAGCGTGTGCCCAATGGGCGGATCATCAACGTGAGCGAGACCGGGGCGAACGACAGCGAGTCGCACGAGCAGGCGTCGGGCATGGCCGACACCGATGAAACAACGCTTGTGGCCCTTGTTGCCGCCCGTGCCGCCGATGATCAGAAGGGCTCGAACACGGTGGTGCTTAAGGTGGGCGATGTGCTCGGGGTCACTGAGTTCTTCGTCATCACCGCTGCACCGAACCGCCGACTGGTGCGCCGCCTCGTTGAGGAGATCGAGGATCGGGTGCGCGCTGCGACCGGTCGTTCACCGGTGCGCTCCGAGGGAGTGCAAGAGCAGCAGTGGGTGCTGGTCGACTATGGCGATGTGGTGGTGCACGTGTTTCTTGACGAGGTGCGTGATTTCTATGAGATCGAGCGGCTGTACCGCGATGTGCCGGTGATCACCTGGGCGGAGTGACCGCGTCGGTTGTGGCCGGCGTCTGATGGTCGGTATCGTCACGCAGGCTCGGGGCTATAGCTCAGTTGGTAGAGCGCTTCCATGGCATGGAAGAGGTCAGGGG
>JAFMNE010000054.1 GCA_017859395.1 Ilumatobacteraceae bacterium | reverse complement strand
CGTCGATATCGACGATCTCAAGCGGCAGGGTGCGTACCGCCACGGTGACGTCCCCGGGAAGGTTGCGTTCCAGCAGGTCGGCAAGGCTGTCGAGACCGAGTGGTGTGTCGGCGGCGGCCAGGTCCACGGTGGCGTTCCATCCCACTTGTTCGCCTCCGGTGAGGTCGGTGGCGATGACGCGCACACTGGTGCGTGGCCCCACCCATGCGGCCACCAGTCGCTCCATGGTCTCGGCGGGTGTTTCGGTGGGTGCGTTCGGGTCGATGGTCTGAATCCAGCGGATGGCCAAGGTGACGGGCCGGCCAAGGCTTTCGGCCACTGTGTCGGGCAGGGCCGGGTCGCTCGGTGGGGCGGTGGGTCCTGATACCACCGCGGTCACGTCGTCGCCGTTCACGGTCACGTCCACCAGTGCGAGTGGTGTACCGGTGGCGGCCACGCGGGTCACCCAGTCGTTGATGGTGCCGGTGGCGACGTCGGTGTCGTCGGCGGTGGGTGGCCGATCGGCGGATGCCGAGCCTTGTGCGCGTTGGTCCCAGCGCACGTTCACGGCGACGGTGTCGCCGAGCAGTGGCGCGAGCGCGGTGGCCAGGGTGAATGGTTCGGGGGGTTCGTCGAGGCCGGCAATGTCGACGTTCACGGTGGCGGTTTCGCCGTCGTCGATGTCGAGGTCGGTGATGGCGAGGTCGGTGCCGGCCAGCCAGATCTGCACGCTGTCGGTCACGTCGGTGCGCAGCCGGCTCTCGGCGGCGGCGTTGCTGGAACTGGACCACAGCGGGATGGCGATCATCACGGTGGCGAGCACGATGCCGGCCACGGTCAGTCCGGTGGTGCGGTCGCGCACCACGGTGGTGATGGGCACCACGCCGGTGGCGGCGAATACCACCAGGGCGCTGAGCGAGATCGCCACCAAGTTGGTGAGGAACAGCAGCATCGACCCCCATGCGAGGGTGCGTTCACCGGTTTCGATCAGCAGCCCGGTCACGGCCAGTGGTGGTACCAACGCAACGGCAACGGCAACGCCGGGCAGCGATGCCGACACGTCGTCTCGGGCGGTGGCGTAGGCACCGGCTGCTCCGGCGGCGACCGCCACGACGAGGTCGCGGATATCGGGTGAGGTGCGGCCCATGATTTCGTCGCCGATCTGCAGGTCGAGCAGCAACCGGCTGAGCAGCGCGGCGAGGGCGATACTGCCGATGGATCCGGCGAGCACGAGCATGGCGGCGCGGAAGGCGCGTCGTCCGAGGCTGAGGCCGATGGCGCCGACGAAACCCATGATGGGGGTCATCAAGGGCGCGACGAGCATGGCGCCGATCACGATGGCGACCGAGTCGGTGGCCAGACCCATCACGGCGATGGTGACCGACAGGGCCAGGGTGAGGCCGAAGCTCACCGAGTAGTCACGGTCGAACGACGGGATTAGCCGGGTGAGGATTTCGAGGCGTTCGTTGCGTTCGAGGGTGCCGTCGGCGGTGACGAGGTGGGCGTATTCGATCGCGCCGGTGGGGGCGTCGTCGTGGGGGTGTTGGTTGTGGTCGGCCACCGGGGTGCACATTACGCGTTGTGGGTTCGTGGTGTGCCGAGCGCCGCGCTGATCCGCGTGGTGTATATTTTGTGTATGGCACGCACAAACATCGATATCGATGAGGAATCATGTGCAGCGGTCATGCGGCGCTTCGGTTTGCGCACCAAACGTGATGCTGTGAATTTCGCGCTTCAGCGTTTGGCGATTCAGCCGTTGACGATCGACGAGGCCAGACAGTTGCGGGGTAGTGGCTGGGACGGCGACCTGAGCGTGATGCGCGGCGATCACCCCGATATCCCGCAGGAATGATGCTGTCGATGGATCGTTCTGTGCTCGTCGACACCTCTGCGCTGATCGAGTTTCTGAACGACGGCCATCAGGCGGTTGCCGATGAGGTCGAGCGGGTGTTGGCAACACACATCACGACCTGCGATGCCGTGGTGATGGAACTCACCGCTGGCGCACGATCAGAGTCTGAGCTTCGCTCGATCACCTCGTTGTTGGCCATGGGTCACAACGAGGCTGTGACCTCGGTTGATTTTGAGATCGCCGCCACGCTGTATCGAACGGCGCGACGCTCCGGCGTCACGGTGCGCAGCATGCTCGACTGTGTGATCGCAGCGGTTGCAGTGCGCCTCGGCATCCCGGTTCTGCACCACGATCGCGATTTCGACGCGTTGGCGTCGTGCACCGAGGTGCGGGTGCACTCGTTCTGAGGTGTCAGCGGCCGAGTGTGTAGAACTCGGTGTTCGGGGTGATGCCGGCGAAGTTCGCCATGCGGTTCGACAGCGCGAAGAACGCGGTGATGGCGCCGATGTCCCAGATCTCATCATCGGTGAAGCCTTTGGCGCGCATGTCGTCGATCTCGGCGTCGCCCACGGTGGCGGAGTCGGTGGCCACATGCAGGGCGAAGTCGACGATGTGTCGTTCCCGCTCGCTGAGCGTGGCCTTGGCCGAGTTGATGGCCACCTGGTCGGCAATGAGCGGGTTCTTCGCCCGGATCCGCAGGATCGCCCCGTGGGCCACCACGCAGTACATGCATTCGTTCACGGCGCTGGTGGCCACCACGATCAGTTCGCGTTCGGCTTTGCTCAACCCGTCGGAGCGTTCCATGAGAGCGTCGTGATAGGCGAAAAACGCACGGAATTCGTCGGGCCGGGCGGCGAGGGCCACGAACACGTTCGGCACGAACCCAGATTTCTCACCGACGGTTTCGATGCGGGTGCGAATGTCGTCGGGCATGTCGTCGAGGGTGGGCACATGGAACCGTGAGATCTCGCTCATGGGTTCAGTCTCACACCCTGTCGGCGGTGGCAGCGAATGCAACAGCGGCCGCGGCGGCGACGTTCAGCGAGTCGACATCGTCGGCGATGGGGATCCGCACGGCGCGGGTGCACGCATCGATGGTGGCAGGTGCCAGCCCGGGCCCTTCGGCGCCGATCACTAGTGCCAGTCGATCTGGAATTGGTAGTCCCCAGATGTTGTCGGCGGGTACGTCGTGACGGGCGGGGGTGAGCGCCCATGTGTCCCATCCGGCGGTGTGCAGGGCGTCGAGTGTCTGAGGCCAGTCGGTGGCGCGGTGGTGTGGCAGATGCAGGATCTCTCCCATCGACACCCGCACGGTTCGCCGGGTGTACGGGTCGATACAGGTGGGGTCGACGACGAGGCCGTCGATGCCGAATGCGCGCGCCGATCGCGCGACGGCACCGAGGTTTTCGGGGTCGTTCAACCCTTCGGCGATCACCAGTCGCGCACCGTCAACCGGCAGCGCCTCGATGAGTTCGTTCAGGCTGCGGGCGGGGTGCCGGTTGGCGGCGGCGATCACACCGCGGTGCAGATCAAACCCGCAGATGGCACGCATCTCGTCGCGGGTGACGCGCAGCACCGGTGTGGCGGCGGGCAGCGGGTGGGTGAGTTCGGCGAGTACCCGGTCGGCTTTGGTGTCGGCGAGCAGCACCGAGCGGATCATGTGCCCCGATGCGATCAGCCGGTCGAGAGCTTGAGGGCCTTCACACACGAAGAATTCATCAGCTTCGATGTGTCGCCGCGCTGCGGGGTCGGTCAGGTTGGCGTAGTCGGCGAGAAGCGCGTCGATCGGGCCGGCGGTCATGCCGATGGCTGCCAGATGGTCATTTCGGGATCGGAATGGCGTAGGTGCCTTGCGCGGTGGAGGTGATGCGGGTGGGTTCGTCGTCGCACCACATACGCACGGTGCCGACCACGCTGCGGCGAGTCACCATGTCGATGTCGGCGCGGGCATACAGCACGCTGCCCACAGCGGGACGCAGGAAACGGATGGATAGCTCGCTGGTGAGTGTCATCGTTTCGATGCGGTCAAGCGCCACGAACGTTGCGTACCACAGGGCGGCATCGGCGGTGGAGAACTGCGTCGGCCCAGAGATGAAACCACCGGGTCGGATGTCGCCGTCGCCCACGTCGTGGCGGGCGATGGCGTAGCCAGGGCCGATTTCGGTGCAGGTGTTACCGCTGCCGGGGAACGATGCGGCGATCACCTCTTGAATCTCGGTGAGGCTCACGGTGGGGTCAACGAAGGCCATGTGGTCAACCTAGACAACGGCGTGGCGTTCCCCGAGGGTTTCGGCGTGGTCGCAGTGGCTGTTCTCCAGCGCTGCGCTGGGGCACACTGGTGTAATGGCTCGGCTTGATGCGCGGCGTGTGGCGGCGTGGCGTGGCATGCAGGCCCGGGTGGGGGTGATCGAACGTCAACTCGATGAGGCGTTGCGCGACGAATGGGATCTGCCGCTCACCTGGTTCGACACGTTGGCGGCGTTGCAACGCCTTGGCGGCCGGGCTCGTCCCAGTGATGTGGCGTATGAGTTGGCGCTGCCGGCATCGAGTCTCAGCCGCCGGTTGGATCGGTTGGAAGAAGACGGGTGGGTGGTGCGGCACCGCGATGTGGATGCTGCGGACCATCGTGCGGTGGATGTGGAGTTGACGCCGCGTGGGCGCAATCTGTGGCGGGCGATGAACGTGACGTATCGCCGGGCGGTGCAGGCCGCGTTTGCCCAGCAGCTCGACGATGATCACATCACCACCCTGCACGACATCCTCACGCTGCTGATTCCCGAACCCGATCCGGGGCCACCCCCGGACGAGTTCGAGAACTATGTCTGACAGTTCATGCGCCGCACGGCGATGGCGTGGCGTTGGCCGCTCAGGCGTACATCGCCTCAATCGCGTCGGCGTAGCGGGCGTGAATGCCGCGACGCTTCAACTTCGAGGTGGGGGTCAACAGATCCGAGTCGGGCATCCACTCTTCTGAGATCAGTGTGAACTTCTTGATCTGTTCGACCTGAGCGAACTTGGTGTTGACCTCGTCGACACCGGCCTGCACGGCGGCCAGAACATCCGGGTCGGCCGCGAGTTCGTCGAGGCTCATGCCGGCTTTGCCGTTCGCGGCGGCCCACACGGGTGCGGCTTCGGGGTCGAGCACCAATAGAGCGGAGATGAACTTGCGCTGGTCGCCAATGGCGCAGGCCTGGCCCACCACCGGGATCATCTTCAGTGCGGCTTCGAGGTTGGCTGGGCTGATGTTCTTGCCACCGGAGGTGATGATCAGTTCCTTCTTGCGGTCGACGATGCGCAGGTAGCCCTCGTCGTCGAGTTCACCGATGTCGCCGGTGTGGAACCATCCGTCGATCAGTGCTTCGGCGGTTTTGTCGGGTGCTTTCAGGTAGCCCTGGAACACGTTGCCGCCGCGGCACAACACCTCACCGTCGTCGCCGAGACGCACCTCCATACCGGGTGCGGGTTGGCCCACGTAGCCGGGCTTGTTCGCCCATGGGGTGAAGGTGAGCGGGCCGGAGGTTTCCGACAGGCCGTAGATCTCCGACAGCGGAATGCCGATCGCGTTGAACCATTCGAGAATTTCAGCGGGCAGGGGTGCGGCGCCGGTGATGGCGGTCTGCACTTCGTCGAGGCCGACGAGGGCTCGCACCTGTGAGAACGCAACGGCGTCAAGGAAGTCCCAGGTGTCGCGCTGTTCCTGGGTGATGGTGCCGGCACGTTCGGCGGCTTTGATGTCGAGCGCGGCGCGCACACCGTCGTTGAAGGCGGTGGCCTTTTCGGGGTCGGCCGACACGGCAGCGTTCACACCGGCGTAGATCTTTTCGAACACGCGCGGCACGCCGAACAACATGTTGGGGTGCACTTCGCCGAGGAACGCGGTGAGCAGTGACGGGTCGGGGCAGCACGCCACATCGAATCCGTAGATCAGGCCTTGGTAGTGGCTGGTGACGCGTTCGGCGATGTGGGCCATGGGCAGGTACGACACCACGCGCCAGTCGCTCACATCGCGGTCGATCAGTTCGTTCAGCATTTCGACCGCGTAGCAGACGTTGCCCTGGGTGATCATCACGCCTTTGGGTGGGCCGGTGGTGCCCGAGGTGTAGATCAGGGTCGCCAGGTCGTCGGGGCTGGTGACGGCACCGAGGGTGTCGAGGTCGGCTTCGCCGTGGGCGAGCAGTTCTGCCACGGGGCGCACACCGTCGGGCAGGTCGTCGCCGGCCTCGATCACGAAGATGTGTTCCAGCAGGGGCAGTTCGTCGCGGATCTCCATCAGGCGGGCGAGGAACCCGGCGTCTTCCACGATGATCACGCGGGCTTCGGCGTGGCTGGCGAGGTAGTGGATTTCTTCACCCGATGAGGAGTTGTAGATCGACACGGGGGTGGCGCGCACGAATTGGGTGCCGAGGTCCAACCAGTGGAAGTCGGGGCGGTTGCGCATCATCAACATCACGCGTTCGCCGGGTTCCACATCGAGGGCCTGCAGGCCGGCGGCGGTGCGGGCGGCGAGGGCGCGCACTTCGGCGAGGGTGAAAGTGTTCCAACCGACTGGGTTCGACCCGGGGGCGGTCGCCATGGAGCGGAGGAATACCGCGTCGGGGCGTTCGGCGGCGAGGGCCAGGAACCGTGTGGGCACGGTCTGGCCGGCGACTTTCGCGTGGAGTTCGTCGATGGTGCTGCGTCCGGGGATGTTCATGGCGGGCATTCTCGCATTGGTTGCGCCCCGGGTCTACTGAAAGGTCGTGTTTCTGCGGGTGTCTCCCGACTTCACGATTGCGCGAACGACGCGCCATGATGCGCACATGACGAATGCAGTGATCGTGGACGCCATCCGCACCCCGCAGGGCCGTCGGAATGGAAAGTTGAAGGAATGGCACCCGGTGGATCTCGCCGCGGAGACGTTGCGGGCGTTGCAGGAACGCAACGATCTCGATCCGTCGGTGGTCGATGATGTGGTGATGGGCTGTGTGATGCAGACCGGTGAGCAGGCAGTGAACATCGCCCGTAACGCGGTGTTGGCGGCTGGCTGGCCCGAGACGGTGCCGGGCACCACCATCGATCGTCAGTGCGGGTCGTCGCAGCAGGCCGCGCATTTCGCCGCCCAGGGTGTGATCGCCGGCGCGTACGACGTGGTGGTTGCCGGTGGTGTGGAGGTGATGACGCGCGTGCCGATGGGTGCGTCGATGGCCGATGGCAAGTACGGCTACCCGTTCGGGCCCAAGGTGGGTGCGCGGTATGCCGATGTGGGTGGTCTGGTGCCCCAGGGCATCTCGGCGGAGTTGATCGCCGACAAGTGGGGTCTCACCCGTGAAGATCTCGATGCCTATGGCATGCGTAGCCAGAACTATGCGCGCCGCGCCACCGACGAGGGTCGTTTCCAGGCCGAGATCCTGCCGGTACTCGGCGTGGACGGCGAGATGGTCAGCGTGGACGAAGGTCTGCGCGACACCACCATGGAGACGCTCGCGAACTTGAAGCCGTCGTTCCGCCCCGAAGAAGAAGGCGGCCGGGTCACGGCTGGTAACTCGTCGCAGATCACCGATGGTGCGTCGGCGTTGTTGATCATGAGCGAGGAGCGTGCCGCGCAGCTCGGCCTGACCCCGCGCGCACGGTTCGTGAATTTCTCGTTGGCCGGTGACGATCCGCGTCTGATGCTCACCGCGCCGATTCCGGCCACCCACAAGGTGCTGGAGCGTGCCGGGATGTCGCTCGACGACATTGACCTGGTGGAGATCAACGAGGCGTTCGCGTCGGTGGTGTTGGCATGGGAGAAGGAATTCCATCCCGACATGGACAAGGTCAACCCGAACGGCGGCGCGATCGCGCTCGGCCATCCGCTGGGTGCGTCTGGTGCACGGTTGATGACCACGTTGCTCAACGAGTTGGAGCGCACCGGCGGCCGGTTCGGTCTGCAGACCATGTGCGAGGGTGGCGGCATGGCGAACGCCACCATCATCGAACGCCTCGGCTGATTTCGAACATCTCGGCCCAGTCGATTCCCGGCCTTGAGCGCATCGTCTACCGGTGCCCGTGGCGCCGTGGTTGTGAGCGTCGGCGTGTCGGTGCAGTGATGGCGGTGTGTGGTGTCAGGGGTTGTCGTTGGTGGCGTCTGGAGCCCATGATGACAGCCATGACACGGCCGAAAGCGCGCGCAATGTATGCGGTTGCGGGCCGTGATGGGTTATCCACAGCTCTGGGGATGACCGCGTGATTGTGCTCGCAATCACATTCGGTCGCGTCATCTGGGTGGGCGTTGGCCTGCTGATGATGGTGTTTCTGTGGCGGGTGGGCATCACGATGCTGCGTGCCTTCACTACGCCGTTGCCGGGCCCGCCACCAGCCGGTGAGATGCGCAAAGTGAACGTCAGGTATCGGTGCGCGGTCTGCGGGGTGGAGCTGAAGTTGACTCTGGCCCCAGATGAGGATCCGCCACCGCCACGGCATTGTCTCGAGGACATGATCGTGGTGGCACCGCTGTACGACTGAGTGCGTCACTGGCCGGCCGGTAACGGGCTACGGACAGCCGATGCGCAGTTCCCACAGGCCTGTGGATAACCGGGCGTGGTTAGTGCTAAACCATCAGGCCTTGTGGATAACGATCGTTCTGCGATCCGTTGTCTGCGCTGTGGTCGCGGACGGTCGAGGAATGAAGCCAGATGGCGTCGTGGCGGGTAGCGGCGTGGGCGACGAGGTGGCGGCTAACGCCATTTGGTGGCCGTGTAGAGGCCACCCATCACCGAACCCAAGCCCACCAGCAACAACCAGTTGTTGCCGGAGAACACCAGGTTGCGCAACATGATCACGATCACGCCCAAGATCAGCAGCGCCAACATCAGCACCGGCACCCATTGGGGGCTGGTCTTCGATTCCGGTGGGATCGGCGGGGTGTAGCGCGACGACCGTGGTGGCGTCGATGTTCCTGCGTCGGATCGCACGCGGCGCACCTCGTTGTCGCTGCCATCGGCGCCGGGCGCGCCGGCATCGCTGCGGGTCTGCTGACCGGGCACCGTTCCCTTGGGGGTGGTGCGACCGCCAGTCTTGCGCTTCGGAGGAGCCACGGGTGACGAGTCTAGGCACAACTCCCCCCTTGCTGTCACGGGCGAGCCAACTCGGTGCGTCATTGGCGCCTATGCCGTGGTGTTGATGGTGCCGCGAGTTTGGGTTCGGCCATGATGACGGCAGGCTGTGCGGGTGGCACGGGTGCTGGTGATCGATTCGTACGACTCGTTCGTCTACAACCTTGTGCAGTACCTCGGTGAGTTGGGTGCCGAGCCGGTGGTGCATCGCAACGACGCACTGACGGTCGACGAGGCCGTGGCTCTAGAGCCCGATGGCGTGTTGCTCTCCCCCGGCCCGGGGCGCCCGGAGACTTCGGGAATTATCTGCGAGGCGATTCCTGCCTTCGCCGCCGCGGGCGTGCCGGTGTTCGGTGTGTGTCTTGGTCATCAGGCGATTGGTCATGTGTACGGCGCCGATGTGGTGTCGGCGCCAGAGTTGATGCACGGCAAGGTGTCCGATGTCAGCCATGACGGCCGCGGTGTGTTCACCGGCATCGAGTCACCGTTCACCGCGACCCGCTATCACTCGTTGGTGTTGGAACCGTCGTCGGTGCCGGACGTGTTGGAGGTCACCGCCACCACGGCCGACGGCATTGTGATGGGCGTGCGACATCGCGAGTTCGATGTGGAAGGTGTGCAGTTCCATCCGGAGTCGATCCTCACGGCGTCGGGTCACGACCTGCTGCGCAACTTCCTCGCTCGCTGCTGACCGAGTTTGCGCCGAGTGTGATTCAGCTCTCGGCGTGTCGCGCATGGACGGTGCAGCAACAGATAGCGCGGTGGGTTACGGCGCTTCCGAGGTGGGCGGTGTTGCTTCTGTCGTCGGTGGTGCCGGGCTGTCGGCCGCATCATCGGGGTCGGTGCCTGCGTTGGTTTCTTCCAGGTTGGTGAACCCGTCATCGTCGTTGTCGCTGTTCGGTGTGTTCAGTTCATCGAATGGGTCACTTGAGGTGTCGCGTTCTTGGGTGTCGCTGAACCCGTCACCGTCATCATCGGTATCCGAACTGTTCGG
>JAFMNE010000053.1 GCA_017859395.1 Ilumatobacteraceae bacterium | reverse complement strand
AACATCGCGGCACCAACGGTGGCCGAGGTGTCGAGTAGCGCGGTGATGGCTCCCATCATCGAGAGTGACGCAGCTGCGGTGGTGAGTGCACCGGCGATGGTTGTGTGCCGCCGTCGATACAAGCCCCACGCGGTTGCGAGTGCCGCCGGCAGCAGAATTGACCATGGTGCGGCGTCGCGGTTCACATCCCACGGGTCGACGCCGCGTCGCACATCGTCGGTGACGAGGGTGTGGGTGAACAATCCGATTGAGGTGGCCAGAAGCCCCACGGCCACCAGTTCTGCTGCCTCGGCCATGCGTTCCAGAGCGCTGGTGCGGCGAGCCAGCAGCCGAACCACCGGTATGAGGCAGAGGCCCACCAGCCCGGAAGTCGCTGCCAGAACGACCTCGTCGACGCCATCGATCAGCGCAACGATGAGCCGTACGAGCCCTGCAGCAACGATGAGGGCGGCCAGATAGCCGACGAGTTCACCGATCGGCGTGCTCCATCGTGGTGCATCTGTGATGGCGCGGGCATCTGCCTCATCGAGTCGACCGTCGGCGACGAGGCGGGCAATAACGGCGTCGCGGTGGATTCCCGTGTTGTCTGCTGGGTCAGTGGGTTGGGTCATTGTGCCGGTCTCGATTCACGTGGGTTGCCAGTGGTTGCGAAGTTCGGAAACGTAAGTGATGTGCATACGGGCGAGCTGTTGCTGCAGGTGGCACCATCCGAACTGCGGCTTTAGTCATCCGCGGCGCGCGTTGCGCTGTCGTCAAGGTTGCTGTCTCTGCTGTTGCTGTTGCTGTTGCCGTTGTTCCCGTTCCCGTTGCCGTTGGCGTTGCCATTGCCATTGCCGGGGTTGTCGTCATCGCCTTCCTCATCCTCCTCCTCGTCCTCATCTGATGACTCGACATTTGGATTATTGCTGTTACCGCGGCCGGGCGTGTTGCCGCTATTGCCGGGCGGGCCTGGATAAACGGGGTTCCAGCTTTCGATAGGCAACGTGGTCGTCGTCGTTCCGTTTGACCCGCCGACAGAGTCGTCATCGTCGTTGGCGTTGCTGTTGCCGTTGTTTGCGTTGCTGTTGCCGTTGCTGTTGTTCGCGTTCCCGTTGCCGTTGTTCCCGTTGGTGTTCCCGTTCCCGTTGCTGTTGCTGGGGCCGTCATCGTCGTTGTTCCCGTTGCTGTTGCCGGCATCGTCGTTGCCGTTGCTGTTGCCGTTGCTGTTGCTGTTGCCGGGGGCGGTCGCCGATGGGTTATCGCCGGCAAGTCCAGGTGGCAGGTCATCCGGGTCGAGACCCGGTGGAAGGTCATCGATATCGAGCCCCGGTGGCAGAGGTAGCCCGGTGGTCATCGGAGCTGGTTGTGTCGTTGTCGTCGCGACCCCAGGCGTGGTCCCCGCCAGGATCGTCGACGTCGACGTGGCAACAGTTCCGTCAGCTTCAGCATTCGGGTCGTTGGTGTCGTCGTCATCAGCTGGGGCGATAACAGTGCCATCTGGGGTGGTGCCGACCGCTCCATCGCCGCCCGCTCCGTCATTGCCTGCATCGCCGGGGCCGTCACCAGTCTCTGCGACGCCGTTGTCCGCGGCGTTGGCATCAGAACCTGCATCGGACTGGTCATCAACCGGGTTCTCAGTGCCCTGGTCGTCATCATTGGCCGGGACGATGATCGTCGACGACACCGGTCGCGGCACCTCGATGTTCACCACTTCCAGCACGTCGGCCACCACGCGCTGCACCGGATCGGGCAGGTTGCCGGTGCTTGCGAGGCCAACGCTGGCGCCTGCCGCGGCCGCACCGGCCCAGCCGAACACACCGATTGCGCCGATCACAGCACCGACGCGGCGTCGCAGCCGGCCGCTGCGGGCGTCGGCCGCCATCGACGACGCCACTGCCAGCGAGACCAGATTCTCGATCATCACCGCATCTGCACTGAACTGCACCTCGTCGGCTCGTTGTGCAGCAAGTCGGCGCTGGAGCCGGCGGTTCTCGGGCCAGACACGGCTCGCGCCGAAGATCGGCAATGCAACTGCCAGCAGTGCCCCCAACATTGACGTCGTCACGATGGGTCACCTCCGTCGAGCAGGTCGCTCACCAGAAGTTCTTTCAACTTGGAGAACGCACGGCTGATCGCCACCCGAGTAGCCACCTCTGATTTGTCGAGGGCGCGTGCAGTTTCCTTGGTGGATAGGCCCACCACGTAGCGCAGGTCGAGCATTCGGCGTTGCTCCTCCGGCAGTCGACCGAGCGCGGCGAGAAGCTCCGGGTCGTTGAACGTCTCCTCATTCGGCTCATCGGCCTCCAACAACGCCAGCGTGTTCTCAATCGACACCTCGCTGCGGCGGGTGGTGCGGCGCAATTGGTCGACGATGCGCGCATGCGTAATCGAGAACACATATGACCGCAGTTGGCTTTCTGAACCTTCGAATGTGCCTATGTTGCGGGCGAGAGCCTCAAAGGTGGCTCCCATGACCTCGTCGCCGTCGCGGACACCCATCCGGTTGGCGTAGCCGACGATCTTCGGACCTAACTCGGCAACGAGCCACGACCAGGCAGTGGGGTCACCGTCTTTGAGTCCTCGCACACCCATTCGCTCGCGGCGCCGTCGCCGCCTGTCGGTCATGGGCAGGTTCATTGGCCGTTCACCGCCGCCCACACCGCGATGACCGTGCCGGCCACCATGAACGGTCCGTACGCGATCAGCGTGGTGCGCCGTGCCAGCCCGATCGCCATCACCGCGAGTGCGAACAGAGCTGCCAATATTGCTGTGGCCACCCATGCCGTCAGCACTGCCCATGGGGTGACTATGCCGATGATCGTCCCCAACAGTGGCGACAGGTACACGTCCCCACGTCCGAGTTGGCTGCGCGACAGCGTCCTCGAGGTCACGCTCACCATAGTCATCGCTGCGGCTCCGGCCAGCGCGGGCCACCATCGCGAGGTGCCGGATCCAATCGGTAACGACAGCATCACGATCGCTGCAGTTATCAAGCTCGGACGCAGCGGTAACCGGCGCACCCAGACGTCGATCGTCACCTGCGCACCCAACACACCAGCCGCAGCGCCCAGTGATGCATGCACGGGCCAGGCCATGTTCTGAACCGGCGACTGGCGGGTGAGCAGCACTGCGGCAACCGTCAACACCGCGCTCACAGACAGCGCGCAGAGCACGGCGAGGCTGCGTCGGCCGGTGGTGGCGACCAACGTCGGCCCCATCGCCATGACGGCGACGACGGCTGCACAGATAACGACGACGATGCGCAAGTATCCCAGCATCTGTTCGCTGAGCGTCGGCGGATTCGCGTAGTCGGCGCTCAGTGGCCCACTCTGACAGTGCGGGGCGACATGATGCCGGGCTGTGACGGTTGGCCATCACAGCACATCCATCAATCTCACGATGGCTGGGCCCACCACCACGATCAGCAGCACCGGCAAGATGCAGAACACCGTCGGGAAGATCATCTTCATCGACAATTTCGCGGCGTCGTTCTCGGCCGCCTGGCGTCGGTGCCGACGGATGGTGGCGGCTTGCTGTCGCAGCACGCCGGCGAGGGGAGTGCCGAGGGTCTGGTTCTGCTCAACCGCAGCCGCGAAGAGCCGGACGGTGGGGGTGGCGTTGCGAGCGGTGAATGTTGCGAGTGCCTCGCGGCGGGTGGCGCCGAGTTGCACCGACCGCGCCATGTGGTCGAATTCGGTACCGAGAGCGGAATCGCGGCGCGCGGCATACCGCACCATCACTGCTTCGAGTATCAGGCCGGCTTCAACACCCATCACCAATTCGCCGAGGGCATCACCCAGTTCACGATCGAGGCGCCGAGTGCGTTCGGTCTCGCGTCGACGTGCCGCGATCAGCGGAACTTGCCATGCCCCTCCAGTGGCGATGAGCGTCGCTCCGATGGTGGTTGGCGTGGGGTCGGTTGCTGCGAGCAACACCACGAAGGCACTGACGATGCTGATCGCCACCCATTGGGTGCGCGCGACGCCGCGGAGATGTTCGGGGGTGGCGTTCACCGGGCCGAGGGCGTCAACGCGCGAGCGGTCGAATCGTCCGGTGGCGGTGCGCGCCGTGGCGCGGTCGATCACCACGTCGGTGGCGATGTTGTCGTCCGTCAGGAGTTCGTCCGTGAACGGCGCGATGCCGTATGCGGGCGCGACTGGTGCGGTCGCGTCAGTCGGTGCACCAGCACCACGCCGTGAGGCGCGGCCGGTGACCATGGTGGCGGTCATTCCTACACCGGTCGCGATCAGCATGATGCCGACGAGGGAACCGTTCATGACGCCTCCCCAGGACGGCTGAGGGCTCGCAGCCACCACCATCCGATTACGCCAAGAACACCGCCGACCATAGACATCGCACGGCCTGCGGAAGTGGCGATCAGAGGCGTGGCATAGCCGGGGCTCAGCAGCGACAACAGCACAATGGCGGCGATGGGAAGACCGAGCAGGACCTGGGCGCTGAGGCGCGCATCTGCGGTGAGGGTGTCCACTTCGCGACGCAGGTTGTCTTCGGCATCGATCGATTCGGCCACGGTCGCGAGGATTTCGGTCAGTGATCCGCCGTGGTGCGCGTGTAGCCCAATTGCGGAGGCGATCACGTCGAGATGCCGGCTGCCCTCGGTGGTGGCCACGCGGTCGAGAACCTCATGGATGGGCACGCCGAGACGTGCCTCGGCCAGCACCTCGTCGATGATGGCACCAAGAGGCGCGTCGGCTCGTTCGACCACGGCCTGCAGCGCACCGGTGAGGTCACGTCCCACACGTAACTGGTCGATGAGGAGCTGAAGAACACCACCAAGGGCGGCGTCGAGCGCGGCGCGGCGCAGCCGGCGGCGATGCGACACCACCGCGCGTCGTGCCATTGGCGGAACAGCACCGGCCAACAGGCCGACCGGGCCGATCAGCAGCGCGGCGGTGAAGGCTACGGCGGCGATGGTGATGGCCATCGACCTGCTGACGCGAGGTAACTCGCGAGGGGGGGCTTCTTGTTCCAGGCCGATCTGGGTGCGTGCGGCGCGCGCGATGCGTCGACGCGACGTGGTGTCGGTGGCCCATATCGCCAAGGTGGCAACCCCAGCGGCAACAGCGACTGACCCAATCATCGGCGTGTCGATGGTGCTCATCGGTGCTCACCACCAATGTGCGCGGCGTCGACGTGTGTGGCATCGGTGGTTGCCACGCCGGTGACAGCAGAAGTGGTGGCGGTGTTCTGCACAGCGCCGAGGGCACGCGAGGTCACCCCGGTGGGCACCAGTTCATCGCCGGCATCGGTGGTGCGGCGGGTGAACAGGTCGGCCGTCGACACTACGTCACCTTCCAGGCCCACAACTTCGGTGATCGATGACACCACGCGGCGGCCGTCACTCATCCGCGTGAGTTGCACAACCAGGTCGACTGCCGAGGCGATCTGCTCACGAATCGCGCGCAGCGGCAGGTCGATACCGCCGAACAGCACCATGGTCTCCAACCGGCGCACTGCATCGCGGGGAGAGTTGGCGTGCACGGTCGACAGCGATCCGTCGTGGCCGGTGTTCATGGCCTGCAACATGTCGAGCGCTTCCGCGCCACGCACCTCGCCGACCACGATGCGGTCGGGCCGCATACGAAGGGTGTTGCGCACCAGATTGCGAATGGTGACTTCACCGGCGCCTTCAGTGTTGGCCGGCCGGGCCTCGAGTCGGATCAAGTTGGGTAGATCCAGCGTGAGCTCGACGGCATCTTCCACCGTGACCACTCGTTCGGTGCGGCCGATATGCGACGACAGCACGTTGAGCATCGTGGTCTTGCCGGTGCCGGTTCCACCGCTCACGATGACGTTCATCCGGCGTTCCACAGCGGCACGCAGCAGGGCAGCAGCATCATCGCCCATGGCGCCGCGCGCGACGAGTTCGGCGCTGGTCAGGTGGCGGGCAGTGAACTTGCGAATGGTGATCGACGGTCCGTCCACGGCGAGCGGGGGAAGCACCACATTCAGTCGTGAACCGTCTGGCAGGCGAGCGTCGACCATCGGGGAGGACTGGTCGACGCGACGACCAGATGTGCGCACCATGCGTTCGATGACGAGCAGCAGTTGTTCCTCGCTCTCAAACACGGTGTCGGCAGGTTCGAGCCGACCGCCACGCTCAACGAACACGTTCTGGTGTCCGTTCACCATGATTTCAGAGACGTCGTCGCGGTCGAGGAGGGCCTGCAGGGGGCCGAAGCCGAGCAGTTCATCGGCGACAGCTCGGCGGATGGCCGAGACGGTGCCGCGGTCGATCTGTTCGTCCTGTGATGACAGCACCGTGGTTGTCTGCTGCTCGACGAGTGCACGCAACCGGTCGTCGGAGAGCCGGGTGCGATCGGGGATGTCGCCGATCGCATCACGAACTTCCCCAACGATGCGGCGCACCACGTCGCGGTCAACGGCGCCGACAGACGGCGTGATGGTGGCCACGCTGTCGAGCCGCGTGATTCGTACCTGGTCGTCAACAGCGGAGTGTTCAGCGGCGTGAGGCACGACGTGCACATCGGGCTGTTGTGGTGTCGGCTCGTGCTGGGCCGCTGCAGTCACCGACACAGCGGTCGGTTCGGCATCGGTTGCGTCTGTGTCATGCAAGTTGGTTGTGGTGTCCGGGGTGAATGGCTCCGGCGCATCGTCGTGCGACGACGGGGGCACCGTGTCACGCGGAGCCGCAGAGGTGGCCGTCGTGACGCCTGAGTTATCGATCGATGCCGATGTGCGGGTCGTCTGGTCGACGCGTGATGCCAAGCTCATGATCGCCGTCCCGTGACTGCGGCAGCCATGTCGATCCCGAGCAACACATCGGCGTACTGGCGGAATGCCGCAGCGATGGGAGAGCGGGGGCTCGACTCGGTCACCGGCGAACCCGAGTTCATGCCGGCTGCAAGGCTTGAGTGCTCTGGAATGGTGATGACTGCATGACGACCCAGCGCGGTCTCCACATCATCGACGGACAGCCCCACGTGGGCATCGGCGCGGTTCACCAGCAGATCGACACGGTCGAGATCCATGTCGAGACGGCGCATCGTGTCGAGCAACTTGCGGCCGGCCTGCACCGAGGGCACATCGGTGCCGCACACCATCACCACGCGGGTGGCGCGGTCGAGAGCACCGAGGGAGTAGTCGCTGATGCCGCCGGCGGTGTCGAGCACCACGGGACGCCCTGCGGCGATGATGCGATCGATGACCGTAAACGCGTCATCGACGGAGAGTCGGTCGGCGGCGACCGGGTCGTTCGGTGCGCACAGCACATCGAGACCGCTGGGGTGGGTGCTTAACATCGTCATCGGGTCACGACGGTTAGCGGCCTCCACCAGGTCATCGAGGCGATGGGCTGGTCGCATCCGTAGGGCGTACTCGACATCGCCAAAGTGGATATCGAGATCGACGATCACGCTGTCGGTGTGGTGGGCGAGCCCCACGGCTAGGTTCGACGACACAGTGGTCTTGCCGTTCCCACCCTTTGGCGACACGACCGCAACGACGGGAATGTCGGTCGGTGCAACAACCTGACGCTCGGCAGTGTCGTCGCGGTGCTGTCGACGCCCGATCATGATCCCACCAGCCACAAGCGGTTATCGGCAGCAGCTGTGATCACGGCGCCCACGGTGTCGTTGGGTACCGCCAGAGTGATCACCTGCTCTGAGCGGGGATCGAGGTCGGCTGTGTCGGGAGTAGCGACGATGCGCACCTCGGTCGCCAGCACGGTGGTGCCGGTGTCGGCAACTTCGTACACATCGACGATGTCGCCGGTGGTGGTGAATGGCCCAGACCAGCGCTGCGGGTCGAGGCGCACCGACACGGCAACGAGTCCCTCGCCCAGGGCATCGACCACGTCATCGGCCACCGATGAGGACAGCACCTGCTGGCCGGGCACGAGATCGGTGACGAGGATGCCCGATGGCACCGCGTCGGTCGAGGTCAGAGCCCCCTCGGCTCGTGCGGTGGCCGGCAGCATGCGCACCTCGCTGGCAGCGATGATCTCTGCCGTGGACGCACCGGCGGCCACAGCGCGGGTCGCAACCACGGTGGCAACACCATCGGGGGTCACCTCGGTGGTTGTGGATCCGTCGGCGGTCAACGCGTACAGGCCGACTGCGGTGATGGCGAACGCGGCGATCGGCACGGCGGCACGGCGCAGATCAGGCAGGGGGCCACGCGCACGGATGCGCCGAGGAGCGTTAGGTGAGGTGGCGGGCTTACGGGACATCAGCAGTCTCCTGTTCCGTCGAGGTTGCAGAGCCGGGCAGCGGTGACACCGGCGTCGATCTGGGTGCCGGTGGTGCAGCACCCGGTGGGGGTGGCCGAGCCGGTCTCGGTGGTGAAGTGCAGGCGGACGTGACGTCCGCTGGCGGTGCCGTTCAAGGTGGCCTCCTCGATGACGATGCCCACCACGCCGACAATCGAGAATTGGGCGTTCTGGCCGGTGTCGGCGGCGTTCGCGAAAATGGGGACAACGATTGGTTGGCCGATGATGGCGGTGAGATCGAATGCGGGGCTCGGGATGCCGGGGTCGCCATCGATGGTGCTGGGCACCTGCACGACGCCCTCATATCCGTTATCGATCCAGCCCTGGGTGACCGCGGTGGAGTTCGATCCGCCGTCGAGGTCCAGCACACCCCAGTTGCCGGGTGTGTCGCCGGCGCAGGTCGCGCCATCGGACTCGATACCCACGACGTAGGTGCTGGTGTCGGTGAAACCCGAACTGATCCAGGCCTGCAGTGCGGGATGTTCCGCACAGATCGACAGGGGTCGCACACCGCTGACCGCGGTGGCGCCGCCGGTGCGGGCACCGGCTGACACGGTGATGTTGGCGCTGTCACGCCCGAAGAGCGCGCCAAGACTGAGGTCGCTGGTGGTGGCCGCACTCACGTTCACCGTTCCCGCCGTTGCGGTGCCGGTGGCTGCGCAGGTGATGGTGGGGGCCGCGCCGACGGCGTTGGTGATGTGGGTAGTGGCGCTGGCGCAGGCAGATACGCCGTCGCGGCGGTCGATTGCACCGGCGAGAGCTGCGCCCTCCACCGCGGTCTGCAGTTGCTGACGTTCAGCGGTGACACGGCCGGCGTCGACAACGACAGCAAATAGTCCGACGATCGGCACCATGGCGATCGCCACCAGCACAGCGATCGTGCCAGCGTCACGATGTGGCTCATCGGCTTGCGTGGTGGACGTGACGGTGTCGGTCATAGGTCTCAGGGGTCAGATCTCGCAGCGGTAGCTGGCTGTTGATGAGAGGTCGATGGTGCGGTCACCGATGAATGGGATGGTGACGGTGCGGGTGGCGTCGATACGAATCACGGAGTCGATGCCGGGACAGGTGGCGATGTTGGTGCAGTTGGTGGCACCAAGGGCGCTGCCAGCATCGGCGAGACGCGTGGTGGCGAGAGTGCAGGCGGCGTTGCTGTCGAGAGCACCGGCGCGGGCGGCATCGCGCGCCGTCGAGTTCACGTCGAGCTGGGCAGTGGCGATGGTGCCGGCGGTGATGGCCGCGAACACCAACATCACGATGAGGGGCAGCACGAGCGCGAACTCGACGGCGGCGACGCCACTGTCGTCCCCGTCCCGTCCCGGCCGACCGCTCGCGGTGCGGTGGCCGGGACGGCAAGCGAGACTCACGGCAGGATGCTGTCGAACAGGCCGCCGATGCGTCCGCCGAGTGCGGCGGCGGCGATGGCGACGACGCCGACGATGCCGGCGAGCAGAACGCCGTACTCAGCGGCCACGCCACCGGTGTCGTCGGTGTCGGTGCCGAGTTCGCGGTATCGGTTCGCGATGTCGATGAAGATGCGGTTCATGGTGTTTCTCCCTTGTGTTCGGCCGCCCATTGGTGGGCGGATACAGGCGTGATCGCACCGCAACGTCGATGTGTTACATCTCGACAGATTTTTTCTGAGATTTTCTGCCGGGCATGTTCGGCCGCGTGTCGATGGGGTGCGCCAGCGCAGATTCCGGCTGTGGCGCCGGTGTGGGAGCGGGCTGGGTCAGATCCGGACGAAGCCGTTCACGTCAACGATGATGTCGGCC
>JAFMNE010000020.1 GCA_017859395.1 Ilumatobacteraceae bacterium | reverse complement strand
ACGACGTCGACGACCACGTCGACACTTCCTGCGACCACCACGTCGACGAGCACCACCTCAACGACGACGACCACGAGCACCACAACAACTACGACCACGACGCTGGCGCCCACGTTGGCCGATTATGCCGAGATCACCGAGGTTGCTCAGGACCGCCCCGTGGAGATTGGACGGTCGGTCCTCGGTCAACCGATCGAGGTCATACGCCGGGGTAACCCCTATGGCGTGCGCGTGCTGGTGGTCGGTGTGATTCACGGTGACGAGTCCGCTGGGCTCGCCATCATCGACGAACTCGAACGGTTAGATCTACCCGACAACCTCGAATTGTGGCTCGTGCCGTCGATGAACCCCGACGGCGAACGCTCCGTTCGGCGTCACAACGCCAATGGGGTGGATCTCAATCGCAACTTCCCTCAGAACTGGGCGCCATTGGCCCAGCCGGGTGACTGGCAGTACGGCGGGCCCGATGCCGCATCCGAACCCGAGACGCGCGCAATCGTCGACCTGGGCGAGCGCGTCCAGCCCCACCTGGTTCTGTGGTACCACCAAGATCTGAACCGCATCAATCCAGCTGGTGGTTTCTCCGGTCAGGTGCGCAATCGATATGCCGAACTCACCGGTCTGCCGATCGTGGAGGTCGCCGGCGGCACCTACACCGGCACGGCCTCGCAATGGTCACGAACCGTTCTGGATGATCCCGGCACTGGCTTCACCGTGGAACTTGGCCCCACGCTCACCCCGGAACAAGCACGCGCTCACGCAGAAGCTGTGGTCGCCGTCAGTGTCGAGATCATCGCCCCCGAGGTGCTCGACCGCGACTAATCATTTGGTCACGGCTCACCTGCGTTCGCCGCCCGCGTGATCGATGGAACGGTGGCGCGACACCCAGTCACCGTTCGCGAGCGCGGTGAGGCGCATCCCCTCGATCGCCCCACACTCGTATGACCAGGCCTGATAGCCCGCCATGGTGGTAACGACGATGCGTCGATATTCGCCGTCCACCACACCTTCCACCTCGTCGAGTACCCGGAGGGCATCGGTGAGTGACGATGCGAGCAGGTGGAAGGTTCGACCGTGGATCACACCAGCCCGGTCGAAGCGAGCTGCCGGATACCCGAGACCGGTGTCGTACACCTCGCCCTGCACGGTGTCGGCGAAACCCTCGTCGACGACGAATGGCGCGAGCATGTGCCAGCGCTCTTCACCGGGCATCAATGTGCCATAGGCGAACAGCGACGCGATATTGGTGTGGTCGGGCAACGGTGAACTCACGACTCATAACCCGAAGAGATGGCGTCCTCTAAACGGTCACCCACCCGGCCGGGCAACACGATGGCGCATCCGATGACGCCGGCAACAAGTGATGCGAACAGGACCGCAAGGCGAGCGTCTTCGGCCAGGATCGAATCGCCGAAGGCCAACTCGGTGACGAACAACGACACCGTAAATCCAATGCCGCCGAGCATTCCGGCCCCGGTCACGTAGCGCCAGGTCATACCACCAGGAAGCCGGCCGATGCCGAGAGCAACCGCCAGTCGGGTTGCTGCGGTGATTCCAACGGCTTTGCCAACCACCAGGCCGAGAACAATGCCCCAGGTCACATCAGCTGATACGGCCTCACGAATTGATTCTCCCGACACCGGCACCCCGGCATTGGCGAGCGCGAAGGCGGGCACCACCAGAAATGCCGACCACGGATGCAAACGGTGCTGCAACCACTCCACCACCGACACGCTCTCTCTCGCCCGCTTTGTGAGATCCCATGCGGTGGCATAGTCGACGTCGTCGGGAACCTCGACGGCATCGACCATCAACTGGGTTCGGCGCGGTGTGACCGGCGAGGCAAGACCGAATGCAACCCCGGCAAGAGTTGGATGAACGTGCGCCTCGTGCAGTGCGAACCAGCACAGACCACCGAGGGCAACATAGGCCCCGATCCACCCGATACGAGATCTGATGGCAAGGGCGGCCACCAGCGCGGCTGCGGCAATGGCCAGCCATGTGAACGACACGCCTTCGGAGTAGAAGACCGCGATCACGACGATCGCCCCGATGTCGTCGACGATGGCCAAGGCTAATAAGAACAACTTGATCCATGCCGGTGCCCGCGTGCCGATGAGTGCGACCACACCCATCACGATGGCGATATCGGTCGCCATCGGGATGCCCCAGCCCCGGCTGCCGTCGCCACCGGCGTTGAGCGCCGCGAAGAGCAATGCCGGGACGACCATGCCGCCGATTGCCCCCGCTATCGGCAGCGACGCATGTTTGGGATCACGGAGTTCGCCGTGGGTGATTTCGCGCTTGATCTCCAAGCCAGCGACGAAGAAGAAGAGCACCATGGCCAAATCGTTGACCCAGTGCCGCAACTCCATGCCCAGGGTGTGCCCGCCCACATCAAGTGTGATCTCCGCGTTCCAGAAAGTGTCGTAGGAATCGGAAAACGGCGAGTTAGCCCACACCACAGCGGCGGCGGCGGCGATGACCAGCAACATGCCAGCGGTCGACTCGCGATGCAGTACGTCGCGCAACGGGGTGATGACCCGGTGCGGGAGGTTGGCCACTTGGCGGCGACGGGACTGCAGATCGGTCACGGACTGCGAGTATCGCACCGCCGATGGGGCGATCCACCTACTGATACGGTCGGCGCGTGTCACACAACCCACGCGTGACCGTGGCCGAGTCCGGCCGCGGGCGGTACCAGAACGACGTCACCATCGGCACGATGCGGTTCATCGCTGACGAACCGCCCAGCGTCGGCGGAGACGGGGCGGGACCAAACCCCTACGACTATTTGTGTGCGGCCCTCGGGGCGTGCACGTCGATCACGTTGCGCATGTACGCCGATCGAAAGAAGTGGCCCCTCGAACGGGTTGAGGTCGACGTCGATCATCGCCGCGTGGATGGCCAAGATCATTTCGATCGATCGCTCGTCCTTCGAGGAGCGCTCGATGCGTCACAGCGTAAACGCCTCTTGGAGATTGCCGACCGATGCCCGGTGCATCGGTCGCTGGAAGGAACCGCGGTGATCACCACTGAAATGGTTGGGGTGGGGTCATGAGCGAAGCGCTGTCCGAGCGCATCGCGGTGATGGCAGGTGCCGATATGTGGCACACGCCCGCCGCTGCGGGTATTCCTGCCATCCGAATGTCGGACGGGCCTGCTGGCGTGCGCGGCACCGACTGGAACGGCCCCCGGTCGGCGTCATTCCCCTGTGGCACCGCGCTCGCTGCAAGTTTCGATCCGAGCTTGATTCACGAGGTGGGCGTTGCCCTTGGCCGTGAGGCCCGTTCGAAATCGGCCCACGTGCTGTTGGCGCCCACCGTGAACCTTCACCGCACACCGATCGGTGGCCGCAACTTCGAGTGCATGAGCGAAGACCCGTGGCTCACCGTGGATATCGCCACGGCGTATATCAATGGGGTGCAGACCCAAGGTGTTGCGTGCTGTGTGAAGCATTTCGTGGGCAACGACACCGAGTATCGGCGGATGACGGTGTCGTCCGACATTGATGAGCGGACGCTGCGCGAGGTGTACCTGGTGCCGTTCGAAGCCGCTGTTGGGGTGGGCGTACGCGCAGTGATGACGGGCTACAACCGGTTGAACGGTGTGTTCTGTGCCGATAATGAGTGGCTACTCCGTGACGTATTGCGCGGCGAATGGGGTTTTGACGGTGTCGTGATATCGGACTGGTTCGGTCTGCACAGCACCACCGAGGCGGTGCATGCCGGACTCGATATCGAGATGCCCGGCCCGCCAATCCATCGCGGCGACCACCTTCGCGCAGCTGTGGAAGCCGGCGATGTCCCCATGGCGCTCATCGACGAGTCGGTGGAGCGGATCACGGCTCTCGCTGCCTGGTCGGGCGCCGGCAACGATGACGGATCAGAGGTTTGCCTTGGTGCAGCCGACATCGCTGAGGTGCAGTATCGGGCAGCTGTTGCCGGCACGGTGTTGCTCACCAACAATGATCAATTGCCCTGGCCGTCCGAGCCGGGAACGGTGGCGGTGATCGGCCCGTACGCCGATGTGGGGCGGCCCCAAGGCGGCGGCAGCGCACGGGTGCGTCCGGATCACGTCACGCCGATCATGGCGGCCCTCGGCGATCGTGGTGTGCGCACCGTGTCCGCCCAAGGGTGTTCGATCGAGCGGTTCCATCGGCCACTGCCGGGCCCGATCGAGATGGAGATCACCGACGATGCCGGCACGGTGCACACCGAGACGAACGGCGGCACCATGGCGTTTTGGCAAGAAGAGCCGGCACCCGGACTCAGCCGTCGATTCGGTGTCGTGATGGCCACGTCATTCACGCCGGATACCAGCGGTGTATGGACCCTTGGGGCGCGTTCAGTGGGGGAGTGCATCGTCAGTATCGACGGGGTGGAAGTGCTGCGCATCGACCGCGAAGATCGCGGCGGATCGTTCTTCGACTATGGCTCACCAGAGCGCGTCGCTGACGTGGAACTGGTGGCCGATATCGCCGTGGATGTCCGCATCGACTACCCCGTCGACGATCACCCCGGTATCCGCGCACTCTCGGTGGGTTTGCGCTCACCCGCCGGTGCGGACCCGGTGGCCCACGCCGTCGAGGTGGCCGCAGCCGCTGATCGCGTGCTGTTGGTGGTGGGCACCGACGACGACTGGGAAACAGAGAGCCGCGACCGCGACGATATGGATCTTCCCGGTCGGCAAAGCGAGTTGATCGCGGCGGTTGCAGCGGCGAACCGCAACACAACGGTCGTTCTCAATGCCGGGAGCCCGGTGACGATGGACTGGCGTCATGATGTGTCGGCGGTGATGCAGGTGTGGTTCCCCGGTGGTGAGATCGGCGCCGCCGTTGCAGACCTCGTCACGGGTGTCGCGGCTCCAGGCGGTCGCTTGCCGGTGACCATCCCCGAGCGTCTCGGTGATACCCCCGCGGCGGCGCACTATCCGGGCACCGATGACCGCATGTCGTACGCCGAGGGACGCGCCATCGGCCACCGCTGGTACCGCCACCATGACGTGGCGCCAGCGTTCTGGTTTGGTCATGGGCTCATCTACGGCACAACATCGTGGGGCGCCCCGGTCGTCAGCGGCGATATCAGCGATGCCATTGAGGTCACCGTGCCGGTCACCAACGAGGCCGACCGTGAGGTGCGCGAAGTTGTGCAGGTGTACGCCCTCGCACCGGATCTCGATGATGTGGCACCGTTCCGGTTTGTGGCATCCACGGTGGTGGACATCGCGCCGGGCGCCACCACAACCGCGGTGGTGCGGGTACCGGCGCGGCGTGTTGCCGTATGGGCTGACGGCCAGTTCCGTATGCCAGCGGGCACCCATGAAATTCATGTCGGGCGTCATGCAGGCGATACTCGGGTCGCCGCACGTGTGGATGTGGCCGACGCCGTGGTGCTCAGCGGCGACGCGCGGCGATCACTGCGTTGATCTCGGCTGAATACAAGCTGATCACGGCGTGGATGCTGAGCCAACCGGTGATGGCGAGCACCGACGCGAAGGCGCCGTACACGCTCTGCGCGCCCGATAACAGCCGGGTCATGATGCTCGTGCCGAACACCTGCAAGATCGTGTAGGACACCCCGGAGAGGATTGCTCCGTATTTCACCATCGACCATCCAACGTTGGCCGCCGTGAGATAGCGGAACATGGTGCCCACGACGACGGTGTTCACGATCAGCACACCAATGAGAATGAACACGATGCTGATCGCCCCGACATCGGCCCAGCCGGCCACTGCGGTAACGGTCACCATGGCGACCTGCGCCGACCCGATGACCAGCACACCCACCAGCGAATGGATGCGCCGCACGACGATGTTTGGGCGGTCGGGAATCGGCACTTCCCAGATGTCGTCGAGGGCGGTCTGCAGGCCCGCAAACGCTCGGGTGGAGCCCCACAATGCCGCCGCGAGGCCCACGATTAGGGCGACGACGCTGCCATCGACACGACCGGCCTGAAGTTCCAACTGTTGGCCGAGCACAGGAATTTGCGCCAGAGCCGTATCAACGATGTCGGTTTCTAACTCCGGCCGGCCCTGAAGAACGAAGCCGAGCACAGTAGTCGCCACCATGATGAGTGGGAACAGGGTCAAAAAGCCGTAGTACGCGAGCACGGCAGCGTTACGACCCGACTGATGCAACACGAAGCCCACTGTGGCGTCGACCGCCACATCGACTGCGCGCACGCGTCGACGCGCGCGCCGCACCGGGGGCCAGTGGGCCCAGTCCATCAGAGCGTCCAGTCGATGGGCTCGGCGCCAGCGGCGATGAGGGCATTGTTGGTGGCGGAGAATGGTCGCGAGCCAAAAAAGCCGTTGTGCGCCGACAGCGGTGACGGATGTGCCGACGTGATCACCGTGTGGCGGGTGGTGTCGATCAGGCTCTGCTTTGCGCGGGCCGCAGCCCCCCAGCAGATGAACACCACCGGGTTGTTCGAGCTGGACACGGCACCGATCACCCGGTCGGTAAAGCGTTCCCATCCGCGCCCTCGATGGGATCCGGCCTCCCCAGCGCGCACGGTGAGGGTGGTATTCAACAACAACACCCCTTGGTGAGCCCATGCGTCGAGATTGCCGTGTGCCGGAATTGCCATGCCGAGGTCGTCGGCGAGTTCGCGGTGGATATTTCGCAGCGACGGCGGAATGCGTTGACCATGGCGCACGGAGAATGCCAAGCCATGCGCCTGTCCGGGGCCGTGATAGGGATCTTGGCCAATGATGACCACGCGGGTGTCAGCCAACGCGGTGAGGTGCAGAGCAGCGAAGACTTCATCGGCAGCGGGGTAGACGCGGTGGAGGGAGCGCTCGTACGCAACGAAATCCATCAGCTCCGACCAGTATGGCTCGTCGAACTGGTCGCGCAGCACCGGGTTCCAATCGGTGGGCACACCCGCAGGGTAGGGCTCGGCCGTATCATCGCCACGTGCGGAGCCATCTGAAACCGATGCGTGTGACCCCTCGGGGGCAGTGATGCGCCGCGTTGTGTGCGCCGTCGATATCGGTGCCACGAAATTTGAGGTCGGCCTTGTCGGCGAGGGCGGTGAACTCCTCGACCGAAGCCGGTGCGAGGTCGACCACGATGTGGGGCCGCAGTCGCATTTCTCGGCCCTGGCAGTCCTGATTGCGGAGCAACTCGAGCGTGCGCGCGACCAGCATCACGCCAACCCGGTGGCCATCGGCGTGGGGTGTGCCGGCCCGATTGAACGCGACTGCGCAACGGTGTCGCCAGTGAACATCACCGCATGGAAACGCTTTCCCCTGCGCGGTCATCTGGCCGAGCTGACCGGTCTGGACGTGCACGGCGACCTCGATGCCAAGGCTCTCGCCGTCGCTGAGGGGTGGCTAGGTGCGGGCCGCGGTATCCGGGATTTCTGCACGATGACGGTGTCGACCGGGGTGGGTGGGGCGCTTGTGATCGACGGGCAGGTGCTCGACGGCGACAGTGGCAATGCCGGCCACATCGGTCATCTCATCGTCGTGCCCGATGGTCGTCGTTGCGGCTGCGGTGCGCGGGGCTGTTTGGAAGCGGAAGCCTCCGGGCGGGCGGTGGAGGCGATCACTGGGCGGTCCCCCCGTCAACCGACATACGAGATCATGCAGCGCACAGGCACCTTGGTGGGGCGTGCTGCCGCATCGATCTGCAACGTGGCGGATCTCGATCTCGTTGTAGTGGGTGGCGCAGTGGCGCTGGGGTTCGGAGCCACCTTCCTCAATGCCGCGCAGCTCGAACTCGACGAACGCGCTCGGGTCGGTGTCGGGGTGGCTCCTCGCATTGTGCAGACCCGACTCGCTGACCGTGGTCCGCTCATCGGCGCGGCCGCTATCGCTTGGCAAGCGCTTGGTGTGGAGGTCGGCCCGCGCGTCGCGCGCGTGGTCTAGCCCTGTCGCGTAGCGACGGGCACCGCAGTGTGTCTAGACCCAGACGATCTCGTCGACCATGGTTTGGGTCAGTGGTCGTTGCAGATCCAGCCAGTCGCCGGTGACCGGTAACGGTTCACCATTTGGAATCAGCAGCATCGTGGTGTGCATGTGTGGCGGTTCGAACATCTGGAGTCGTTGCTGGCGGTGATGAAAGGGGCTGCGGCCATCGGGCAGCGCGGCGACGCCGTGCGCGGTTCCGGCGCCCACCATCACGAGGTGTCCGTCAACAGGTACCTCGGTCGAGCGGTAACCCGCTGCGGAGCCACGGGTGGTCGCCCGCACATCGATGACCTGCGCTGCGAGATGCAGCGCCTCGCGATCGCCATGCCACAGGGTGCTACCGATGCGGTGGCGTATCCGTCGACCGGGAAGCGCATCGGTGAGTGATGGGCCGACATGGCTGGCCCACACGTCAAGGGCTGGGTCCACGGCCTCGACGATGCGCACGATCTCGGCCACGTGGTCCGTGTCGCTCGCCGCCAGCGGCGGATGAACCGACACACCGAGCACGTCAAGGCCGGCGGCACCTGCCGCTGCGATGAGTTCGGGCTCTCCGCCATACCGCTGCATCGACGATGCCAACTTCACCAGCACCCGGCCTGACCAGCCCGCAAGCGCATCGACGTGCTCGTGAGCCGCCACGGTCAGAACCACATCGTGACGCTCGGGTGCCACCAGCGTGGGCGTGAGCACGACAGCGGTCGTTGCACTGGGCACAGCGTCGAGTTCGTGCACCGTGCCAACGGCGATGGTGTCGACGCGTTCTGCTGCGAATTTGGCAAGGCCTTCGCGTCCAAACCCGTAGCCATTCCCTTTCACGACCGGCACCGGGGAGGGGTAGGCCGCAAGGGTTGTGTCTACATGCGTTTCCCAGCGCCGACGGTCGACGCTCAGGCGAACAGTCATGACCCCGCAGCGTAGGCCGCAGTCGCTGTGTCGCGGTGGCGCCACCGCAGCCGCGGTGTTACCGGGTCGGCGCTGCGGCTGGCGATGACCGAGCGCCACACACCGGCGCCGTGGGCGATATCGCGCACCACGCGTTCACCGCCGCCGGCGGTGAGTAGTGCGGCGAGCAGCAGACGGCGAGGTCCACGACGGCACATACCCACCAGGCAGGCTGGCCACCACAGCATGCGAACAGCACGTGCCAGCGCGACAGCCGTGGTCGCTACCGAGCGAGCGACCACCGCCGCTGCGTCAGCCCGGCCGAGTCCGGTGCCGGCCGCCAACCGGCGGGTGGCCGCGGCGCACACGAGGGCCATGATCGCGCCGCGCACCGGTCGGGTTAGCGGCAGAGCGGCCACGACGATGATCGCTGCTGCCCATGGTGATGCCACCAATGGGTGGAGGCGCCGGGGGTGCCGTGCAGCCAACGGCCCGGCGGATAGTCCGTAGTCGTATTCGCGCCGCAGGCGATCGACCAGATGCAGTCGCCGCTCGTGGGCAACAACAATCTCGGGGGCATAGCGCACTCGTCGACCTGCATCGACCACACGCCAGACGAGGTCGACGTCTTCGCCGGTCAGCATTCGTTCGTCGAAACCACCCACATCAGTGAGTGCGGCCACCCGGCACACCATCACGGCAGACGGCACGTAACTCACCTGTCGGCCATGGCCGACCGGGCCGGGACGATGTCCCATGTCGAGAGGTCCCGACCGATGCCGCAACGGAGCCGCCGGATCCTCGCGCACTCGTGGTGCCACGATGTCGGCACCGGCATCGATATGGGCGACACATCGCTGCAACCAGTCGGATGTCATCGTGGTGTCGACATCGGCATCGACGAAGGCAACCAACTCGGTGTCCAGCATCGCCATGCCAGATGTCCGCGCCGCCGCCGGCCCACCCCGGCTGGTTCGTCGCAGGGTGGCGTTGGGCACCGGTGGATCGGAATAGTCATCGACGATGACGACGCGCACGCCCTCAGGCACAACGGGCACATGCCGGGGCGCGCCCAGTGTGGGCACGACCACCGTGACGCGAGAGCCAACTTTGGCGGCAGCCACTGCGTGCACAACAGGGTGGAGCACACCGGCCGCGGTCAACCGGTCGATGAGCGGGGATGCAGGAGTCGGACCAGAGATCGCGGCATCAACACGGCGTCGACCAGCGGGGCTGAGGCGAAAAACGCTGGGTGGGGAACCGCCAACCAGACGCCCTCCGATGAATTGGGCGTCGGTGTCGAGCGCCATTCGTGGCGACATCTCAGGGTCGTGGGAACTCACGTCAGAACGTGCTCCACATGTTGGGCGAGTTGGGTGACCCAGTCGGCGATGATCGCCGCACCAAGATCAGCCGAGGCGGTGCGCGGATCGCCAAGCACCCCAGATGGACTGTGCGCGGCCACGCCGTCGCGCACCACATCGCTCAGTTCCACATGCACTGGGTCGATGGTTGTGTGCTCACCCACCAGGTTGGGGTGCAGATGCAGCATCACCGATGTCTCGTCGTGACCGGCATGGAGGTCGGATCCATCTCCCCTGGGGGACCATGTGCTGACACGACGGCCTTCGGCGATGAGCGTGCGCACGGCAGTGGTCACCGCGTGCACATTGCCGCCGTGGCCATTCACGAACACCACCCCGTCGGCCCAATCGGCGGAACGCCCAAGTTCCATAAGTGCCTGGGTCAGCACCTCGACACCGATCGACAAGGTGCCAGCAAAGCCGGCATGTTCCCCGGAAGCCGCGATGCCGATGGCTGGGGCGACCACGCATGTGGTCTGGCGCTCCGCGACCGCGTCACAGATCGCGGTTGCGATGAGGGTGTCGGTGGCCAGTGGCAGATGCGGGCCGTGCTGCTCACATGAGCCCACCGGCACCAGCAATAAGGGGCTGCCGATGGTGTCGGTGCGGTGGCTGCCGAGATCCATCGGGGCATTCTTCCACCCACATGTCACACCTCCGCAGCGCCGATCTGGGACAATGAGATTGTGAGCGGCGCCGAGGTCACCACCGATACCCACGAGCAGTGGCTTTCCGATGACGATATGGAGGTCGCGCGGTCGCGGCTTCCCATCGTGTACGTCGACGCCGTGCCGGTGCGTGTCGACGCCGCCGGCAACGTCACCCAGGTGGGCATGTTGTTGCGGGTGGCGCCCGATGGGTCGATCTCGCGCATGGTGGTGAGCGGTCGGATCCTGTTCGGTGAGCGTGTGCGTGACGCGCTGGTGCGTCACTGCGAGAAAGATCTCGGGCCGATGGCCCTCCCACGCATTCCGGCATCACCGTCACCGTTCACGGTGGTGGAGTACTTTCCCGACCCTGATCGCAGCGGCTACTACGACCCCCGCCAGCACGCGGTGTCGTTGGCCTACGTGGTGCCTGTTGACGGCGATTGCCAACCCACCCAGCAGGCTCTGGATTTGGCCTGGTTCAGTCCCGCTGAAGCCGTGAGCCCCACGGTGCGCAGCCAGATGACCAGCGGGCATGATCGCCTGATCCGGTTGGCTTTGGCACACGTCGACCAACTGCCCTGAGGGCGCGCGGCCGGGTTCCGGCGACGATGTGACATCCACCAATTGAGCCGGTGGGAAACCTACGATTTTGATGTGCTCGAAGCTCCGCAGATACGCCGCACCGCGTCGGCGATGCGCTCTGCGTTGATCGGGCGACCCACGGTGCGGGTCGACACAGGCAGTGCGCATGGCCCGACGCCGCAGCCGGGGCGGGTCATCGAGCGCGTCGACTGTCGCGGACGCGAACTCGATGTGGTGTGGGACGACGGGCTGGTGTTACACACGGCTCTGCGCCGTTCGGGTACCTGGCATCTGTATCGAATGGGTGAACGTTGGCGCCGACCGCAACGCCAGGTCGGGGTCATGCTGGAGAACGATGGCTGGGTGGCCGTGTGTTTCAACGCCGCTGATGTAGAGACCTTCCGTGCCGGTGCTGAGCGTCGTCACCCGGCATCTGGGCCAGTGGGGCCCGATGTCACGGACCCATCAGCTGACCTCAGCGCCGTGGTGATGACGCTTGCCGGGCGGGTAGCTCCCCACACCCGGGTGCGCGACGCGCTCCTCGACCCGCATGTGATGCGCGGTGTAGGCAACGTGTACGCCGCGGAAGCGTTGTGGGAGAACCGCGTGTCACCGTGGGCGCGAGTCGGGGAGATGGCGCGGAGCGATCTGGTGATGCTGGTGAACAGCACAGCCCGGCTGGTGCGGGAACATCTGGCTGCTGCCGCCCCTCGGTCGTTGGGGTACGCGCCGCTCGGGTTGTCGGTATACGCGCGCAACGGGCAGGAATGTCATCGTTGCGCCGAAGTCATCGAGGTGCGGCGAGTGCGTGCCGATGGACGGCTGCTCTACTGGTGCCCGGGGTGCCAGACCCGATTCGATCATCGTCTTCTCGACGACACCCCTCCTGCGGGAGCGCGGCCAGCGGAGTACTTGATCGACGTGCCGCGGCCAAGCGGCGGATTGTCGATCTGACCACGGCGGTCAGCCGCGGCCGAGAATCCGATCGACGACGATCTCGATCGCGACCCGTTCGGGGTTGTCGCGGGGTGGCCGGTAGCGCGCGGTGTAGCCGGCGACGGCCGCAGCCACGGCGTCGGGCTCTCGGCGCACCCGGGCCACACCTTCAAAGGTGAGCCAACGCCCACCGTCGACCTGCGACACCGTGGCGCGGCACCCTCGGTCGGCGTTCACAACTTTCTGTGAGCCGTCGGCGGCGATGATGCGCACAAGCTGGTTCTCCGGGTCGTAGGAGAACCCGACCGGCACCGAGTGCGGTGAACCGTCGGCGCGCAACGTGGTGAGGGTGGCCAGGTGATATTCCGCGAGGAAGTCCATGACTTCGGACGAGAGGTTGGTGGGGTCAAGCGCCATGGCGGATCAGACGGTGGAGATGGCGTCGAGGACGTCGAGACGTCCTGCTCGTCGGGCAGGGAACCACGCAGCCAGCACGCCGATGACCGCTCCGACCACCACGTAGATGATCAGTTGCGTCCACGGAATGCCGAGGTTGCGCACGACGCTGTCGGGAATGGCGATCACGGCCGCCCAACCGAGCAACAAGCCGAGCAGCACGCCGAGCACCGAGCCGAAGAGAGCGATGATCATCGCCTCGTTTCGCACACTCGACTGTAATTGCCGGCGGGTCATGCCCACGGCGCGCAGCAGCCCGATTTCTCGTGTGCGTTCCAGCACCGCGAGCGCCATCGTGTTCACGATGCCAAAGAACGCGACGATGAGGCACAGCACCAGCAGCCCGTTGATCACGATCTGCAGACTGGCGATCTGGCCTTCGGCTGTCTCGCGGAACTCGGTGTTGTCCTGCACGCTGAGTTGCGGATAGGCGGTGATCACCGCTTCAACGGCAGCGCGGGCCGCATCTGGATTGGCGCCCGTGGCATAGGTGAGACCGACAAAGGCCACGTCGTCGACGTTCACGTGGGCTCGGGTGAGCGATCGGTCGAGCAGCCAGTCGTTCTCCACCACGGCGGCATCATCGAAGATGGCCCGCAGGGTGACCTGCTGGGTATAGCCGTCTTCGAATTCGATGCTGAGTTGATCACCAATGGTGTAGCCGCGCTCGGCAGCGACCTCATCGAGAACAGCCACACCATCACCCCCGATGCGGATATCGCCATCCAGCACACCCATGTCGACGACATCGGTGCCGCTTGCAGAGTCGAAACCGGTGGCGGAGACGACCTCACCATCGAGGCGAACCTCCACCGTGGAGTAGCCCGACACCGAGGCGACCTCGTCAAGTTCTGCGAGCCGATCGGGAACAAGGCCGGAGAATTCGAGGCCCTGATTTTCTTCGAAGATGAAGAGGTCGGCCGCAATCGACTCTTCGAGAATTTCATCGAAGGTGTCGAGGATGGACTGGGTGAGGACGGCCACGCCGCTGATGAGAGCGAGTCCGATCATCAACGCGGTGGCGGTGGCACTTGATCGCTGCGGATTACGACTGGCATTGCCGCGCGCGATTTCACCGGTGACGCCCCGCAGTCGAGCAATCGGTGCGCCGAGTACCGAGGTCACAGGGCCAGCAAAACTTGCGCTCAGCATTGAGGTGCCGATGAACAGCAGCGCACCGCCTGCTCCCATGAGTGCGAGCGTGCTCGACGTCGAGCCGGGGTTACCGAACATGCCGACGCCCAGCATCGCCACACCCGGCACGAACACGATGCCGCCAGTGATGAGTCGGAAGCTCAGCGAGCGAGGTGGGCGACCACCGCTGCGGAACGCTTCGAGTGGGCTCACCCGGGAGGCCCGAATGGCCGGAGCAAGTGCCGACACCAAGGTGACGCCGAGCCCGACGAGCACAACGACGATCACCGTGCGGAGTTGGATCTGCAGTGGGCCATCGGGGAAGTCACCACCGGCAGCAGCGAACAGCGCTTTCAGGCCAGCGGCGATACCGAGGCCACCGAATAGCCCGATGGCCGACGCGGCGATACCGACCAATCCCGCTTCCCACACCACCATGGATCTGATCTGACGAGCGCTGGCGCCAATGGAACGCAACAGTGCGTACTGGCGGGTGCGCTGTCCGACGAGGGTGGCGAAAGTGTTGTAGATGATGAAGGTGGAGACGAACAGCACGACGACGGCAAAGCCGAGCAGCACGTTGCCGAAGATGTCGATGAACGACCCGAACTCGTCCTGCTGCTCACCGATCACAACGTCGCCGGTGACTGCTTCGAGGTTGTCGGGCAGCACTGCGTTGATCGCGGCCGCTAGGTCGCCAGGGGTCACACCATCGGCGGCGCCGACGACCACCGAGTCGACCAGGCCTTCCGCACCAAGTACCCGCTGCGTGGTTGGGAGATCGAACAACAAGAAGTAGGCGCCACCGCTGCCACCCTCGCCAAAATCGATGATGCCCGACAGGGTGAACACTTCAGGGTCCCCACTTGGCATCGACACGGTGACATCGCCACCGATGCTGAAGCCTCCGGCCTCCACCTGGTTGGCGTCAAGGGCGACCTGCTGGCCGGTGGGCGCCTCGCCGTCGAGCAGCCGGAACGATGACACACTGCTCGGTCCCTGCCACGACACCGTGAACGTCGGTGGCCCTGACGACCGCACCACGTCACCGGCGGCATCGATGCTGTATGCCTTCTCGAACGCGAGTAGGCCACCACGTGCGATGGCGACCTCGGGCAGCTCGCTGACCGTGTCGGCGATGTCATCGGAGAAGCGCAGTTCATCCGCGGCCGACGAATTCAAATCTCCTTCAACGGCGCGAACCTGGGCATCGACGCCGGCGAAGGTGTCTTCGGCCACCTGGTTGAAGATGGAGCGGAGGCTGTCGGCCAGCACGAACGACCCCGATACGAACGCGACGCCGAGAACGACCGAGACGACGGTGAGGATCAAGCGACCCATATGGGCGCGAACGCCGCGCAACACGAGCGACAACACGTCAGCTCCCGAGTGATTTCATCGTGTCGAGAATTCGCTCGGCGCTGGGGTCTGCCATATCGGCCACGATGCGCCCATCGGCGAGAAAGACCGCACGGTCTGCACGGGCCGCAGCGTTCGGATCGTGGGTCACCATGACGATTGTCTGCGCGTGCTCGTCGACGGCGCGACGCATGAAGTCCAGAATCTCTCCGCCGGAGTTCGAGTCGAGGTTGCCCGTGGGTTCATCGGCGAAGATCACGCTGGGTTGACATGCCAAAGCTCGCGCCACGGCCACACGCTGCTGCTGGCCACCGGAGAGTTCCGACGGTTTATGCGAGAGCCGATCGCGAAGTCCCACGGTGTCGATGACTTGTTCGATCCAGGCGGTGTCGCCGCGTCGTCCCGCGAGGGCAAGTGGCAACACGATGTTCTCACGCGCCGTCAGCGTGGGCACGAGGTTGAAGGATTGGAAGATGAAACCGACCTCGGTGCGACGCAGTTCGGTGAGTTGCCGATCGTTGAGTGCATCGAGGGTGGTGTTGCCGATGGTGACGTGCCCATCGGTGAGTTCGTCGAGTCCGGCCAGACAGTGCATCAAGGTGGATTTGCCCGAACCCGACGGGCCCATCACCGCGGTGAACTGTCCGTGGGCGAATTCGATATCGATGCCGTCAAGTGCGCGGACCTCAGCATCCCCACGGCCGTACACCTTGACGGCATTGCGGGCAGCGACAGCGGGTGCGACGGTGGTCTCGGTGGGGGTCACCTTGCCAGTCTGCCGTGCCATTCAACCGAGCGGACATCGCCCGGTTGGTCCTCAGATGAACAACAGATGACCCACCGTCACAGCGTGTGTAGGGTCGGCGATATGAGCATCCGCGTGGAACCACACGACGTTGCCGACATCGTGATGGGTGCGTGGGCCTATGTGATGACGGTGGGAACCGACGGCGCTCACGTGGTGGCACTTCATCCCACAGTTGGTGATGGCGGGCGGCTTCACCTTGCGGTGGGGACAGGTCGCGCGGCACGCAATGTGGCAGCTGGTTCGATGGTCACGCTGGTGTTTCCACCGCGTGATGAGTGGCCGCACGCCGGCTATTCGTTGGTGGTCGATGCAACAGCGCACCCGGTTACCGACGGGGTGATCGCGCTCGAATTCACCGGTGCGGTGTGGCACCGACCCGCGCCATGACCGGAGCGGACATCGACCCGCTGGTGTTCGTGGCGCTCGATGTTGGCCACACCGTGGGCGCCGACGGTGAGTTGACACCCACCGTGGTGATCGATGTCGAGGGCTATCCCCAGATCGCGGATCTCGCCCGGGTGCACGCCGTCGATGGTGTGGGTGATGTGACGACCGCGGCGGTGCGCTCAGACACCACGATCATCATTGGTGTGCGCCTGTCACGGCCGGTGCTCGCGGCCTTCGCTATTGCCTTCGACGCAACACTCCACGGCCAGTTCCTTGTCGATGTTGCCAATGCAGGTGCGCTGACCTTTGCAACCACCAATCCTGATACCGCAGCTGCCGATCAGCCGCTGTGGCTGGCTGTCGACATCGACGGCCCGGCGCTGCTCAACATGTTGACGATGCCGTAATCACGCGCCGATGAGTTCGGCGGCGATCACGTCGAGAATGGCATCGGTCAGCGATGACACGTCGGGTTCGTAGGGAATGAGATTTGTCGACAATGCGATGGTGATATCGCTGTCGGGTAGGTGGGTTGCGTCGGAGCGGAAACCGGGCACACCACCACCGTGGGAGTACCGCGGCTCGCCCTCCCATTCGCCGACGCTGATGCCGAGCCCGTAATTCGAGTAGTCGCTGGTGGTGACGAACTCTGAGAGTTCGGCATCACCGAGAGCGCCGTGGAAGAACGACCGGAAGATGCGGGCAACGTCGTCGGCCTGGGCCTCGAGCCCGCCGCCGGTCCAGCCTGCGGTGCGGGTCACCGCCTGTGGGGCCACGGTGACGTCGTAGAAGTCGCCCACGACGGAGTCCTCGCGATACGGCTGATAACCGGGCAGCAGATCGATGGCGGCCTTCAATTCGCCGGCGACGTGGCCGGCGACGAGATCGTCGGGTGGGTAGGTGCCCGGCGGCAGGTACACGTCGGTGGCGTCGGCCGGGGTGAAGATCTGTTCAGTCATTACATCGAGCGCGTCGCGTCCGGTGACGGCCTCGATCACAAGTCCGGCCACCACATGGCCCACGGTGTTGTACGCGTAATCGGTGCCCGGGGCATACAGCGGGCCAACCCCCGATGCCCAGTTGATGATCTCCTGTGGGGCCATCTCCTGGTCGAGACGCGACGACACCATGATGTAGAAGCCCGGGTCGAATGCGTACTCCGCGAAGCCATCGGTGTGGTTCAGAATCTGGCGGATCGTCACCTCACCGGCGTAGTCCACGCCGTCCAGTTCGTAGGAGGGAATCCAGTCGTCCCCCAGGTATGACGCCACGGTCGCGTTGAGGTCGATCAGGCCCTCGGCGACGAGTCGGAGCACGACCACCGACGTCATTGGCTTGGTGATTGAACCGAATCGGTAGTAGTGCGCGGGGTCGGCAGCAACATCGCCGGTGACATCGGACAGCCCAGCACTGAATGTAAATTCGTTCAGCGTGCCATCGACGGGCGCGATGACCGCCACGGTGGCACCGGGCACGCCGGTGTCGGCGAGGAAGGCCTCGATCGCGTCCTGGGTGTCGGCCACGAAGGCATCGACGTCCGAGGCGGTCTCCGGCGCAGCGGTGGTCTCGGGTGCGGCGGTGGTTTCAGGCGCAGCAGTGGTTTCAGGTGCGGCGGTGGTCTCAGGCGCAGCTGTTGTCTCGGGTGCCGCGGTGGTGGCTGGGGCCGAGGTGGGTTCGCTCGCGGCGTCGTCGCCCCCGCAGGCGGCGACAGCGAGAGCACTCGCGATGACGGTGGCAAGAAATCGTGTTCTGGTACGCATGAGTGGTCTCGTTTCGCTGGAGTGACAGGGTGCGGTCGGCGTGGTCACTGACCAGAGAACGTCGGGGGGCGCTTCTCCACGAAGGCCAACGACGCCTCGCGATGGTCGCGGGTGGCCATGGTGCGCACCATGGCTGCGGCTTCGCCTTCCAGAGCTTCGGCCAACGGCACATCATCGCCACGTTGGATGTTCTCTTTGATGTAGCGCATGGCGATGGGCGCGCGGGCGGCCAAGGCGCGACAGAACGCCATGGCGTCGTCGGCGAACGTGGCGTCGTCGTACACGTGGTTGACGATGCCCAGACGTTCTGCCTCGGCGGCATCGAGGCGTGGCGACATCCACATCAGTTCCTTGGCTTTGGCCTCGCCAACAAGGCGCGGCAGAAACCATGACGTGCCGAAATCGCCGCTGGCGCCAATGGTGGAGAACGCGGTGACCAGCACGGCGCTGCGAGCGGCGAGGCGAATATCGGCCGCGAGAGCGATGGACAGGCCAGCACCGGCCGCGGCCCCGGGCAGGGCGGCCACGACGGGTTTGGGCAGGGAACGGAATGCGAGGCTCACACCTTTTTGAATGGTGGTGAGGTGAGTGATGGCCTCTTCGGTGGAGCGTCGTGGCCCTGCATCGGCATGATCGGCAACAAAGCCCTTCACGTCACCGCCGGCGCAGAAGGCCCCACCTTCCCCGGTGACCATCAGCACGCGGATGTCGGCATCGTCGCGTACCTGTTCGAGCGCGGTGGCAAAGCCGAGGTAGATCTCCTCGCTGAGGGCGTTGCGCCGATCGGGACGGTTGAACGACAGCACAGCAACGTCGCCGTCGATGTGTCCGATCAGATGGTCGGTTCCGGTACGCAGTTCACCCATGTCGTTCTCCCTCTCATGCGTCATGTTGATGCGGCGACAAGTGTCGCATGCAGGCTCGGTACGGCCAGTACCGGGGTGTTCTGCGCTGATTAGTCGACGCTGATCATCGTGGCGAGAAGATGATCTACGTGCTGGGTCCATGCTGCATCTGGCGCAGCTGTGGGGCACGGATCGAAGAAGGCCTGGGCGGTGAGCACGCCGAAGAAGAAGGTACCGAGCGCACAAGGGTTCACAGCCGTGGTGAACCAGCCGCGTTCTTGGCCCGTCGTGATCGTCGTCGCGAACCGATCGATGATCTCCTCGATGGCATTGCGAGTGAGGGCGTCGCTGGTGGCATCGTCGCCGGTGACCAAGTACCCGAGGGTCTGCATGCCAAGGCGTCGCCCGGGTGCATCGGCCGATGCGGTGAGTGCGTGTACCCATGCGCGAACATGGTCGATGGCACCGGTGGCATCGGGAGCCAAGAGCAACCGATCGAACTCGTCGAGCAATGTGGTGGTGGTGGCACCGAAATTGGCCACCAGAGCGGTGCGTCGGAGCGACTCTTTGGAATCGAAGTGTCGATAGATATGCGATGTTGTGAACCCGGTGGCATGGGCCACCTCGGCAAGGCGGAAATCGCCGTCGAGGGCGGCGCGGGTGATGTGAACTGCTGCCGAGATAATGCGCGTGGCGTCGGAATGCAAATGGCGAACGCGCAGCCACTCGTGCAGCGCGGTATCGATTGTGTTCTCATCAGCTGGAACGGCAACCCGGGCGCGTGGCGGCCCACAGTTGGTGCGGCAGGACGTGTCGAGATGCACGGCGTAGGCGCGGTGAATGACCGGGACCCATTGCTGATGCGGGACGAGGTCGGGGTAGAGATCGACGATCACGCGGGTCATCGGTGCAATGAACATGAACTCGGTCATCGAGGTGGGGTCGATGGCAGGGCATAGGTGCCCGCGGCTACGCAGCGTGCGGGTGCAGGTGGACCCGAGGGCGAGCAATCGTTGGGTCATTGCCGCATATGGTGTTGCTGCCTCGGGGTGGCGGAGCACGGCGGCCAGCGAGGCGAAGCGGTTCATACGGTTTGCGCGGGCCTCGGTCTTGTCGGCCTCTTGTAGCCAGACATCGATGACCTCGGCGATCTCGCTCGTGGAGTCGCACGACGTCAGTCGTTCGACGATCATCGTGCTGTCGGCAGTGAACGTGGCTTCGAACTCGATGAGCCGCGCCGCCCATTCGAGGTGATCACGCGAGTCGAAGTAGCGGTAGACGAACGGCGCATCGAAGCCGGCTGCGTCGAGTACGGCGGTGATCGGGAACGACGTCGTGGGTTGTGCGCGCACCAGGTCAATGGCCGCATCGAGCAGGTGTTCCACGCGCTCGGCTGAACTGGGCCGCGCGAGCTCACGCACCGTCGCGCGCGTCAGGTGGTCGCGAGTGGCCCGGTACACGTCGCGGTACCGGCCGGCGTTCTGCTCTGCGCGCAGGAAAGGGGCGTCATCGGTGGCGGACGACATGGGCAGAGAGGGTACGACACGGGTGTGGCACCCGTCATGTTGTCCGTCAGCCGGTCATCTGCCCGTCAGCACGGTGATGAATTACGGGTGGCGTCGCCAGCGACTCGCCGGATTCGGTGGTGGCAGCGGGCGGCGCACGGCCACGGTGTCGTTCGGCCCGCGTTCATCTGGGTCGAGACCCTCCATGCGTCGGAGAATGGCGATGCGTTCCGATAGCGGCGGATGAGTGGCCAACATGCCGCCGAAGGCGCGAGTGAGGCCCATCTCCTTGTCCGATGGTGCTTCGATCCACATGTGTGCGGTCGCGGTAGTGACCTTGCGGATCTGTGTTGTGTCGGCCTCGAGTTTCTCGAGCGCTGAGCGGATGCTTGCTGGGTTGCGGGTGAGTTCCACCGCGGTGGCGTCAGCCAGCGACTCGCGTGAACGTGACAGCGCGGCTTTCAACAGCAACGACAGTGGTACACCAATGATGAAGATGACCGCGCCAAGCGCCATGAGGGCGAGGCCGAGGCCTGCACCCGATTGACCTTCCCGGTTCCGACTGCGTCCCGAGGTAAACAGCACCACCTGCCCGGCTCGGAACGCCACATCGGCCAGAACAGCTATTGCGGCGGCCGACAGAACCGAGATCGTGGTGATCGAGATATCCCGGTTGCGAATGTGCCCCAGTTCGTGGGCGATGACCCCCGCGAGCTCGCGCCGCGACAGCATCTCCAGTAGCCCGGTGGTCACCGCCACTGCCGAACGATCCGGCGTCATTCCGGTGGCGAATGCGTTCGGTGCTGGGTCCTCGATCACCCACACCGTCGGTTTGTTCATGCCAGCGGCGATGCACATCTCCTCCACCACGTTGTGCAGCACCGGATACATCTCGGGTGAGGCTGGCTCGGCGCCCGAGAGGCGCAGCGTGGCTCGTGCCGACATTGACCATGCAATGAGCAGGTAGCCGACGGCGAGCGCAGCGATGACAACCGGGGTGATCCACCAGTCGGTCGAACCGCTCCATGCGCCGAATGCCCATGCGATGAGGTTGCCGACGCCCCACAACAGCAGCACCGATGCTGCGAGCAAGCCGACGGAACGACGTTGGTTCGTCGCCGCGATTGCGCGGAAATCAGTGGACATCAATCGTGGGTGCTTGTGCGGCGGAGGTCAGAACTGCACGTCGGGAACGGCGCGGGCGGCTTCATCGGCCTCGAATAGATCGCGCTCGCCGAAGTCGCCCATCTTGGCCACCAGCACACCGGGGAATGACTGGATGGTGGTGTTGAAGCGGGTAGTAGCGTCGTTGTAGTGCTGGCGGGCGAAGCCGATGCGGTTCTCGGTTGAGGTCAATTCTTCTTGCAGCTGGCGGAAATTCGTATCGGCTTTCAGGTCCGGGTAGGCCTCGGCCACTGCGAACAACCGGCCGAGCGCGGCGGTGAGCGGGCCCTCGGCAGCCGATGCCTCGGCAGGAGTCGATGCGCCCATCGCCGCCCCTCGCGCAGAGATCACCGCGTCGAGCGTTTCGCGTTCGTGTGCGGCGTATCCCTTCACCGTGTTGACGAGGTTCGGGATGAGGTCAGCGCGTCGGGTGAGCTGCACCTCGATCTGGGCCCACGCGTTGTCCACGAGGTTCCGAAGCTTCACCAAGTTGTTGTAGAGGACGACGACGATGATGGCGAGCACCACGACGATGGCGATGACGATGAGCAGAGTCATGTTGTTGACACTACGCGGTGTAGGAGAGCCACCGGTGTCGGTGCCGTTCAGAGCCGTTCGAACCGGCTCCAGCGGTGAATGCCGAACGACGAGTCCTCGTGCGGGGCGGACACAAGGCGCACCTCATGTTCGAATGCGGCATCGAAACGTGCCTGCAGTTCCGCCTGGGTGGTGCTGTCACCCATATGCATCCACGCTTCAATCGACTCCCACACGAACACCAACGTGACCCGGCCGGGGTGGGCATCGTCGAGCCACACCTCTTTGGACAGGAACGGGATGTGATGGTCAGGGTCACCAACACTGGTGCCGTGATACGCCTCGCCAAGTGTCCACACTTCGTGGTCGAGCGCACAGAATGCCGCAACGTGGTCTGGGTCCATCTCGAAGACGAGTACCTCGATTGGCAGCCGTTCACCGTTCTCGTAGCGGTATCCCACATCAGCGACGCTAGTGCTGTCCGACTCGCTGCGGGGACTGCGCCACGACGACACTGCACTCATGGCCTACAACTCGACGGGGCTAGTGGTGCACGACGCCGATGCCCACATCATGGAGACGCCCACGTGGCTTGCCGAATATGCCGACCCGCAGATCCGCGAGCGCATCGATGCACTCACCTATCCAGGCGGAAATGAACTGCAGCAGTCGGCGGTGCTCACCGAGGACCGCGATGATCTATCGCGCGGTTTCGATCGGTTGGCCTCTCAGCACGCAAGCGAGGACTACATCGCGGCCGAAGCTGACGAGATCATGACGCGCAAGAACTTTGCGGCCACCGGATCGTTTATTGCCCACGATCGTCCGCGGGCGCTTGACCATCTGGGTTTTGCTAGTCAACTGGTGTTCAACACCTTCCACAACACGCGGTTGCGCGACTGGGAACACGCCGGTGACACCACCATGGCCGAGGGTGTGTCGCGGGCACATAACCGCGGAATGGCCGAGTTCTGTTCTGTTGATCGCCGCCTGTTGTCAACGTTGTATGTGCCCCTTGCAGATCTTGAACGAGCACCGGCGTTGGCCGCCGAGGCGCTTGATATGGGTGCAGGTGCTCTACTGATTGCATCGGGGTGCCCTCCAACACACTCGCCCAGCCATGTAGGCCTCGATGCCGTGTGGGCGCAGGCGGCCGAGGCGCGCGTGCCGGTGGTGTTCCACGTGGGCGGTACGGGGGAACTGCTCGACCCGCACTACTTCGACAACGGTCTGCCCATGCCGCCGGATTTTCACGGGGGTGAGGAGAACTTCCGGTCGGTGGACTACATGGCGATCCCGGTTCAGCCCGCCCAAACACTGGCAACCATGATTTTTGACGGGGTGTTTGAACGGTTCCCTGATCTGCAGGTCGGGGTCATCGAGCAGGGCGCGGTGTGGGTGCCGTCGTGGATGCGCCAGATGGAATCCGCAGTCGAGGCATTCGGCCGGCACGAAGAACGCCTGCAACGTTTGTCGCTGCGGCCCAGCGACTACGTGCGTCGACAGATGAAATTCACGCCGTATCCAACTGAGGATGTCGGATGGGTGGTCGACCAGGCTGGTGCCGGAGTAGTGATGTTTTCCTCCGACTACCCCCATGTGGAAGGTGGTCGCCGACCGATCGAGCGTTTCGAACGGTCACTGGCCAACTGTGGCGACGAAGTGCGTCAGCGTTTCTACCACGACAACTTCGACGAGTTGATGGGTGGTCGACTCGGCGCGCTGCTCGCTGCGTGACCGCAGCGCTCAGACCGCGGCGACGCGCTTGGCGTGACGGATGCGCTCGGTGGGGTCGAGGTGCACCTTGCGCAACCGAATGAAGTTCGGGGTCACCTCCACACACTCGTCGGTGTCGATGAACTCGAGGGCATGTTCGAGCGACAGCTGACGGTGTGGCGTCAACTTCACCGTTTCATCTGCGGATGACGCGCGCATGTTGGTGAGTTTCTTCTCTTTGCAGATGTTGACGTCCATGTCATCGGCGCGGCTGTTCTCGCCGACGATCATCCCGCAGTACACCTCGGTGCCCGGCCCGACCATCATCGTGGCGCGATCCTGCAGGTTCAACATGGCGTAGGTGGTGGCCGGACCGGACCGGTCGGCAACCAGCGATCCGCGGTCACGGGCTTCGATCTCGCCGGCCCAGGGTTCGTGGCGGTCGTACACGTGGCTGATCACACCGGTTCCACGGGTCTCGGTGAGGAACGAGGTGCGGAAACCAATCAGGCCGCGCGCCGGCACGAGATACTCAAGTCGCACCCAGCCAAGACCGTGGTTTGTCATCGATTCCATGCGGCCTTTGCGTCCGGCGAGTAACTGGGTGATGGTGCCTAGGTGTTCATCGGGAACGTCGATCGTCACGGCTTCGACCGGTTCGTGACGCACGCCGTCGACGAGGCGTATGACCACTTCCGGTTTGCCGACGGTGAGTTCAAACCCCTCGCGGCGCATCGTCTCGACCAGCACCGCCAGTTGCAGTTCCCCGCGGGCCTGCACTTCCCACGCATCGGGGCGATCGGTGGGGTTGACGCGCAGGCTCACATTGCCCACCAGTTCGGCGTCGAGACGGTTCTTCACCAGCCGGGCGGTCATCTTCGAACCATCGCGTCCGGCGAGCGGTGACGTGTTGATGCCGATGGTCATCGACAGAGCCGGTTCGTCGACGGTGATGACCGGCAGCGGTCGCGGGTCGTCGGGATCGGCGAGAGTTTCGCCGATGGTGATGTCCTCGATGCCGGCGACGGCCACGAGGTCGCCCTGACGGGCTGAGTCCACCGGCCTGCGCTCCAGATGTTCGGTGAGCAGCAGTTCGGCAACCCGTGCACGAGTGATCGATCCGTCGGCACGGCACCACGCCACCGACTGACCTTTGGTGATGGTCCCTTCCATCACCCGGCACAGAGCCAATCGCCCGAGGTACGGGTTGGCATCGAGGTTGGTCACCCAGGCCTGCAGCGGCGCACCGTCGGTGTAGGTAGGTGCGGGCACGGTGGCGACGATGGTCTCGAACAGCGGGCGCAGGTCCTCGCCGAGCGTGGCATCGTCGAGCGATGCCCAGCCGTCACGACCCGCGCAGTACACGATCGGGAAATCCAACTGCGCATCGTTGGCATCGAGATCCATGAACAGTTCGTAGGCCTCGTCCACAACTTCGGCGATCCGGGCATCGGGCCGATCCACCTTGTTGACCACGAGGATCACCGGCATATCGCGGGCAAGAGCCTTGCGCAGCACGAACCGGGTCTGGGGCAACGGGCCTTCGGCCGCGTCGACGAGAAGCACGATGCCGTCCACCATGGTGAGCGCCCGCTCCACCTCGCCACCGAAGTCGGCGTGGCCGGGGGTATCCACGATGTTTAAGGTGATGCCCTCCCACACCAGGGAGGTGTTCTTCGCGAGGATGGTGATGCCCTTCTCGCGTTCGAGGTCCATAGAGTCCATGACGCGTTCGTCCACGGACTCGTTGGCGCGAAACGCCCCGGATTGACGCAGCATCGAGTCGACCAGAGTCGTCTTGCCGTGGTCGACGTGGGCGACGATCGCGAGGTTGCGAAGGTCGCTGCGGGAGGTGGGGGAGTGGGTCATGCCCGGGCGACGCTATCCAGCCCGGACGCGGTTCAGCCGAGACCCCGGCTGTCTTGTTTCAATGCGGTGTCGATGCTGAGTGCGGACGCCACCACCAAGGAGTTCAACGGCTCGGCTGCCCGGCGGGTGATCTGCAGCACGTAGTTGTCGGCGGTGGTGAACATCGTCTTGGCAAGACCCTCCCAGGTCTTGGTGACCCGAGCGATTTCGTCGCCGGCCGCATCGACGATCGCAAAGTCCCATGCGCGCCAGTTCTCGGCCTTGATCATCCCCAATTGCTGTCCGTCGGCCTCGAGCGAGAAGTTGATCTTGCCGATGGCGTTCTGCTGCACGATGCGGCCGATCTCACGGTCGTTGCCATCGCTGACGATAACGGTCGACTTGATGATTTTCCCGGGGCGGGTCAGGCGCAGAATCGAACGACCGTCCACATCGGTGATATCGAGTCGGGTGGTCAGGAACTGGTCAACACTTGCCACCAGCCGCAACACCTTGCGCGCGGTTGATTGTCCGACCTGATTCACCGCCGCGATGCGGTTGCCGTGCTGGTCGAACACCGAATACTGGTTGTTCAACTCGATGAGCTTGGCCTTCTGGTTCACCACCAGAACCGGTTCGGTGAGGATGCCGCCGCCCCCACCGGCAACTGGCGCGTCCATGCCCACACCGCGATGTCCGCTGCCGTGGAGTTGTTCGTCGACGCGGCGTGCTTCGTCGCCCATCGTCAGGCCGGAGTCCAATCGATCGAGTCGGCTTGGTGGGTCGGGCGCGGCCTCGACAGGGTCGGTGGACTGGATGCCGTCATCTGCGACTTGGTCGGTCCACGCCGAGCCGTCGTAGTAGCGGTGCTCGTGCCGGCCGGTGGGGTCGGGGTACCAGTTCGCAGGGCTCAACGTCATGAATCCAACCTAGATGCAGTGTCAATGCGGCAGCAGGTGCAGGTGGCGAATTCTCAGCTGCGGGGAGCGCGTGGTAGCCCCAGCAGGCGTTCCCCGACGAGGTCACGTTGCACTTCGCTGCTGCCACCAGCCACCCGCATACCGGGTGCGTACAAGAACGCCTCGGTGTCGTCGGTGTGCACCATTGCCTCCGCGCCGTGTCGGGCAAGTAACTCGCGACTCAGAGCGGTTTCGAATTCGGTGATGCCGAGTTTCATCAGCGGGCCAAGCCCGGGGTTCACGCCGGTGCGTGCCATCAGTGTCTCTAGCGCCCGTCCCCGCGCGACCAGGCCGGTGGTGTCGTCGGCGATGCGATTCAAACGCCGTCGCAAACGAACTGATGCCGCACCGACGGCGGCACGTTCATCGGCGAGAACGCTGGTGGCCACCGTCCATCCGGTGTTGAGATCACCGACGAGGCCGTCGGCCTCCACCACGGCACCGTCGAGGAACACCTCGCAGAACTCGGCGTCGCCGGTCATCTGCATGATCGGTCGGATCTCCACTCCGGGCTGGTGCATGTCGATCAGCATGAAGGAGATGCCACGGGCGCCGCGGGTATCGGGTGCGGTGCGCACCAGCAAGATGCCCATATCCGACACCTGCGCAGTGGATGTCCAGATCTTCTGGCCGGTGATGCGCCAGCGGTCGCCGTCGGCTTCGGCGCGCGTCGCGAGACTGGATAGGTCGCTGCCAGCATCGGGCTCGGAGAACAACTGGCACCAGATGGTGGAGGCATTGAGGATGCCGGGCAGGTGACGGTGGCGTTGAGCGTCGGTGCCGTGCGCGCGCAGAGCACCAGCGGTGAGGATGTAGCCCTGAAAGTTCGCATACGGGGCCACCCCGGCCAACGCGCATTCGGTGTACCACACAGCCGAGTGGTCGGGGCTGAGACCGAGGCCGTGATGCTCGGGTGCCCAGTCGATCCCGGCAAGGCCCGCCGCCGCGATGTGCTGTTGCCAGCGACGCGCCGGATCGATGAGGCCGGGCGGGAGTATCGTGCCGTATTCGGCGCAGGCGACTTCGTTGCGTACGGCATCGTCGATCATTGATACGACGGTCGCACGGAACTCATTGACGGTTTGTGTCGCAGCGCTCACGACCTCACCGTACATCTGTGAATCACCCCACGCTGAGGCGCGGACTCATGCGTGTCTGTGCGTCTGGGGCGGTTCAGGTGATGAGTGGTACGAGCTCGGCGAGGCTTTCCGCGAGGTCGGATCGGCGGTTGATGGAACGGTCGAGGGCCTGCAATGTGTGGTCGTCAGGAAGGACGCCAAGTTCGCTCTGCAGGCGAGCTGCCCATTCATGTACTGCAAGACGAGAGGCGCCGCGGTCGCCGACATTCAGGAGTGTCGCCACGAGGAGTTGCACGCCGCGATCACTGTGTGGTTCGCGGCGCACCAATTCCCGAGCCGCGAAAATGGCATCTTGGGCGCGATCGCGGGCCATCGCCGCGATGACGACGACAGCGAGGGAGCGGCAGACCAGATGGTGGAGGTGATCTCGCCGGTGGTCCAGCCATTCGCTTTCGATTCCTGCGAGCAATCGTCGGTTGCTGATGGAGAATGCGATAGTGGCCTGCACCCACGCCTCAGCGAATTCTTGTCGGTGCAACATCGGGACACAGCGATCACCTGCACGCACCGCATCGTGATAGTCCGAGGTGAAGAGATGACCACGGAACTCAATTTGTCCCTGCTCACCGATGATGGCGTCGGCGTCGCCACCGGCTCGGACTAACGCCGACCGAAGCCGAGAGAGAGTAGCGTTCAGTGTGGAATCGACGGCTTTCGTTGGTCGCCCTCCCCACACGGCGTCGATCACTTCATAACGCCCGATGGGGCCGTTTGCCAGCGTCAAAAGGGCGAGCACGTGACGTCCGATGACGCCGGAGAGGTCGCGCTGGTCAACCACGCCACGCGAACCCGTGATCGACATGCGTCCGCAAATTTGAAGGTGAACTCTCGTCTCAATGTCGCGACTGTACTAAGGGCCTCGGTCACGGAGCGAGGGAGTACTTGGTTGTCAACTACTGTTCACCTATGAGCAGTTCCCAATTGTCCGTCTCCTGCCCATGCGGAGTGGTCATTCGCGCCTCATCCTTTGACCAGCTCGTTGCTGATGTCACCGCTCATGCCGGCTCCGAGCATGACATGACGTTGACCCGTGAACAGGTGCAAGAGATGGCATCTACGGACCCCGACTAGTCACGCAACATTCCTACGACGGAGCCGCAAGACATCTGCAAGGTCGATGCGATGAACTGGTCTAGTTCATCCAATGACCTAATCAATGGGGGTTTCACATGTCATTCGTCTACATCGTCGTCGCCAAAATGGGCGACGCGGAAGGTTTCGGCACAGCTGCCGAAGAATGGGCTGCAGATCATCTCATGGAGATGGGGGCCATCAGCTCCACAGCGACCGAGGTGATCATGGGTGGCGAGATGGCCGGGTCGGTCTTTGTCTCGTTTGAGACGGCAACCGCAGATGCTGCGATGGATCTGCAGTCGAAGATTTACGCCGACGACAAGATGGTCGCGCTCATGCGTGACACGCAGGTGCAGGTGCTGCGTCGCGGCCTGATGCGCGTGCAGGCCGACTTTGGTGTCCGCGAGGGGGCCTACTCATCGGCGCTGTATTTGGGTGGTGGCATGGTTGACGACGCCACAGCAATGGCCAACTTCTCCCACAACTGGAGTCACGTGCAAGATGGCGCCAACGGCATGACCGCCATGCAGGTCATTGCGCAGGGCCCCGCACCGTTCACCGGTGCCGTCGCCACATGGTCCGACTCAATTGATGCACTTCTTGCTGCTTCGGCAAAGAACTTCGCTGATCCGAAGGTGCACGAGATGATGGCAACGAGTGGCACGACGGTGCTCGGCCGGGTGCTGGGTCGGCGGCTCTACTGATGCTGTTCCACATCACACATACCCACACCGAGCACACCTGCCCAATCGACAACCCAGAGGGCATGCAGTCGAGCTTCGGTGCGCTGTTTCCCAGCATTGCGGCATCGTCGGTGACGTTGGTCGGCGCGTGGGTCGACCAACTCGCGCACCAGATGTTTTTCGTCATCGAGTCTGACGACATCACAGCCATCCAGGACGCATTCCGTCCAATCACCGATGCGGGAACGATCCGAATCCAGCCTGTTGGTGACGCCGCAGCTCGAGTCGCCCAGATCATGGACTCATGACATGAGCTACATGCAGATCATGGAATTCGAGATGGATCCGGCCGATGCGGTGGCGTTCATCGAGGAGTATCGCAAGTCCGCCGGCGGGCAGTCGTTCGCACGTCGAGCAATCGTGTGCGCAGATCGCGACCGGCCGGGCACCGTCGTGCAGATCATGTTCTTCGATTCGGCTGCCGATGCCGAGGCGAACAACAACCTTGAGATCACCCAGGCCGCGGCTGCTGAGTTCTCCGCTCGTGTCGGTGAGGTTCGCTTCCAGAACTTGGATCTGGTGGCAGATATCACCGTCTAACGGGTGGGCATCCCCCACATCATCAAATTGTGTCGGTACTCGGCACAGGCATACGGAGGAAAGACATCATGAACGAAGACACATGGAACAGAGCCGGTGAGCAGAACTCCGCAACGATGCGGATGAACCAACTCACCTATCTGCTCGCCACCGCGGCGCTGACCGCCACGATTGTGTTCGGTGCCAGCGATGACGTGCAGGCACTTCTCACCGTCTCCGCAGTTGGCGTGGCGCTGTTCGGCATTTTGACATTCGACTATGCGCAGCAGGTCTTCATGAACCTGGTGAAGTCGATGCCATCGTCGGTGGCAGATACGCCAATCGGGCAGCTCAACTCTGCAACACCGTTCGCGTTCTACCGCGCAACGAATGCGTTGTTCTGTGCGGCCATCGCCGTGTTCCAAATCATCACCATCTACTAATCGCTAACTGTTGAAACCGGATGCTTTCGTTGAATCTTGCTTGTGTTATCTGGCAAGCAAGATTCACGGAGTGACGAAAGGACTGAGAAAAGAATGAGTTACACATCATTTTCCATTGCGCGCCCGGGTCGCGCGTATGACGGCATCGTCTTTGGCTCCGAGGAGTGGAGTGCTCTCGTTGGACGTCAATTCGCGATTCTTGAAGAGGGTGGTGCCACCACCATCGTTGGTGGTTTTGCTGCTGGCATCGGAAAGTTCATCAATGTGAACACCTATCCCGATGTTGAGTCGTCGGTTCGAGTCATCGCCCGCCTTGCGGCCGAGCAGTTGGCCGAAGTTGAGTCGTCGGGTCCGTTCATTCCGACTGAGGAGATGTTTGGGCTGATGGCCGGTCAGTGACCAGGCGCCACTGCGAAGTGGCGATGCAAAGGGGTTCTTCCGTGCCGGGTATCGGCGGGGAAGAACCCCTTTTGCGTTATCGGATGAGGGGCAGAAACAAGGGCCGTTCTGTGGACATCCCTGTGGGTTGACGGTGGACATCAGTGTGGACAACAGAAAAATTCGGTGGATAACTGAGAAATGTGGTGGATAACCCTGTGAATTCAAAAATACCCCTTGACCTGCGGTTTTATCGCTTGCATACTGTTGTCAGTCCACTACGGCGCACGGCGACGAGGGGGCGGGAGAGCAGCTTGGAAGGGTCACACCGACTGAGAGGCAGGACCGACTCTAAGGCGGCAGAGGCGAGTAGAGGACGCGGACACCGGGTCCGATCGGGAGGGTCGCTTCGGCGGCAGGAACGGTCGGACAGGGGGAGGGTTTGACAGTCGGCAACGGCTGGAGGCCTGGCCTCTGAAGCGGCATCGCCCGCCACGCCTTCGGGCGCGACGGGCGATGTGAAAGGTCGGAGAGAAGGCTAACGCCCGAAGATCGACCACCGGTGGATCCGCAACCGGACGCCCCGGGTGGAGCGCCTTCGTGGCAGCACCGCCCGGGGCGTTCGACGTTGTAGGCCTGGTATCGCCAGGTGATTGCCCCGCGCGTGCAAGGATTCCGCAACGTCGACGATATTTGATCGTTGCATCAACCGGCCGCCGGCTGGAGACAGGGGAATGCCATGAACTCGATCGAACTACGCGGTTGGATTGATCACCGGGCGCAGATGTTGTGGATCTGCTTGAAGTGCCTCGTCGGCCTCATCATTGGTGTCGCGATTGCGGCCTCGTACGGGGGTCTGAGCGACAACGCTGAAGTGGCGCTGTCGATCGCCGTCGGCGTGGTCGGGTTTTTCCTATGGTTCGCCGCGTTCGGCGCGATCATGGACATCGCAACAATGCGCAAGGACATGGATGATGAACTTCGGGCCACAGCATTTGGAGCCAACTTCACCAAGGCACCGTTCCCCGTGTATTTCGCTATCTCCACGCTTGCCATGCTTGGGGCACCCGCGATGCTCATCGTGATGCTCAACTCCTGAGCGCCGGCATTGGCCGACGAATTGATGCCGATGTCCATCACCTAGGGTGGTGGTGTGCAGTTCTGCGATCCACGTGGCGAACGATCCGGGCCGGTGCACTCCTATGAGGTGGCCGCATCGTTGAGAGCAGGCAGCCAGATCGGCTTGTTTGCCAACGGCTTCCCAGGTTCGGTTGAGTTTCTCCGCCATATTGGTGCCGCTGTTGAACGACACGCGGCTGACCTCACCACGAAGTTATGGAACAAGGGCAACGCCAGTGCTCTGGCCACCACAGAAGATCTCAACGAGATTTCCGATACCTGCTCCGCGGTGATCGCGGCCTACGGGCATTGAGGCAGTTGCACCTCCGGCACCGTGCGTGACGGGATCCAACTGGCGATGAGAGGGGTGGCGGTGGTGGCACTCGTGACCGAGCCGTTTTGGCAACAGGGTGACCTCATCGCGCTATCGGGTGGCATGCCCGATGTGCCGCGCATCCGGTTGCCGCATCCCGTGGCGGGATCGAGCGCAGAAGAGATGGCAGCATTGGCGGACCAGATCGTTCCGCGTCTGCTCGAGGTGCTGCGCGGCGAGTCGGTGGCCGACAACCCACCAGCGTTGGTGTGAGCGTGCCGCAGGTGCTCAGCGCTACAGACGACGCAGATGCGCTGCGGCAGCTTCACGAGATGGGATGCACCGACGGCCTGCCGGTGGTGATCCCCACCCCGGAGCGAGTGGATCGGATGGTGTTGGCATCGGGACTCGATGCCGACGTGGTGTTGGGCGAGGTGGGCCCGCTCGGTGGTGTGGCCACGGTTGCCAAAGTGGCGACGAACACGGTGATGGCGGGCTGCGACCCCGATCACATGCCATATGTGCTGGCGGCGGTGCAGGCGGTGCTGCAACCGGCGTTCGACCTCAGCGAGGTGCAGTCCACCACCCACTCGATCGCGCCGTTGATCATCGTGAACGGAGCGCTCGCACCGATCACTGGCATCGCATCGGGTTTTGGTGCGTTGGGGCCGGGGCATCGGGCGAATGCGAGCATCGGGCGAGCAGTACGTCTGTGCCTGTTGAACATCGGCGGCGCGGCACCTGGCGTGTCCGATATGGCTCTGCTCGGTCATCCAGGGAAGTTCTCCATGTGTCTCGCGGAGGCAGAGAGCGAGTCGCCGTTCCCGCCGCTGTCGTCGTGTTGGGGGTATGCGGCCGGCGATGACGTGGTGACTGCGCTGGGCACGGAAGGCCCGCATTCCGTGATGTTCGTGAACGATGCGGATGATCCAGATTCACCGGAGCGGCTGTTGCGCATCATCGCCGAAGTGGTGGTGAACGCCGGCTCGAACAACCTGTATCTGCGCACGGGTGCGGTTGCGGTGGCGCTGAACCCGGAGCACGCTCGGGTGCTGTCGGGTGCGGGGTGGACGCGCGAGACGATTCAGCAGCGAGTGTTCGACCTGTGTCACGTGCCGCGTGGGCGTATTCGTTTGCTGAATCCCGCATTCACGCCGCGTGGCGACGATGCCGACATGGTGCGCACCGTGCCATCGCCGGAACATGTCGTGGTGTTCGTGGCCGGTGCGGAGGGGTTGTACTCGGCGGTGTTCCCATCGTGGTCGGCTGGTGGTCACGGCAATGTGGTGGTGCATGAGCCGGTAATCACCGGCCAAGCCTGCGAGGTGCCGTTCCTCTCAGGCAGCACGTGATCGAGGGACCGGTTGTCGGGCTCGCGGGGATACCCACGCGTTTTTTCATGCGCCTATGTTCCGCCAACGGCACCAGTCGCGTCGAGTTGCGATGTCGGCCTGCCTTGCCGCAGCAGTCGTGAGCCTGTTTTCAGGAGTGACCATCGCCGAGCCATAGAGCACGGCGAGTACCACTCCTCGGTTGAGCTCAACTCAGTAACGCCCTTCGCTGAGGCTCAACGTGACCAGTGGCGTGCGCATCAGACGGCAAGTTTCACTCCAAGTTGCCATCCACCGGCCCCGTGGCGCCGTCGTGGAACTGGAGGTGGTCGCGCACCTCCACGACATCGTCCTCGCTGATCTTGCTAGCGGCGATTATCTGGTGGACGAAGCCGTCGTTGTGCTCCTTTCGGTAGCCGAGGGCCTGCGTTCTAGAAGTGGACGAGTTCGTTGGGGTCTTGGGCATCGCCGGTGATCTGGATCTGCACGATCGCACGTTAGGCACAATGCCCTGAGCGAACCGCGCGCCACTAGATACGTTCGAAGGCAGCGACTTCGGAACGGAAGGTGTCGTACATCTTGCGGGTGACGGATGGGCTGGTTCGCTCGACCGCGTCGTCGATGTCCGCTGTAGTGACCACGGTGTCTCCACCTTCGCTTGCCCGTGAGAACGCGAGGGAGGCAGCGCGTTGGGCGGCGAGGTCGACATCACCGGGTGTGAATCCGACGCACCGGTCGGCCACGGCATCGATGTCGACGTCGGAGTGAACCCTCATCGCGCCGAGGGACTGAGCCCACAGAGCTCTGAGGGCATCCAAGTCTGGTGGGCCGATACCGATGAGGAGATCGAATCGCCCGGGTCGCAGTACCGCTGGGTCAATGGTCTCCACGAAATTGGTGGCACATACCAACAACTTGCCGGGCCGTCGTCGAAGTTCCGGAATCGACTTCAGGAGTTCGTTGACCACCCCGGCGGAGGCGGGGCTGCTCTCCCGCGCCGGCGCGATCTCGTCGAACTCGTCGATGAAGATGACGACGTGTTCGAGATGCCCGAGTTCGATGAGAGCTTCACGCAACTCGCCGGCGAGGCGACCCTCGCCGCTCGCCAGCTTCGATGGCAGCAGCTCCACGAAGGGCCACTCAAGTCGGCTCGCGAGGCCTCGGGCGAAGGTGGTCTTGCCGGTTCCGGGAGGGCCGAACATCAGCACGGTCCCCGGGAGTCGCAGCCCCACCTCGGAGGCGACCGTTGGATTCGCGAGTGGTGCCACGATCCGCTGGTCGATCAGCGACTTCTCTCGCTCCATCCCCGCGAGTTGTGACCAGAGATCGGTGTCGAGGATTTGGCCACCCCACTTGTCGATGATGCGGACCTCGCTAGGTTCAAATGAGAGCGACTTCTCGTACAGCACCATTCCCGTCGTCGGGACGTATCCGCGGTTGACGAGCGCTCGTTCACCGAGACGACCGGGTTCGAGGAGCGCGGAGACTCTACGGACGCCGAGGTGGAGGAGGCGACTCTCCAGCCCATTCGTGAGGGCGGAGCCGATTCCTTGTTTTCTCCAGGAGGGCGATATCGCGAGGAATTGGGTCCAAGCTCGGTCGCCGGCAACACGTGCGCTCGCGAGTCCTACGAGTGCGCCTTCGGCGAGAGCCACGACGACGACGGCTCCGTCGTTGACCTCGGTGATGAATTGATCGATCTCGATCGGGGTGCTGTCGGGGAGCTGACGGATTTCCTCCAGCAGGCGAACCGCGGCGCCGATGTCGGTCGGCTTAAGATCGCAGATTTGTAACGCCATGCACCACGCTACCCCGACCATCGGGGTGCAGGACGAGTGGCAGTGGTGCACGACGGTCCGTGAGCAACGCAGCGATGGTCACGTGGCTGCCCTAGCCGTGTTCGGCATCGACAGTCTGGAGGCGGCGGTGCTGCCTACCGCCGAGCGCGGTATCGAACTGGAGTTGTTCGAGCAGTGGCAAGGTTGGGAGCGTCGGCATCTTGAGGCTGCGGTCTCTCGGTTCGGCCAGCACGGCATCGTCGACAGCGGAGGAGGGCTGACCAACGCGGGTCGTTCGATTCGCACTGAGACAGAGGACCTCACCGACCGTCAGGTATTCGCCGGCCGATGATCGCTCTTCGAGCTAACAAGCTTCCCCGCTAACCTCAACGGTCGGTAACCCAACGCGCTGTGTCCGAATTTCGGACCACGTTTCGGGCCATCCCCGCCCCCGTAGCTCAGTGGATAGAGCAACGGTTTCCTAAACCGCAGGTCGCACGTTCGAGTCGTGCCGGGGGCGCCGGCGTAGGGTCCCCGCCTGCTGTGGCCAACTGGGCAATCTGCGCGGAAACACATCTGGGTCGAGGGCGTCGTACGCTTGGCTCATGCAGCGACGAATCCTGATCGCAGGAGCGAGCGGGTACGTCGGAGGTCGCCTTGCGCCATCTCTCATCAACCTTGGCTACGACGTCGTCTGCCTCGCGCGTGATCCCACCAAATTCTCCGGGGTTCCGTGGGCAACACACGCTGAAATCCTCAGGGGCGATGTCTTAGATGCCGGATCTGTTGAATCGGCGTGTGTCGGTGTTGACACGGTGTTCTATCTGGTGCACTCAATTGGCACGGCCGGCGACTTCAGTGACTCGGACCGTCGCGGCGCGGTCAACGTCGTTGGTGCTGCGCGACGTGCGGGTGTGAAGCGGATCGTGTACCTCGGCGGGATCATCCCGCCTGACACCGAAGACGTATCCAAACATCTCGCGTCGCGAGCAGAGGTTGGGCAAATTTTCCTTGACTCATCCGTCCCGGCCGTCGTACTCCAGGCGGGGGTGATCATCGGATCGGGGAGCGCCTCGTTTGAGATGCTTCGCTACTTGACGGAGCGACTCCCAGCCATGGTGACGCCACGATGGGTCGACAGCAAGGTTGCCCCGATCGCAGTGCGCGACGTTCTACGTTGTCTGATTGCCGCCGTTGATTTACCGGATGGGTTGAATCGGCAATTTGATATCGCAGGCCCAGAAGTCATGACCTATCGGGACATGATGCATCGGTACGCGCGTGTTGCCGGACTTGGTCGACGATTGATCATCCCGATCCCGGTTCTGACCCCCAGGCTGTCAAGCCACTGGGTGAATATTGTGACGCCGGTACCTCGTGCAATTGCGGTGCCTCTTGTGGAGTCTCTTCGTAACTCGGTGGTGCCACGCGAGCGTGACCTGCAGGCCCTGATTGGTTTGACACCGATCGGATATGACGAGGCGGTGAGATTAGCGCTCGAGAAAATCCAGCAGGGATCGGTCGAGACCCGATGGTCAGATGCGTCGTGGCCGAATGCCCCGTCCGATCCGCTCCCGAGTGATCCAGTATGGGCCGGGGGCGATGTTGAGATAGATGAACGCGACCGCCACGTCGATGCATCGCCCATGGATGTATGGAAAGTGGTAGAGGGCATCGGCGGTGAGCGAGGCTGGTACTCGTTCCCGCTGGCTTGGGCGGTGCGTGGTTTTCTTGATCGTCTTATCGGCGGAGTCGGCCTGCGGAGAGGTCGTCGTGATCCCGACTATTTGCATGTTGGCGAAGCCCTCGACTTCTGGCGGGTGGAAGCACTCGAACCCGGACACCTCCTGCGTTTGCGAGCCGAGATGCGTCTTCCCGGACGAGCGTGGCTTGAATTCCGTGTTGAGTCGGACGGCGCCGGTTCTCGTATCTTCCAGCGCGCGACGTTCACACCACGAGGTATCGCCGGCAAAATCTATTGGTGGTCGGTGTGGCCCTTCCACGGGATCGTGTTTGAAGGCATGCTTCGGAACATGTCGCGCACAGCTGAGGCACGCCAGCGCGTGTGACCGCACCAGTGACGCTGAGGTGCTGCTTTTTGAGGTCGATATGCGCCGCGGGTGCAGGTGTGGTCACACGCAGCGGTTGCGCATCGTGCCGATGCCGTCGATCCAGGTTTCGATCACGTTGCCCGGAGCAAGGGCTCGTGGTGGCGAGTAGCCCATGCCCACACCGCTGGGTGTGCCGGTGAAAATCACATCGCCGGGCCACAGAGTGAGCACCGACGACAACTCCTCAATCAGGGTCGGGACATCGAAGATGAGGTCTCTGGTACGGGCGTCTTGCACCACCTCGCCGTCGATCGAGCAGCCCAGTGATAGGTCGGATGGGTCATCGAACTCATCGATACTCACCACCCACGGACCCATGGGCCCGAAGCCGCGGTGTGATTTACCGAGCGAAAACTGCGCTCCCGCAGCCATCTGCAGGTAGCGGTCGCTGATGTCTTGGCCAACGGTAAGACCAGCCACATGCGACCAGGCGTCGTCGTGAGCCACCCGGTCGGCGGTGCGTCCAATCACCACCACCAGTTCCACCTCCCAGTCGGTGGCGTCGCCGATGACGGTGACGTCGTCGAAGGGTCCCGCAAGCGATGATGGAAACTTGGTGAATGTCGCCGGTTTAGTCGGCACGGCCATGCCGGCCTCTTCGGCGTGACGGCGATAGTTCAAACCAATGGCGAAGACCTGTCGCGGCATCGGCACTGGACAGCCGAGCTGGTCAAGGTCAAGCGGCGTTGATGACGGGCCAAGACCACGACTGATCTGGAGCGCATCGTCCCATGAGCGATAGATGTCCATCGGGTCGGGGCCAATGCGCCCATCGGTGGCCTCAGCCAGATCGACGACTGTGTCGTCGATGACCACCGATGCGCGGCCGGCGACATTGGCAAACCTCATGACATCACGTGCATCAGGTGTGCTGAGTTGGGCGCGCACCGCGGTGGGTGCGGCCCTGGGCCTTGGGTCCATTACGGCGGGGGCCACCTTGACGGGAGTCACCCTGTCGTTGCGCCCCCTGACGTGCGGCGCCCGGCGAGGAACGACGCGGACCGCCCTTGGCATTCCGCGGGCCCTTACCGCCCTTATTGCGCGGCGCTCCCTTGCCCTTCGGGGCAGGGGAATGCGCTGGCGCCGGAGTGGGTGCAGGGCTGTAGTTCTGATACGCCGACAGCGCCGACGGATCTGCCGCGGTCACTTCGGCCTCGATACCGACCTCGCGTTGCATGCGTCGTGCGGACCGCTTGCCGTTCGGCTCGATGAACGACAGCACCACACCGCCGCGGCCCGCTCGCGCGGTGCGACCGGACCGGTGGATGTAGGCCTTGTGGTCTTCGGGCACATCGAAGTGCACCACGCAGGCCACGCCGTCGACATGGATTCCGCGTGCGGCCACATCGGTGGCGATGAGCGCGTGTGCGTGGCCGTTGGTGAAATCGGCAAGGGCACGGGTGCGTTGCTGCTGGCTGCGCCCTCCATGAATTGGCACGGCGATGATGCCGTCACGAGCCAACTGTTTGGCGAGTCGATCTGCGCCGTGACGGGTGCGACAGAACACGATGGCCGGCCAGGTGCTGCGCAGAACCTCTGACAACACGCCGAGGCGTTCGTCGCGGCCAAGGGTCCAGAACAGGTGCTCGGCGGGCACGGTGTCGGCATCGTCAACCGATACCTCGTGGCGCACCGGGTCGTTCTGGTACTCGGCAACAAGACGTCCAACGTCGCCGTCCAGGGTGGCCGAGAACAACACGGTCTGCTGGCGCGATGTTGTGGCGTCGAGAATGCGCCGTACGGCGGGCATGAAGCCCATGTCGGCCATACGGTCGGCTTCGTCGATGACAACGCGTTCCACCTCGTTGAGGCGGACGATGCCCTGTTCCATCAGATCTTCGAGGCGACCGGGGCATGCCACCAAAATGTCGACGCCGCGTTTCAATGCGGCAATCTGCTTGCCGTAGCCAACGCCGCCATAGACCGGCTCGACGGTTGTGCGACCCGAGAGGGTGGACATCTCGTCGGCGATCTGGTCGGCCAGTTCGCGGGTGGGGGAGAGCACGAGAGCTCGTGGATGATGCGCACGGCCACGCTCGGTGAGCGCCACCAACGGCACACCAAATGCGAGGGTCTTGCCCGAACCAGTGGGTGCGGCACCGCACACATCGCGGCCGGCCAAGGTGTCGGCAATGGTGGCGGCCTGAATTTCGAACGGTCGTTCGATACCGCGTCGCGCGAGCGCATTGCATACGAACTCGGGCACTCCGAGGTCGGCGAAGGTTGTGGAGGCGACAGCCTCTGGGGTCATGGTCATGGAAGGGTCTCCGTCTCTGCACACCGAACACGGTGGCGTGTGGGTTCAGTTAGCGCATGAGCACAGCGTGCGATGCGGGCTGGGGGTGGCTCACGATGACCGGAGGAACCACATCCCGCTCGGCGAACCCACCGCACGGAAGACCCGGACGGCACCCGCACCGTAACAGCGGGTGAGCGGAAACGGGCGTGACTGCTGTCGCTGTCAATCGGGTACCCCGTTCGCCTAGGGTGCGCATATGGGGACCGATACGGATCTGTTGCGTGAGCTCGACGGCGATGTCGAACGACTACTTGAGCGGCATATCGAACGCTCGCGTGAATGGTTTCCCCATGAGTACGTTCCGTACGAACGTGGTCGGGCACACCGTGACGGGTCGTGGAGCGAGGCCGATACCGACCTCGGTGGCGCGCAGATCGACGACGCCGTGCGGTCATCGCTCATCGTGAACCTGCTCACCGAGGACAACCTGCCGTACTACTTCCGCACCGTTGAAGGCACCCTTGGCCGTGACGGCGCATGGGGTGAGTGGGTGCGCCGTTGGACCGCCGAAGAAGGTCGGCACTCCATGGCGATCTACGGCTACCTCATGACCACCCGTGCCGTCGACCCGGTGGCGCTCGAACGTGATCGCATGGCTCAGGTCAGTTCCGGTCAGGTGCCCGAACCTGAATCGGTGTGTGATGCCTTGGTGTATCTGTCGCTGCAGGAACTGGCGACGCGTATCGCGCACCGCACCACCGGCGCGATGATCGGCGACCCTGCCGGCCATGACGTGATGAGTCGCGTGGCGGCCGATGAGAACCTGCATCACCTCTTCTACCGTGATCTCGCAACCGCGGCCTTCGCGGTCGTGCCCGATCAGATGATGGCTGCGGTGTTGCGTCAGGTCACCAGTTTCGAGATGCCCGGTGTGGGCATCCGCGACTTCGCGGCCCACGCTCGTCGCATTGCCACTGCCGGTATCTACGACCTGGCGATTCACCACCAACAGATTCTGGTGCCGGTGCTCTTGCACCAATGGGCTGTCGACAAGATGTCGGGCCTCGGCGATGTGGGAAGCCGGGCACGCGACGCGGTGATGTCACGACTGGATCGCAGTGCACGAGTTGCCGAGCGTCTAATGGAACGCCGCCACGCCGCGATCGCGCCTGCCTGATCGCGCACCTGTCCGCTACCGCATCCGCTTCGGTCGGGCGCGGAGATGCCTACACATGTACGGTGCCGCTCCATGACCTTTGGACACGACACCACCACCGACGAAGTACTTGACGGCATTGATCTGAGTGGTCGACGAGCACTTGTCACCGGTGCATCCAGTGGGCTCGGTACCGAGACGGTACGTGCCCTCGCTGCCAAAGGCTGCGCCGTTACCTTCACTGCGCGCGACCTCGACAAGGGCCGGGCCGTGGTCGACCAGGTGCGTGCGTCCACCGGTAATGACGATGTGGAGATGATGTCGCTGGAGTTGGCCTCGTTGGCCGATGTGCGCCGCTTTGCCGATGAGTACCTGGCACGTCACAGCCAGATGGACATGTTGATCAACAATGCCGGCATCATGGCGTGCCCTCAGGGCACCACGCAGGACGGGTTCGAGCTGCAGTTCGGCACCAATCATCTCGGTCATTTCCTGATGACTGTGCTGATCGCACCAGCACTGCTGGCTGCCGACTCGTCGCGCATCGTCGCGTTGAGTTCACGCGCACATCATCGTTCACCGATGCGTTTTGACGACCCGTGGTTCTCCGATGGCTCCTACGAGAAGTGGACCGCATACGGCCAGTCGAAGACGGCCAACATCTTGTTCGCCGTGGAATTGCAACGCCGGCTCGCTGGGCAAGGCGTTGAAGCGTTCGCTGTGCATCCCGGGGTGATCATCACCGAACTTGGCCGCCACCTCACCGAAGACGACATTGCCGCCGCAACTGCTGCTGCACCCGGTGGCGTGTTGCG